>JAFGIS010000606.1 GCA_016929495.1 Polyangiaceae bacterium | reverse complement strand
GGTCTTCCGCGTGGGCGCGGCGACGCGGCTCGCCAACCTGTTCAAGGTCACCGAGGTCGACGGCGCAGCGCTCGGCAGTCCTCTCTCTGCCTACCTGCTCCGACCCAATAACCCTCGGGCCGAGTACCCTGTCGCAGCTGGGCGCCTCACCGTGGATCGGATGTGGGAAGCGTGGCTATCCCAGGATCTCGGGCTCGACGTCGACGGCGGGCTGGCGCTGGACACCTTCCTCGGCTGGGCTGCTATGAACGAGCGAGGGCCGCAAACGCTCGAGGAGCTCGAGCGCGATGGGGCTGCTGGCGTGCGCGACAAGCTGCTCGACCACCTCGGAGCCCGCCTTGGCGCGGCTGGCCCCATCGTGTGGAAGCTCTGGGAGGCTGGGCGCGCAAGAGCGGCGCTGGAGCTCGGCATTCTGTTCGAGCCGCTGGTGGGCACCGAACATGTGGGCATCCGCATGTGGATGCGACTCGTGGCCAAGAACGAGCTCGGGTGCAGCAGCGACGAGGAAGCGCTCCAAGTGGCCGCCATTCTCGGCAAGGCGGCCGGGGTTGCGCTTCGAGCCTTGGAGCGAACCTCGGGCGCCGCAGAAGCGGCGGCCATCGTACAGACAGCCGACGCTCGCAGTGTCGAGGCCGAGGTGCGGGACGCCCTGCGTGCCAGTACGCGACTGCCGTCTTCGTGGCAGATGCGCCTCGATGCCCTCGGTGAGGTGCTGGCGCAAGGCGCCGCCGATCCTAGTCAGGAGGCACTCCGAGCGGCGCGCAAGGCCCGCCGGGCGCTCGAGGGCCATGCCCTGTTCAAGGAGGAGTCACACACCGAAACCGCCAAGCGGGCGGAGATGGCGGTGCGGCTGCTCTCCTGGCTGACGGCAAGGCCCGACGAGAACCTGCCCGTCCCGCCGCAGCCCCACGCCGTCACCGAGGTGCTCGGGCAATGGTACGCCGAGGAGGGCGGCTATCTCGATCTCGCACGGGAGCGGGCGCGAGGCAGCAGCGAGGGGGCCTTCGGTCGTGGGGTGCAGAAGGTCGTGGAGGCCGTGGACCGCGCTCGTCAGGAGCTCGATCAGCGCTTCGCTCGGGGGCTCGTCGAGTGGGTGCGAGCCGGACGGCCCGCTTCGGTGGTTCTTCCCATCGACCAGGCACTCAAGCGGATCGGCGTGCGCTTCCTTGGGCAGTCGGAGCACCGGCGACTGCTCGTGCTGCTGGTCGACGGGATGGGTTGGGCGCAGGCGGTGGAGCTCTTGGAGTCGCTCGGGTGCCGTGCCCCGGCATGGGGCCCGGCGAGTTGGCACGTCTCCAAGGAGGGACGCATCACTGACGGCCAGCGCTACCCGGTGGTCCTCGCCAATCTCCCCACTGTGACCGAGACGAGCCGTGCCGCGTTTTTCGCTGGCAAGCCGTTGGGTCCAGGCGACGTGCGCGATACGGCCAAGGACCCGGAGCGGTTTGCTGCTCACCGGGAGGTGAAGGCTCTGTTCGAGGGGGCCGCGGTGCCGCGGCTCCTGTTGCGAAGCTCCGGGCACACGAGCTTCGGAGCCGCGACCTCCGAGGCCCTGCATCTGGTGCGGGATACGTCGCAACGGGTGGTGGGGATCGTCATCAACGCCGTCGACGACTCGCTCAAGAGCAGCAAGCAGGTGGTGCACACCTGGACAGTGAGCAGCATCAGCTCGCTTGTGGATCTGCTCGAGTGTGCCCGCGAGTCCGGGCGTGCCGTGCTCTTCGCGAGCGACCACGGTCACGTGCCCGGCGGGCGCCTCGAGAACGTCGGTGCGCGCACCGGCGGCGGCGCGCGGTGGCGGCCCTGGGCTGGCCCTTCGGACGAGTTGAAGGAGTACGAGGTTGCGGTGTCCGGGTCCGCAGTGAACGCCCCCAAGGGAGCTGAAGGTGTCGTGTTGTTGACGAACGACGCGACGAGCTATGGGGGCACGACTCACGCGGGTGAACACGGAGGGGCGACGCTGGCCGAGGTGGTCGCGCCGTGCCTTCTGCTCACGTTCGACGATCCCATCCAACGCACCGCCGAAGGGGACAAGGCCCTCGTGCCGATGGGCGCCTACGTGCCCGAATGGTGGCACTACGAGGTCGGAGCCCGCCAGCCCGAGGCCGATGAGACGCCCAAGCAGCCAAGTGTCCGACGAAAGAAGTCGAAACCGCCGCCTGAAGAGCAGCTGACGCTGGGCCTTGCGCACGAACCTCCGCACGAAATGCCGCCAAGGGCGCTGCCCCAGACGTCAGGAGCGGTGCCCTCGCCCAACATGGACTCCGCTTTCGCCAAGTGCGATATGCTCGAGGCCAGGGCTCCCAAGCTAGCAACGCGCAAGCTCGTCGTGCAGGCCGTCCAGTACCTCCTGGAGCGTGGAGGCTACGCCCCTGGCGACGCTTTCGCCCCGGTCATGGGCTACCTACCCTTCCGCGTGCGTGGGCTCGTGTCCAATCTCCAAGAAGTGCTCAATGTGGACGGCTATGCTGTCCTCGAGTTCGACTCCGTAAGTAACCAGGTCCGGCTCGACCGTGAGAAGCTCGAGCAGCAGTTCGAGGTGAAGTTGTGAGCCAGCCGAGTCCGCTCAAGCGACGGGAGATCATCGATGCGCTGCGCATCGGGGCCGTGCCCCGACGCGGACTGGAGCTCTTTGCCGTCGGGCTCGAGCGGCTCGAGAAGACCCTCGACGACGAACTCGACGGCGTCGCTGCCGGCGGCGGCAAGTTCAAAGCCGTTCGAGGTGAGTACGGAGCCGGCAAGACATTTTTCGCCCGATGGCTCGAGCACCGAGCCCGAGCCAAGGGATTCGCGACCACACTGGTGCAGATCTCCGAGTCCGAAACGCCGCTGTATCGCATGGAGACGGTCTACCGGCGGGCGGTGGAGCAGCTACAGACGTCCGAATGGTCCGGCGGGGCGTTTCGATCATTGGTGGACAAGTGGTTCTTCTCGCTCGAGGACGAGATCCTCGGCAGCGGTAGTGTCGACCCGAACGATGCCGAGGCGGTAGCGCAGGCCGTTGGCGACTTGCTCGAGAAGCGGCTAGCCGCCGTCAGCGCGACGCAGCCTCAGTTTGCCGCAGCGCTGCGGCGTGCCCACACCGCGCGCGTTCGCGGCGAGCATGCCATTGCAGAGGGGCTCGTCGCCTGGCTCATGGCGCAGCCGAACGTCGGCGCGGACATCAAGCGTGCCGCGGGACTCGCTGGCGAGGTGGATCACTTCGGGGCCGCCGGTTTCGTTCGAGGGCTGCTCGAGGTGCTCCGGCAGACCGGGCGCAAGGGGCTCGTCCTCGTGCTCGACGAGGTGGAGACCATCCAGCGAGTTCGCGCCGACAGCCGGGAAAAGAGCCTGAACGCGCTACGGCAGCTCGCAGAGGAGGTCTCCGACGGGAAGTACCCGGGCCTCTACCTGCTCATCGCGGGCACCCCGCAGTTCTTCGATGGGCCCCAAGGCGTGCAGCGCTCGCAGGCTCTGGCCCAAAGGCTCCACACCGAGTTCGGCAAGAACCCGGAGCATGACAGCAGTCGCGCGGTGCAGATCCGCCTGCACCCATTCAACCAGGACCGCATGGTCCAGGTCGGCCAACGGATCCGCGAGCTCTACCCGACCGAGCACGAGGATCGGCTCCGAAGCCGCGTAGACGACGCCCTGCTGCGAGAGCTCGCCATCGGCGTCACCGGCAAGCTCGGCGGCAAGGTCGGCGTCGCCCCCCGTATCTATCTCAAACGCCTGGTCGATATGCTCGACCGCGTGGACGAACACGATACCTTCGACCCGCGCAAGGACTACGAGCTCGTCGTTCGCGCCAACGAGATGACCGACGAGGAGCGTGGCGCGGCGGGGATGACGCGGTCGGTGGATGATATCGAGCTCGATGTGGGCTCGGAACCCAAGGAGGGGATATGAGGCGTCTCGGACGCGCGAGGAGAGCTCTGTTAACGAATGTCCTCGTTTGACCGCCTCTCAGGAGCCCTCCAGTACCAGATCGTCAACGGTCTCGGCTTCCGAGATCTGCGCCCCGTTCAGCTTCAGGCCATCGACACCCTTCTCGACGGGAAGAACGCCGTGGTGCTCGCACCAACGGCAGGCGGCAAGACGGAAGCAGCGCTCTTTCCCGTTCTGTCGATGGTGGACAGTGAGGACTGGCGGCCCGTATCGGTGCTGTACCTCTCCCCCATCCGCGCCCTGCTGAACAACCAGGAGTCACGGGTTTCGAGGTACGCTGGCGTGGTTGGCCGTCGCGCGTTCAAGTGGCACGGCGATACCTCGCAAAGCGCGCGCAAGCGGTTCCTCGACGACCCCACCGATATCTTGCTCATCACGCCGGAGTCACTCGAGGCCATGCTGATGAGCGGGCGGATCCCGGCGCGACAGCTCTTCGCTGGACTACGTGTCGCGATCATCGACGAAGTCCACGCATTCGCGGATGACGACCGGGGGGCACACCTCTCCGCGCTGCTCGAGCGCTTGACCCGTTTCTGTGGACGCGACATCCAGCGCATCGGGCTGTCCGCGACGGTGGGCAATCCCGATGAGATCCTGCGCTGGCTTCAGGGTAGCTCGAAACGAGACCGGAGCATCGTGAACCCCGGCGGGACCGGACGTGAGCCGGAGCTGAGCCTGGACTACGTCGGGGGGCTCGAGAACGCGGCGCGCGTCATTGAGCTCCTACATCCTGGTCGGAAGCGGCTCGTGTTCGTGGATTCTCGCAGCAAGGCCGAGCAGCTCGGCAACCTGTTGGGCCAGCGCGAGGTCGTGACGTTCGTGACGCATGGCTCGCTGTCGGCTCGCGAGCGCCACGACGCCGAGCGGGCTTTCCACGAAGGCAGCAACTGCGTCATCGTCGCAACGAGCGCGCTCGAGCTCGGCATCGACGTAGGCGACCTCGATCACGTCCTGCAGATCGACAGCCCGCCGAGCGTCGCAAGCTTCCTCCAGCGCATGGGGCGGACAGGCCGTCGAGGAGGGGCTGCCAACTGCACCTTCCTGGCGACGAAAGAGTCCGCTGTTCTTCAGGCCTCGGCGATTGTTCGGCTCTTCCGAGAGGGCTTCGTCGAGCCGGTGACCCCCTCGCAGGCCGCCTACCACATCCTCGCTCATCAGTTGATGGCGCTGGCTGTCCAGCACGGCGGGGTCGGCAGAGGCGACTGGTGGGCCTGGCTGGAGGGTGCGACCGTTTTGGGTCAGGTGACGGCCGCCGAGCGGGAGGCCGTGCAAGCGCACATGCTGGAAGGCGATATCTTGTCCGACCAGGAGGGGAAGCTCTGGTTGGGTCGAGAAGGTGAGCGTCGCTACGGTAGAGCCAACTTCCGCGAGTTGTACGCGGTCTTCGACAGTCCTCGGATGGTGACGGTTCGCGCCGGTCAGGACGAGGTGGGGTCGGTGGACGCGAGCTTCCTTGCGGCCATTGACTCGGACGCAGAGCGTGGTGCTTTCATGCTCGGCGGGCGCGCATGGCAGATCATCACCATCGAGTGGGAGCGCGGGATCTGCGTGGTGCAGCCAGCGCGCGAGGGGCGTGCCCCACGATGGGTCGGCGGTGCTCAGTTCCTTGGCTTCGAGCTCTGCCAGGCGATGAGGAAGGTCCTTCTGGCCAGTGAGGACGATCCGGCCTTGTCGCAACGGGCACGGCGCGTGATGGAGACGCAGCGGGCCGAGTTTCTCTTCCTCAAGGACGAACCTGCTCCCTTCGTTCAGAACTCGGAGGAGATCACCTGGTGGACCTTCGCCGGCGGCGCCGCGAACCTACTCCTCGCTAGAATGCTCGAATCCGCGCTGGGCGAGAAGGTCGTCAGCAAGAACACGTCCATCACGCTCAAGGAGGATGCGGGGCGGAGCCTCGCCGCCGTGCGTGAGTTCGTACGCGACATCAGCGTGCGGGGCGGCCCGGATGTCGAGGACGCGAGCCGCCACGCCGAGGGAGCAGGGGCCAGGGGGCGCATGTCGAAGTTCGACCCGTGCTTGCCGCAGGCCCTGTTCGCGAAGCTCGTGGTCGAGAACGTGCTGGACGTGGCGGGCGCGCAGAAGGCGGCGGCGATGACCGCGCCGGCAGTGACGCACGACGCCACAGAGTGTCCGCCGGACGTGGTGACTGAAGGGCTTGTCGAGAAGCTGGAAGCGTTGCTGCCAGCGCTGGAGGGTCCAGGCCCGCATGGGGAGCTGGTTGAGCGACCGCCCACGGACGATGGCGTGTTCGTCATGCCAATCTGGCGGTACGAGCCGCACGTCGAGGCATTCCAGCGGGTCGCGTACGAGCACAATCTGGTCTTCTCGTTCGACTGGCCCGCGTGGCTAGAGACGCCCGAAGGGCGGCAGTTTCGCGAGTCCTCCGAGGGAATCGCGACGGCGGATCTGCTGATGTTGAGGCGCCTGACGACGGTCCACGTGCGAAAGGAGCGATTCTGCGAGGGGCACTTGGCGGAGATGGCGGAGAGGGGTGACTTGGCGGCGTTGGCGAGGCGGATCATCGAAGTGGTGGGGTCGAGGAAGGGAGCGCGTCGGTGATTGACTTCATCCTTTGGCGGGCTGCGCGAGAGTTGATCGGGGCTTCCCTCGAGCATTATCTCACGGCTCGCTACCGCCAAGGCCCCGGCGGTCGCATCATCAGGCCGGCTACGTCACAGAGCAACAACAACGCCACGCTTGGGCCCAGTCGATGCCGGTTGCAGCTCGGCGGACTGCTCAACTTCTACTACCGCGAGGCGGCGTGAGCAGTCGCGGCCAAGTTCTGGGCCATAGGGGTTGTGGGGCGCCGGACTATCAATCCGGTGCGGTCGAGTCATGTTGCCGCGAGAATGGGTCGCGTCGCCGCTCGACCACAGGTCCGCTGACCTAGGATTGGGCAACCGTCACGACCATTGACGCTGAGATTTGTCGGTTGCGTCAGAAACGGGGTACTCCGACAAGGCGGCTCAATGTCTCTCTTTGCGTCGACTGACCGATGGCGTGAGCGATCCGCTCGACACGACCGAGATGTGCGGCGCTGCCAAGAAGATGAATCTGACTGACCTGTCTAGGTTCGCCTAGGCCCTCGCGCGCATCCGCGATCGTCGATTGCGCGCTGTCCAGCCCTTGATTCGACAATGGTACAGTGACGACGAACTCAACTCCCGGTCTTCGGCCGAGGCCCAGGTCGCCGTCGAACCGTCGCGCGAGACGACGGAGGAGTGACAGCCCCATGCCACGGCATTCGCCCTTGGTCGAGAAGCCCTCGCGAAAGACCTGGTCAAGGTAGGTCGGAGGAATCGGGGGCCCCGAGTTCCAGACCTTGAGTGAAACCTTCGGAAGAGTTCTGTGCTCGCGTATCTCGATCTGGATCTGGCCTGAACCATTGAGTGCGTCCTTCGCGTTGTCCACGAGCTCGATGCAGGCGAGAAGGAACAGCGCCGATACCTCTGGCAGCCCCTCTACGTGTAGTTGTTGCGGTACCGTCACCTGCACGATGAGCTCCGGGTAGGCGTCTTCGAGATCCGCCTTCATCGCCTCAAGATACTTGCCTAGACCGAGGGGCACGCCGTGCTTGAGGCGCATCATGATCTCACTGAGTTTCGCAATTTGCAGAAGAAGCCTTTCTGCGCCGTCCGCGCAACCTGTACCAGATACAGCGCCCCGTGCCCAGCTGTGTACGCATTCCTTGACCTTGTGACGCATGACCGTTTCGAACAGCTCCTGGGAACCGTTGTGCTGGACGAACTCCGCGATTGCGCGCCTGCATCGACTCAGCATCACCCAGGTCTGGGACTCATGCGGCCACGTTTCGGCAGCAACGAGCCGGAGCCGATGGCACTGAGCGGCCTCCCTAAGCTCAGCGAACAGTACTGAGGAGTGATAGGGCTTGTTGACAAAGGCAACCGCACCGCAGTCCTCCACGTCCTGACGCATATCGCTCGCACCGAACCCGCTACCGATGACAGTCGGGACGTTCGGCCACTTGCGTTGGATCTTCCTGCATAGCGCGAATCCGTCCATCCCCGGGAGATGAAGATCGCTGAGCACCACGCTGCATGGATGGTTCGAGAGCATGGAAAGAGCCTCCTCGCCAGTCGATGCCTCCCTCGTGAGAACACCTGCACGTTCAAGAATACGGCACAGAGACCGTCTCTCAATGGCATCGTCCTCAACGAGAAGCACGCGAAGCCCCGACAGAATGTCCTGCGGCTGGCCAACGTCCAGCATGGCTTCGATGAGCAGACGATGAAGTTGACTGCCCAAGAGAGTTGGAACCGCCTTTACCTCGCTGCTCGCGAGGACGTCGTGCTCTGACGGTGCTGCCTCGAGGTTGCAGAGCGTCCCAGCAGCCATCCAGGCGCTCAAGAATCGGACAGCGTTTTCCATCGCGTATCGCCGAAGCGCATCACCCGAGACACTCTCTAGCGCGTCCTTGGTTTCGTTTGCCAAGTCCGAGACTCCACGAATCGCCACGACCCGCGGCGGCAAGGCACGTTCGTGTGCGGCGGCATATGAGCCAGCCGCTTCCATCTCTATTGCCAGCAAGGTTCCATCTCTCTGCTGCAACCACTTGTTGAACCCTGTCGATGCACTTACAAACGGACCCGACGCTACGTGTCCTACGCGCAACTCGGGCAACTGTCGGATCAGACCGCGAGCGATAAGCTCCTGGAGCAGTCGCGAAGGGATTGCTTTTTCTGCTCGTGTGGCACACTCGAGCTGCCAACGACTATGGAGTACGTGCTCGACGAACGGGAAGTTGACTGCTCGTTGCACGAGTCCGTGGTCGCTTCGGTACACTGAACCCCTCCTTTCTACCTCAAACTCGGCGTCAGTTCCCCCAACGGCCTTGGCTGAGCTCAAGTAGCTGTCTATCTGGTCGGCTATGATCACATCGCCGAGCTTCAGGCTGTCGTGCAGCGAGCCGGCCATCCCAAGCGTGACGAGCGTGTCGAGCTTGCGGTGTTGAAGGAGGCGCTCGGTGACTCTCCCAGCCCTGTCGGTGCCCATTGATCCGACGACTGCGGCCAGAATTCGGCACGGTCCTGCCCCGCTTGAAACATGCAGCTCATAGTAGTACTCGCCGTGCTCGGGGTCGTGGACCTGACTGAACCCCGAGCCGAATAGCGCCAATAGGCGCTCGAACTCCTCCGGCAGGGCAATGACTAGACCGATCTCTGACATTGCGGTGTTCATTGTGGGCACTCCTGGTTCGGGCATCCGCGGCGGTTTTCGTCGGCCGCACAATGCGTAAGTGTCCCGAGCGCGCCGAAGATCGCGCGCGTCGACACGCCCAGCGACTGCGGCACAGATGTACCGGTCGCCGGCACCGCCGGTGCGGAGTTCAGGCCAAGTGCGGGTCGCGCAGCCCTAGACCTGTAGACCCAGTGGAGACCGTGTCCGCCTCCGCGATGCTGGGCCTGTGCGCCGGTCTCGCCGATCCGATACTTCACTGTCGGTGGTTCCCATGGCGGTCTGGACCCGAAACTGCAGACGGCGTCAAGGCACTCTCGCTTCGCTCGTCGCCGCTGGCGACCCTTGACCCCGCCTGCAGTTTCGGGTGGTTGGGCCTCTATGTCCGGGAAGGGGTACCTTCCCGGACAAGGCCGGGGCCCGGGCAAGGGACCACCGACAATGCCCTGCCAGGGACCACCAACAATGAAGGATACAGCGGCCCGAGAAGAGCAGGCCAAGTCGGCGTTGACCAGAAGCCCGACATGAAACCAGTGCTCTGATCAGAAGCAGGAGGCCCGCGGATCCCGGAGAGCAACGTGGCCTTCGGCCACGATGCGCCCTCACGAGAGATCCGTGAGGGAGAGTGACCGTCGACTGACTATCCCGACATTTGTACGATCAACTCGCAGCTCCTGCGACACTACGTTTTACTGCAGTCAGGGTTCTCACCGAGGCTGGCGGGGCCGTCTCGTGCCGAGCCTGCGTGCAGAGCTTGATGATGGACGCTCCCCAAGCCGCCACCGTCTCCAACACAGCCCTTTCCCCCGCTGCGCAATGTTCCACGAACGGACCACCAACGAGCATGGTGCCGATTGGCGCCTCGTCCGTTCTCAAGACCATGCGCAAAGCGAATGAATCCTTCGAACGGAATGACTCTGTACGCCCTGCCTGCATTATGCGCTGAAGCGTGCCCATATCTCCGAGTTCCTCAGCCGCTTCCCTCCACAGCGACGAATCACCACTCTCCCCCCGGACAACGCACGAGCGGTCGTGATCACAGCACACAACCACAACGAATTCTGCTCTTAGCAGCCCGCGAACTTCTTGCGCGACGAGTCCCAGCATTGACTCGCAGTGGTCCTGCCAGCGATGCACCCAGCCGGGCAGCCGCTGTGTCATGCTTCCGATTCCAAGCAAGACGTGCCTAAGACTGTCCATTGCAGCATGTGCGGCCCGAATGCGTTCATCAAGTTCATTCTCTCGAGTACGCAACTGAGACTGCATGCTGTGCTCCGAGTCTCGCAACTCCAGGACTGTCGCCAGCCCTTGCGCAACGGCCAGGACGACTTGTACCTCAGCGGGCCGGAACGCCATCAGATGCTCGCCGGAGCGTCGGCCACTGGTTAGAGTGACCGCCCCGATAACGTTCTTGTTGGAATCGACCAGTGGTACGCCCAGGAACGCGCGCTGCTCCGTGCCCACTACCCTTGCCAGTGCTTCCGCCTCAAAGCGACTCCATCGAGCATCTTCTGTGACGGACGGTACGTTCACGATTTGCCCGGTCAGAACATGGCTCGTCAAACCACGTGCAGCGCCAGTCTGTGCCACGACCACTCGCCGTCGGATGTCCTTCGGATACCCTGCATAGCCCAGTCGCTCGAACGTCCTACCGTTGTTTTGCTCTCCCCTCGGTCTGTAGATCGCACACAGCTGCGAGCCTCGGACAATGTCCCGGAGTCGAAGCGCGATGTTGTTTGCGAAGCTCTCCTCATCGCCTGACAAGCGGAATTCGCGAGGGATATCTGTCAGCAATCGGACAATCGTCTCAGAGAGCACCAACTTGTCTGTGAGAGCGATTCGCGATACTGCGACGCCCAAGATGGGAGACAGCCCGCGTAGCGTCGAATGAAAGCGCTGCGTCAAGCGTGGATCGTTTACCACGAGAACGCCGCTCACGCCGTATGCGTCCTCAAGCGGAAACGCTAGAGTGGGACCAGAAAGATCGAGTTGTTCCCGCCAGTCATGGTCGATTTCGCTGTTGTCGATCGCCTCGGAGGTGAAGTAGGGAAAACCCTGCAGGGCTGCGTCCATCATCGGCTGGTCGTCGGGTGCGGTGCGCGGGGCGTGGGAGAACCCGACGCAGCCAAGTAGATGCAGGGCTCTATCCGGCCAGTCGCAGTGATAGAGGGCCAGACGATCCACCTCCAGGACTTCTTGTGTGACTCTGAGAACACGCGCTGTGACCGAATCGCGGTCGCCGCCCTCCTTGAGCACCTTCGCGATCTTGTCGTTGAACCGATTCAGGCGAAGCTGAGTCTTGTTTTCGCGAAGTGCCTGCATTGCGGTCCCCAGGTGACCGGCGAAGGCGTCGAGCAGTAGCTCGCGAGTGCCGGTACGGTCCAGGTCGCGCACAGCAACTTCCGAGAAAGCTGCAAGACCGCAAGTTCCGATGGCCTTCTTGTCGAACGCATTGTCCGCGTACAACAGACCAAGGAGACGGTTGTCCGTACGAACGGGGACGAGCAGGCACTGCTGGGGACCGAAAGCCGAGCGCAGGCCCCGATTGGTCTCGTTCGAATTGTCGAGGCGATCCAGGTCGGCAACCAGCCCGAAATGCGCGCCGCATGCCTGCGACAACAGGTCGTCCGACTCGTCCGCCGGCCTGAGCTTGATTCTGTCGACAGCCTCGTATAGTGGGCGATCGAGAACGGTTGGGTCAGGTCTCCCAGCCAGCATCTCTTCAAATGTGGTCGAGCCCAGAGTCTCCCACACGTCTCTGGCTTCGTCCGCGGTGGTCGACCCGAGCGCACACTCAAGCCGCAGGCAGCCAGACGCTTCGTCGAAAGACCAGAAGATGGCGCGATTGAAGGCTAGCCCACTCTGACAAGTGATTGCCGTCAAGACCACGAACACGAGGTCGTGTTCGTTTCTGCGTGAATGGAGCTCTCTGATCACGCGACGAAGCGTCGCTTCGCGCTGTTCACGGGTATTCAGCGCGCGAAGCGAAGTGTATATTTGGGCAATCTGCGGGGCGAGGCTGTTGGCGAGTCTCTCATCCTCAGCCGAAAGGCGGCGATTGTCGCACCGTCCGCACAGACGCAGGACCCCAACCACCTGGTCTCCGCAACACAGAGGAACGCCGAGGAACTGACGGCGTATCCCCTCGGGTAGCTTCTCCCCCGGCCTGCCGCTGGGTTGCGGTCGGGGCGTGTACTGGTCCAGTAGATCCGGCCGCTCTCCGACGTCGTCGGGAATACGCAGGCTCAAGCCGTGCTTCGCTACCCACGTCGTGAGCCCCGGGCCATCAATCGAATACGCCATGCAAGCGCCCGACTCCATCGGGGTGCTCGTTGCCAGCGTGATGCAGTCTTTCCTGTCGTTCATGAGGAATGCCGAAGCAGCCTGGCACCGAAACACGCTGGGCAGAAAACTCAGGCAGAGCGCGTTGAGAAAGGCGTTCCAATCACTAGCCGCGCTGCCCAACTCCGCGAGCCTTCTGTGCGCCGTCTCAGTGCGAGCAGCATCCGCCTCCAGAATAGTCTTTGAGACGACCGCCGCGAGCCAGCGACGGAGCCGAATCGAACCGAGAAACGACGAGTGCCTTCCCAACGAGACCATGTTCAGCACCCCGAGATTCCGGTGTGCTGCTACAAGGGGTACGGTCAAGAGCGTCGCGTCGGGCGGCGTCCGCAGTTCCTGTTCCAGCCAGGGCTGGGTGGGGACGATCGAGCCGTCCGTTGGAGTCTCCCGACCTTCCGCGGGCACGCCGACCAGGTCGATGCTGGCCACAGAGATCTCACACGAGGGAGGCCGGTCCAGCGCATCCACGCAATAGCCCGCAAGCCGCTCGAAGACCGGGTCGTCACGCAGCCAGATATCCACCAACCAGATGTCCAGATGTTGGACAATATCCTGACAGTAGCGGCCGAGCACGTCGCGACTGCTTCCGATCCTCTCGTGTGACTCAGAGAGAGCGATTGCCAAGTCGAGCAGTGTCGTAGCGGGTAGGCACATGTCGCCCGGATCAGACGAAGGCTCGGGATCCCATTTCGTCTCGCACTCCAATTCCTCCAGGTCGAGGTCTTCGAAAACAATGCTAGGCCCGGGCAACACCAGATCGAGCAAAACACTCTCGAAGTCCATATGCGTCGGCCGTTCAGTAGTCGCCGCCGGGCGGAACTGGCTCGGCAGGGTCGGGGGGTCTGGGAAGAGAGGAACTTGCGGCTCTGTTCCGCCAGCTGCAGGTCCTGGGGTTCGTAGGGTCATGTGTCATCTCCCATTAGCTGGTCGTTTTTCGCAGGCCGAGCGTGTCGAGCGCGCGCTGCAATCGTCCGTCATTGACGCTTCGCGCCCGGAGCCAAGCACGAAGCGCACCGGGGAGGCGATTGAAGCGACACCTGAGTGCATCCACGGAGGTGCCTTGTGCCTCCGCGAGTTCCTGCAGGGTCGAGCCATTGCGATGGGCCACGAGTAGCTTGACCGACGCCCGGACGTCAGGAGGAAGGTCAGCAAGTGCGTCCAGTATCGTCCGCGACGCGGAGTATCGCTCCAGGGACATTTCCGCGCCTGGCAATACTTCTACGTCGACCCCGTGCAGTTCTCCGTGAAAGGCTCGACGCTCGTAGTTCAGAACGACGTAGGAGGCAATCTGTTTGATGCAGGATTTCCAAGCCGTGGCGGTCTTGTACTTCGCGAAGAAGATCAGCCACACATCTTGGCTTAGATCGTCGAGATCTGCGTGTGAACGAGATAGACACCGTGCCACTCTCTGTCTTGCGTACGACAGCACTTCCGATATCGCCGTGGGCCCGGCGGTACCGAGGCTGCGGTGCGATGGTGCCGCGACGTCGTTGCCATCTGACGCGTCATCGTGGCTCGAGTCGCACGTCGGGCATAGTTTCGTCGTCGGCCCATCAACTTCCCCATCGTCGTCTTGTCCGGTCGCCGTCTGGGCCGAGAGCATCGGCTCATCCTTCTGCTCGCGCAGAGGTCGTACTCGCACAAGGGAGGCCCTGGGCTTCGTCGTCGGCGCGGCGCTCTCCTTTGAAGTGCCGGAGCTGGCCCCATCGGTGCTGCTAGATACGTCCGGGACGTCGGCGGCATCTGGGCTGGCAAGCGGCTCGACGGTCATGCTCCCCAGTGTGTCGACAGGGGCTAGACGTCGCGGCCAACTTCCCTGCGACCAACGTTTCCAGCCGGCAGAATCCATACCACACCTCCCGCCTTCGTTCGGTCTTACATTCCCACGAAATCTATCCAGCGACCGTGGCCCTGGCGTGCGTCATTCGAGAGCCCGAGCTCGGTTGCAGGGTATCGTCACTCCCTCCACCTCCCACACGGTGGCATGTAGGTGTCCCGGATCGAGTCAGCCGGACAGTCTCCAGATTCGCTAGGGCGCCCGAACCGCACGGTAGGGTTCAACGCGACTTCGTTTCACGTTTCTGGTACGGAATCGAACCTTGGACTCGGTCCAGAACTTCCCGAGACGCGGCACCGTCGCGTCCAGACCGGGCCCAGCGCTCAGGCGCCTTGCGACACGGGTCTGCCCATGATGCACCTGTCGGCGATTCTCATCCCTGAATCTCAAGTCCATGGCGCATCCGCGCCTCCGCCCACCTTGAGCAGCCTGCTCAAACCGTCGTGCGCCGCTCGCGCGCCCTCCAAGTCGCCTGCCCGAAGCGCGTCACCCAGCTCCTGGACCAGCTCAGCGAGTTGTCTTCGCAGCCCCTCCGGAATCGGACACGAATCGGACACGACCCGTGCCAACTCGTGGTCACCCGTGGCATCTCGTCGCGAAACCTCGGGAAATTCGCTGTTCCCCGCAGTGCCTAGGGCATTTAGGTTCCGGCGCGTCGCAGGGCGTGGACGCTTCAATTCTCGGCGAATCCGCGTCCCTGGGATCCGACCGCGGTCACCCTTCCCTCTTCATCGCCCTCTCCCCGTTCGCCGCGTCGAAGAGCTCGACCTGCCCCGCGGCGATCAATCGGTTCAGAACGCGCCGCCGCACGATCGGCCAAGAGCCCAGCGTTCGCTACTGCCACCGCGTGACGAAGTAGTTCACGCCAACGTACCCACCCGCAAGCTCCACCTCGGCTACGCGAAGCTCTTCCAGAAAGACGGCGGCCGGGTCGTCACCTTCGCCCCCCGGCGCTTCGACGGCGACCAGGACCTGGACGCGCTCGTCCGGAAGTTGGCTTGAGGGAGCGGTCGCACGCTCGAGGGTGAACTCAGGCGGCCTGTCACTGCGGTCGATGTGTTCGAATCCCGCCTTTCTGGCCGAGTGCGCCCAGTGTTGGTCGGGCCGCAGAGACGGTGAGCACTATTTCCGGGGACGCAAGTACGCAAGGAAGGCATCGGCCACTCGTCCAGTGGTGCTCCCACCCTCCGGAGCACCACTGGGAGCACCACCTTGCCGGCACGCGCAGGTCGCCCAGGGAACGCCCAGTTACGGGTTTGCGCGTGTTTGGCACGGAAAGGAACGGGAGGGAACGGCCCGTGACGGCCCGAATCGTTTTGCCAAGGTGGACGTCGAGGGTTCAAATCCCTTCTCCCGCTCCGAAGAGAGCATAGTGAGCCAGCTTGGAGACGACTCCGGGCTGGCTTTGCTGTTTGGGGCGGAGGCTACTGGGCTCCATCCGGGGCGTCAGGCTCCTTGGCCGTTTGGTCGTCGTGGCGCTACCCTTGGCTTCCATGGATTCGGATACCGCCGCGAAGGGTGCACCGAGGCTTTGGAGGCCCCACCCGGACGACGCCGCTGACGTTCGCGAGGCGATGGGCTGCGCCGACCGCGGCGAGTTTCTGTCGCCGGCAGCGACGGAAGCCTTTGTTCGGTACATGGCGGGGATAAGCGACGAATCGTGGCGCGACGAACTCGAGTAACGACTTGGTATGCGCGCCAGTTTGGCCGACTGATCCAGTCTGGCTCCGAGCGATTGTTGGCTGTGGGTCGCACTGTCAGTGCCCTGCCTGAGCAACGCCGACAGTCTGCCCGGGCCATCGGACTTCGAGGCCGTCGAGAAACCCGTCGGGCGAGCGTGGGTACGTCGGGTTGGCGGGCGCAACATCTGGTTGTGGTACCGGTTCAACGACGTCGAGGTCATGTTGCTCACCTTGACGACGGAGCCGCCCGTTCCTTTCGACGATCCGGACGTAAGACGCATTCCGGTAGCAGAGCGTAACCGCCGCCTGTGGACCGCGCTTCGCTGGAAGATCGCGTTGGGCTATCCAGGCCGTGATCGTGCAGCCGATCGATCTTGCGATGTCCGTGCCAGCTGGCGGCGCAGGTCGCGTTCGAGTTCATCAAGGTCGTCACGGAACTGGCTGCCATTGACGTGCGCGAAGGCCCGCTTGGCCTTCTCGGTCGCCTTGAGTGCATCTCCCAGATGCCGCCTGCGCTCCTGGCGTGTTCGTGCTTCCCGCGCGCGGCGAAGATGATAACGGGCGTACTCCACCTGCACTTTGGCGCTCCCCTCGACGGAGCCGAGGAGGTCGTACGCGGCCTCTGCGGCTGAGAGATGGACTCCGAGCTCCGTTTCATCGCCGCCCTCCGCGTTCAATGCCCTTGCGATCGCAAGGCGAGTGCTCGCGAGGTGTTCTCGATCCTCAAGCCTCAAGAACAGCTCCAGGCTCGAAGCGTAGAGCCCTAGGGCGCGCGTCGTGTCCCCCTCGTCGAGGGCGATATGACCACGGTTGCGAAGCAATCGCGCACTCAATGCGACCCAGTCCTTGCTTGTGCGTGACAGCACGGCAGCGTGCTTCTCCGCAACCTGAAGAAGACGCAGTGCCCTTCCAAGGTCCCGTGACGAGGGGTCGCGATGGTACGATACTGCGAGGTAGCGGTTGGCGTAGCCCAGCAAGAGCGCTACCTCCGCGGGCGAGCGCTGTTCCGCCCATACCCTCCGCCGGAGCACCGCGGCGATGGCCGCTCGCCCCGCCTCGTGTCTGCCCGCCAGGATGTTCATGTAGCCCACGTCCTTCACCTGGGACCACGCTGCCTCGTACCTCTGTCCCAGGTTCTGCAGAGCCTCGACGTAGGATTCGCCGAACTCGGCCCCTGTGTCGTACTCGCCTGCGAACTCGAAGTATTCACGCAGAAGGCTCTTCACGTGCAGGAGTTGACTCCAGTTGCCGCGTCTCCGAAGCGCCGTGGCCTCGTTGCGGATCTCGTGATACCGGGACCGAAGAATCTCAGCATACGTGCTCCTGAGGCAGATCTTGGCGGGGTCAACGATAGTCAGCAGGCTCTGGATCACGTGTACGTCCTGGTCGATGACGTCCTGCTGCAGCGCCCGTCGAATGTGCCTGATTGCCCGTTTCAGGCTCCCGCCGTTCTCGAAGGTGGCGATCGTCAGACCGGAGAGATCGGATGGCAGCTTCAGCGCGTGGTCCGCGAGCATGAACGCACGTCCCCTTCCGAGCCGCCCCATGAACAGGCCGAACTCGAAAACGACGTTGTCGCGGGCGGTGGTGAACCACTTATCCCGCAAGCGAGTCCGGTCGTCGCCAGTGGCCACTAGCACGGCATGTGTATGGCCGGCGAGCTCCCTGGAGAGCACATCAATGGTGGTGTCGCCTAGCGGGAATCGTTCCGTCCAGACGTGTACCTGCGCTAGGTCCGCGAGCGAGGCTTCCAGGAGACGTGCCGTCTCCAGTCCCTCCCTGGAGGAACCAATGAAGACGCTCAGTCGCCGCTGACGTACCCGAGTCCTTTTCACGTCGACGCTCGATCGTTTGCCGAGCTCAGGAGGCGTTGACAAACACGACATACCACGAAGGCTCTGCATTCGTGCTCCATCGCAACGTGCTTCGATCTCGAGGGTGTGCGGGAGATTGCCCGCACACCTCCGTGCGAGAGACGGCCCCGTACCGGACTACGAACAGCCGACCCGCGGCGAGTCAGGAAGGGCCCACCGATGCATCGAGGTGTTCCAACCAAACGTGTGATACACACAGAAGCCAACTTGCTACGTGCAGGGATATGCAGACACTTCATCATCAATCCACCTCAGCGCCTCCATGTCGCGAGAGACAATACTTGCCACGATTGCTTCGGCAAGCTCCTTGTCTCGTGTGAGCGCCGACATCTCGATAGTTGTCTGACGGTGTTCATCCTGACCCTTCGTGATGAGCGCCCGGAACGTGCGCACGACTCTGGTGAGTACCTCACCAACCATAACCGCTTGTTGCTGCGCGCTCCTGTTGGCATGTACCGCCGCGTCTCTCAGCTTGCGGAAGAATCGCAAGGCATATGCCAGTCGCACAACACCGAACTCGCGACAGAACGACGCGAAGTCAGCCCCACAGACGCTTTGCAGCATGCGTTGCACTTCATCCGCGCTAACCGTTATGTGGGACGCGCCGAGGAGAAGACAGACGCGCTGAACCGTCTCGTGCTCCGCCTGCGCAGCGCTCATCAGTCTCTCTCTCGCGTCTTCTACGCTACCTTCGCTCCGTTGGAGGATTCCCGTGACGGTATGCCACACCTGAGCCGCGCGTGTCACCGCCTCCGCCGGGACCGGCTCCGGCAGCTTGACATCGTAGTCGTAACCGAGTCCGATTGTTCCGAACTGGTCTGCTAGCGACAGCAGGAACAGGCTTCCAAGATAGACCAGGTGCGTGTGGTGGCTGGCCTCTGTGGGCTGGAGTGCGGAAGCGAGAGAAACCAACGAGGCCTCACCCGTCGTTATGTTGCCCCAGAGATCATGGTACCGTACGAGACTGAGCAGCAGACGCTCCGCCTCCTTTTCGTTCCGTCTCACGCTCGAGTACTCCCGAATCCCATCGGCGAGCCACTCCAGGAAGAGCGTGGCCTCTGACTTGTCGGACGCGGACTTGGCCGCTGCCGCAAGGTCGTTCATCAGATGATAGCCCTCATAAGGATGCCGGTCTCGTGCAATGGACTTCCCGATGTCGTGATAGAGCGCCGAGCACAGATGGAGCTGCTTGAGGTACGCGTCGGAGAAGCCACTCTTGGTTGCGTCTTGAACAAGACCAGCTGCAACCATGCCGACGTGGCCTTCCCGGTCCTGAACTGCGCTGAGTATGTCCTGTCCCCCGCGCGCAATGGCGTTCATCGCCGCGATCACGTAGGTAACGTGCTTCCTTCTGCCATTTGCCATGCTCTGCGCCAGACGATCCCCGAACGGCACCTCCCCGAGCTTCTCATTCGAAAGGAATTTGTCGGAGAACTCCGGTTCACGCAGGTCGGTCGGTGTAGCCGCCTTCAACCATTCACACGCTTCGGCAAAACTCTTCATAGCCCTTTCTGTCCTCGTCTGGTGCTCGTGGGGACGCGCTGGAAGTCACGAGTCCTTGCCGTGCTGACTACCAGAGACTTGCCCGGGGTGGAATCCGGAAGGCCGTGCGGCTCGCCGGGGGCCAAGCAGGTCCTTCGCCCGGACATCTGGGCACGGCACCGAGACGCGCAGGACTTCGCGCAGCCGGGGGGCACGGCGGTTGGCCTTCAGTTCAGCCGCAGGCGACGACGGGTTGCTCTCCGTTCGCCAGACGACAGACGCACGGGTCCTTCGGCCCGCGAGACCGTAGTCCGGGCGCCGATCACCCTGGGCGAAGGTCGTCGCCGGGCAAGAGTCCACGGGGGTACTGTGCTGGCAGCCACTGCATGGCGCACGGAGACCGCGTCGTGCACGGGCAGGAATAACAGCGTATCACTGCTGCTGCCCAAGCACCTCAAGCAGGTGTTTCAGGACCGCGTCCAGTGTCTCCCGGGGTTCACCGCTGTTGTCCACAGTGCCTTGGTACTTGTCCGGCCCAGCCAGGTCGACGCCGGTGTATAGTTCATCTGGGTGGTTTCTGTACCGCGCGAGTTCTTCATCAGACCGCTGGTCGAGGAATCTGAGCGCCTCAGCGGCAGAAGCAAAGGCTTGGTCACCTTCGCGACTACCGGATGCTACCCTTTGAGCCCGAAGGTCGTCAGAAACGTCGATTCGCAAGGCGACATTGGGCGTACCAAGAAGAGCAGCAAGATTGCTGTCTATGACGACGAACTCCCCTTTCCGCTTGGCCTCCTCGATACGCCGTATCACTTTTCGATCGAGGTCGGCGTCCCACTCGGGATGGTCGGGGATGTCTCGGTGAAGTTCCGTGATTGTGAGGCCCTTCTCGTGCGCCATTTTGCGAAATACGTCGCCTGTGGAAAAGCGCTCCGCTCCGATGGCGCGTGCCAGTTGGTCGGCCACAGCACTTCTTCCCACCCCATGTTTCAGGCCGTCGCAACTCTCCCTCGGCGCGCTTCCCAATACGACCACAAAACCCTTTCCTGGCACGCCACGCCTCGGCTCCAAGAGGGCCCGTACCTCGTTCAGCAATGAGAAGCCCTTCTGCCTCCGGTCCATACGCGTCGACTGGGTCGGCCTTTGGTCGGTATCACTGACGTTCCCGCGCATCAAGACTCGATGACTCGATGAGGTGCCGTGACCGCACCAGAGACCCCATGACGGGAGCCGCACCCGGATACCCTGTTGCCAACAGACTGCGGCCCACTGGCCAGGATCGAGCTACTGCACGCCGACCGGTGGAAACCGTCTGCCAGCTCGCAGCCGCATGCCGCCACCATTCGCAGCAAGATGCCGCCAGGGGTCCTCCGGGAGCCGAGCCGGTCAGCCACGCGTGCTGCGGCATTGCGGATCCGGGACGCTTCTGGCTTCACGAAGCAAGCGTCGACGTCCTTCGTGGTCTCCCGAGCCCCAAAGAGCAGCACGAGCGCTGCCCCGCCAACGACCACGATTTCGGCCCGCTCCGAACGCTGCCCGAGTTCGTCCGACAGCGCCTCGAATGCTGCTGTGATGTCGGCTCTCACTCGCGGGCTGCAATTCGAGGTTTCAGTGCACGACCTCCTTCCTCTTCGACCAGGCTTGTCCTGGCGCACTTCGGTCAGTACGGGTTGCCAGAACCTGTCAGTCGCGTAGCCGGACGCCACACGTGTATCATGCTCTCCCGCCGGCCAAGCCGGCATGGGAGCCCGGTCGCGGCTCTAGTTCCGTCGATGCTTCACCCGGCGAAGTATGGCTTCAGCGTGGGGTCACGTCGTGAGACGTTCGTGTACAGCCACCCGAGCGTGACGAAAAGCAGGACGGTCGATGCCTGGAAGTGCCGATCCGGGTCGGGATCGAGCGATGCCCAATAGCCGCCCAGACACAGCGCCAGCAGCGGGAGCGCCACTTGGTGGAGGGGCACGCTGAGCGGCGCTGTCTTCGGCGGCTCGGCGCCCGATGTTTCTCGAGTTGCCGGACTCTTGCCGGCGGCCGGGCTTGCGAGCAAGGCCATCATGCAGATGAGGTGGCAGTAGTAGTTGGCGGGATGCCAGATCACGAGCGCGAGCGGCATCGTCAGCAGCATCGACTGATGGAGCGGACGCCGCCGGCTGAGAAGGACGACCCACCCGGCGCAGCCGATCCACGCGGCACCGAAGATCAGACCCCGCGCATCCAGCGCGCGGCCGGCGCTGGCGTCGGCCCCGGCGACCAGGGCACGCAGGCTGACTTCGTTCACCACGGGGTCACGGTTCAGCAAAATCACCTTGTGCCACCAGTTGAGCCAAGATCCGAAGCCGTACAGCATGCTGGTGATGAGGAACATGATGACCACTGTCGCGGCGGCGCTCGCCAACACGCGCGCCGTCTCTGGCTGCTCCGCCAGCACCGTCTTGAAGTCCGGCGGTCTACCGTCCTTGCGCCAGCGTTCGCCGAGCCACCACAGCGCCGGAAGCGCGACACCGAGCAACGCGGCGACCGGAAAAGCTCGGATCATCGCCGATAGTCCCAGTAGCACGCCGGCCAGCACCCAACGCTCCTTTTTCAAGGCCGCCGCGCCCATCCCGAGCAATGCCAGCCAGTCGTGTCGCAGTGTGGCCCCGGCCCAGTTGGTTCCGAACATGTACAGGTCGTTGGCTCCGAACACGGTGATCGCGAGCAGCATCGGTAACAGCCCAAAGGCGCGCCATAGCACGAGCGCCATCACGCCGAGCAGCACCGCGTCCGCGAGGCCGGCGAGCGTGAGCACCGTTTCGGACGCGGGCCAATGCCCGATCAAGAGCCTCGCGAAGAAGACCCACACCGGCGTGGCGTTCGCGCCGTGGTCGGTGAGCGTGGACAAGAAACCAGGCCCCATCACCTCCTCGAAGTAGCGCATGTCCTGCTTCAGGTCGGCCCAACCTCGGTCGGTGAACCGGTGGCGCACGTCCCGGATCTGAGCGGTGATCTCCCTCACCTGCCGAACGCGGTGATCGCGCAACCCGCGCACCTCTTGATTGGCCAACGAGTCGAGCGAGCCGCCGCGCTGGTTCTCGGCGTAGGCGAGCACGCTGGCCAGGTACACTCCATCGTACCGTAGCTCCTTGAAGTGCCGCGCAAACGGCTGGTAGATGCGCATGTCGTCGGTGTGGACGAACTCCGGCCGGCCATGCGCGTGGTCCCAGAACTGGGGATGCCCCAGGTTGTAGAAGGCGGCGATGGCGGCGATGGCGGCCACTCCCAAGGTGGCCGCCACGGGAGCGCGATGCGCGGGCCAAGGTTTGCCGGGCACCAGCCGTCGCAACACGGCGAGCAAGGCGGCTGCCGCCGCGCACGCGCGCACGAACGCCACCTCCCTTGCCGACAGCGGCCATGCGGCGTCGATGGCCTCGCGCGCGAACCAAGCCGCGGCCGCGACGGGCAGCGCACCGAGCAGGATGCGGTGCGGGCTCGAGGCGGCTTGGGACCAGAACAGGAACAGGCCGAGCCCGGCCACCACGTAGAGCAGGCAGCTGCGCACCCGGGCTGGCCGGCTCTCGCCTGCTACTTGCGGGAGGTTCGGCGGCAGCGAATGCGGGCGCTCTGCGAACAGCTGCAGCTCGGTCGCTGAATAGGAACGGTCGCCGCCGTGCGCCGCCAGCCGGATCCAGCGCCCTTGGCCGTTCAGATCTCCGGAGAACCGCTCGCGCAGGCCGGGCTGGCTACTGGGCCCGGCGGTCCACAGCAGCGTGAAGTCGGTGTGATTGCCGGAGACCGACACGACGTATTCATCGTTGTTGTCGCCTTGGAGGTAGGCCGCCGCGATATGGCTGCTCTTGCCGAGGTCGTACTCGACGAAGGCGCGCTCGGATTGGAACACCGCGGCGCCCGTGACGCTCCAGTCGTCGCCCTCGGGCGCGCGCCTGCCGTCCGTCAGCACCTTCGCGGCCGAGACCTCGACCGTACGCGAGGGCCTGAGCCCTTGCAGCAAGTTGCCAGCCTTGGCGAGCGCGGGCCCGATCAGACTGAACCCGAAGGCGACGGCCAACAGGCAGACGATGGCCAGGACTCGGTGGCGTGCATTGTCGAACGCCGACCTCATCGGGGCCGTCCCTTCGCCCCGGTGCTTGGCCTTGGCCGCGGCGGTGGGCCACTAGGCCGAAAGATCGCTGGAGTTCTCGAGATGGGAACCATTCCCCCGCACCGGACCGTCGTCGCAGCACGTGCAGACGGCCTTTCCGTTTGACTCATGTCGATCGTGCACTCCTGCGCGTAGTCGTCGGGCGCAGTGACATCCGCCGCCGCGGGTGGACAGTTCGAGCCCGGGCATGAACGTGCTCCTTGCGGACGGTGACGACTTACTGCAGGCACGAATCGATCCACGACGTCACAGGCGCTGATTTCCGCCGGTCCACAGTGAGGTGTGCCGCAGCCCGGTGTGACACGGTGTGCCACGACTGTGCCGCGACGCTGGGCCACGGAAGCCAGGCACACGGCGCGACCGCTACGCCCGTCGCCGAAGGGCCGTCCCGCATCGGACCGTCGACCTGCCCCGGCGTCGGGCACTGGGAGGTTTGGGGCGCGGGGCCGCGGTGAGGCTGCGAAGCACCGATGCTGGAAGGCAGCCCTTGCTCGCGCGTCACCTGTGACCATGTTAAAGTGGTCACATCATGCAGGTGCCAGCAGCCAAGTTCAAAGCCACGTGCCTCGACCTGATGGACCGGGTCGCTTCGACGGGCGAAGTGATCGTGATCACCAAGCACGGCAAGCCGGTGGCACGCCTGATGGCCGCGGAACGCACAAAGCCCCTGCCTCGTTCGGTTCACGGGTGCATGAAGGGAACCATTCTTCACTCGGCGCCCGTAGAGAAGCTCCTCTCGACCGGGGAACGGTGGGCAGCAGATGGCCGTAAGTGACCGGCTGGTTCTGGATACCCACGTCTGGAAGATGCTGCTCGATGGGGACCACTTCGTTCCTCGGGCGCTTGCGCGGATCGAGAAGGCTGCTCGAATCGGATCGCTCTACGTCGCGGCGGTAACCGTCTGGGAGATTGCCATGCTGGCCGCCAAAGGGGCACTCAGGTTGAACGCGCCGACGCTCTCGTGGATAGCCCAGGCCGTGCACGCAAGCCGTGTAACCGTCTTTCCGCTGGTGCCCGAGATCGCCGTCGATGCCGCCGAGCTACCGCTGTTTCACGGCGACCCGGCCGACCGCATGATTGTCGCGACCGCGAGACACCTCAGTGCAACCTTGGTGACGCGCGACGCGAGGATCTTGGAGTACGCCCTCGAGACGAGAAACGTGCGGGTACTCGAGCCGACTTGAGCCAGGCGCATCCATGATCGGCCGCGCTCGTGCGGCGCCGGGACCGTCTGCTTGAGCCGGCCTCCGGAGATCAAGCGCGCAGGTGCGATACCGCCCGGCCCTCGCCAGGAATTCGCACCACCTGGGCGTCACGGCTGGGGACGGGGCCGTCGGCTCCTTGGCCACCAGCTCGCCATAGCGCTACCCTCGGCTCGTGGATTGGGATACCCCCGGCGCTCAAAACGCGACCCCCACGCCCAATGCCGTGCTCGGGGTCCACTGGTCGACGACCCCGTCGTCGATGTCGCGGCTCGCGAAAACGGGGAAGTCCGCCTGTACGAAGCTCGCCGCGCGCATGTCATGCAGGCGGAACAACTCGATCCCGGCGCGAACGGTAGCGCTCAGTCCGCTGGCTTGAGCCGTGTGCAGACCAGGCGCATCGTCCCACGGCGACGGGCCGCGAAAGCGCTGAAGCTCGAAGCCCCCCGTCAACGCCGCGAAGCACGCAGTGCGCTCCGAAGCGTTCGAATACGCAATCAGCTCGACGTGGGCGAGGAACTGTTGCGTCAGTTCCAGATGCTGCGCGCCGGGGTTGAAGGAGGAAGCTCCCGAGACACGAACCCCTAGCGCGAATCGTCCGGCCTCGCGCCGCGCCGTCACCGTCGCCCCCGCGAGCGACTGAACCTCTCCCCCCACCAGAGCCATGGTTTGAGCGAATTCGAGTCCGTAATAGCCTTGCCCCTCGAGTCTGAGCTCCGCCACGCGCTCGCCCAGCCAGCCACGGTCCCTGGGCCCGCGGAGGTCACGCGGATCATTGTGCAAGACGACGCGCAGGGCTTCCGCCACGGCCTTCACGAGCTCCCCGCGATGCACCTCGGTCCGGAAGGGAACCTCTCCGTCGACCCTGGCCGTCAACACTCGTTCACCGCTCACATCCATCACTTCGACGGTGAGCCTCGCGGAGCATCCCTGTTCGACTCGCACGTGGCTCGGGAAGCGATCGAGCTCCAATTCTACCAGGCGAAGCACTCCAGGCTCACTCGTGCCGGAGACCTGCACGTCAACACACGTCCGTAGGGCCGCCCGGGCAGCCCCGCAGAGCAGCCAAACGACCAGACCGACCCGAATGGCTCTTGGTACGAGAGAGGGCACTGTTCGCCCCGCTTGGCCCTACGGTTCAAGCCGTCGGGCCATCGTCGACGACACGCCGCCGGGGCGTGTCGTTCAGAACACCATGCCTATTTCTGCTCCGAAACCCGGCACGTAGGAATTCTTCAGCGAATTGCCGCTTTCGAACTTGACGAGATAGGTCGGGGCCCTGAGTTCCCCTTGAACGAAGAAGTACACGGCGCTGGCGCGCATGAATTCGTACCCAACGAGCGCGTCGAGCTCGAGCCCCGTCGCCGTGATCGTGTCGCGAGCCTGCGCATCCCTGCGTTCGCGTGAGCGAATCACCCGATAGAAGGACATCGTGAAGGTCGCACCCCCCCCGACGTACAGGGACGACATCTCCTCGGGCGCGAAGTAACGCAAGTAGCGTAGCCCAAGCCGCCCTGGGCGGCGTAGTCTGCGTGCCCTCCGCCCGGGTTCTGCCGAACGCTGCGCTCTCGGGTCCCCAATTCGAGTCGACCGAAGGCATCGAGCCCCCATGCCTGGAACTTGCCTCTGTACCCCAGCCGAACGTCCGCGGGCGTGAGCCATCGCAGCTCGCGCTCGGCCGCTCGACCATCCGCTGTGGCGGTCGGAAGAGCCGCCACCCGCAGCGTCGTTCCTAGACCGAACAACATGTGTCCTTGCACACCGACGGTCCGCAGTTTGCCTTCGCTGTCGGCGCGCAGCACGTCCTGCCGCGACACGGTTTCGCTGATCGCACGGTTCTCGAGCAGAGCGCGGGCGATCCTGCTGGCAAGCTTCGGAAACTCCTGCACCACGACGAAGTCGACCTTCTCCTCACGTTCGAATCCCGTGTACCGAGCAAAAACCGTGTATCCAATCTTGATCGGGTAGAGCTCGACGACAACGCGCTGGGAGCAGCCAGAAGCGACGGTTTCGTATCCGGGTCTGTGGGTGATCTCGTACTCGAGCATGCGTTTGAGGTAGCCATTGGGGCTGAACCCAGCCGGTTCGTCCCCGAACACCGGCCGCGCAGATCCAGGCTCGACTTGAGTCGTGGTCCGCCCTAGGGCAGAGTCGTTCGAAGCCTGCGCCGCGGAAGGACCGGCATCCGCCTTCTGGACTGACTCGCTTCGACGCGCGCCGATGCCAGGCGATAGGCTCCGCTCTTCGGGTAGACCCGGCGTCGTCTCCTTGCGTTCCGCGCGCGCGCCAGTGCTGTCGGAGCCAGGGGGCCGCTGCTCGTCAGACCAAGTCTTTTCATAGACTTCGACGCACACCAGGGTGGTCGCCCGAGCACGATCCGTCCATGCCATGGCGCAGACAAGAATCGCGCCGGCAACGGGCAGCCGCCACCGCCGCACGGTGGAGCGCGAAGGGCGCTGCTTCGTCGGCACTCTGTGTGCGTTCTGTGAGACGGTTGCCACGTCGTCTGGCTGTAGCAATCCCCGTGCCTGGCGGTTCGTCGCGTCGACTCCGGACAAACGCCGAGTTCTTCGCCGGGCATCTTGTCACCAGAGGGTATCGCGCCGACCACAGGTCGAGTGCCGGCAAGGCCACAGCTGTGTCTTCGAAGCACACCACGGGTCTACGCCGTCAAAACTCGGGGGGGGTCGATCGTCGAGAACGGCTACACACACGAACTGCGTGGCCGATGCGCCGGTACGCCAGTGTGTTGCGCGGCCCATCTCGACGGCCTACCCGGCCAGCTACACGCAGCACGCCGGGCTCGGGGAGTCCTCCTCTTCGGGCTCCTGGTCGTCGGCACCGCTGCTCCAGCCTGCAGACGCCCCGCCAACTTCTCGGGCCGCGCCGTCGAGGGCGCCCGATGGGGGCTGGTCGATACGAGCGGCGCAGAGGTGATCCCGACCCCGCGTCGGGTCCACACACTTGTCGAGCGGCCGCTCCCGGCAATCATCTTCGGATCCCCCCGGCTGGTCCAGCTCTGGGCATTCCCCGATGGCCCAGCACACTGGCACGCCTCGTCTGTCCCCAGGGTCGTCGACGACGAGTACCTCGCAATCGCGCCCCTTTGCCGGGCCTGCAGCCCGCGCTATGCTCCAGGTGTCATGGTTGACACAGATGCCGGTGACCTCCTCGAACGAGCGCTAGCCCTTCCGGAATCTGCCAGGCTCGCCCTGGCAGACGAGCTACTCGACAGTGTCGAAGGACCCGGCGATCCGGAGTGGACGAAGGCTTGGGCAGAGGAGCTGCAACGCCGGGTCGCCGAGCTCGACAGCGGCGCAGTCACGGGGATCCCGGCAGATATGGCGCTGGAACGTGTACGCGCCGCATTGCGGCAGCGGTGAAAACACGCGTCCGGCTCCTTCCTTCCGCGATGGCCGAGTTCGAGGCGGCGGCGCAATGGTACGAGGCCAAGCGCCCTGGCGTGGGTTTGGACTTTGTCGACCGGGTCGAGGAGCAGCTCCGGCTGATCGGCGAACAGCCGAATCGGTACCCCCGCTGGGAAGAGGACTCCGGCTTTCGCAAGGCAAAGGTCACACGGTTTCCGTACGTTCTGTTCTACGTGGAGCGCGGGGACGTGGTGCACGTCGTTGCGGTTGCCCACGGCCGGCGGGCGCCCGGCTATTGGCGGAAACGCTGGCGGTAGCGCCTAACGTGCGGAGTCTGGTCCGCCCCAACGACGTCGCCGGTGAGCCGCCACCCGGCGCCGGCCGGCGATGATCTGCTCGAATCGGTCGCCGGCTGACGGGTGCGTCCCTCGCGGTGGTACCCCACCCCCCGGAGCACCACTCCGAGCACTCGCCAGCGAAGAAAGCGTGGGAACGATCGCGCGTTTGCGCGGCGCTTGGATCCTGCGAGCCTGGGCGGGAGAGCGCAACAATGATGGCACCTTGTGCGGTATTCGCCGCAAATCGAAACGCCGCGCTCCTTGAAGGGCGTTTCCAATGGGCTCGAGCGCGGGCAGGGGTCAATGCGAGCGCGCAAGCGTTCCTCTCGTGCAGCGCTGGCAGGGAGCATCCTATCAATCTGGAATCGCCCTCCGCCGTCAAGCCTTGCCAACCGGAGGCCCGCGGCCGCCGAGCAGCGTGCTGAACAGCTGCATGACTGTGGCGAGAGTATTGTCGCTCGCGCTGGACGAAGCCCCAGAGGCAGCTCGGCCTGCTGCCTCCGTAGCTCCTGATCGTTCAGGAGCCGGTGTTGCGCCGTTGTCGCTCGGCTGCTCCGACGGCGGTGAGACGGCACCGGGGTCGCTGCCGGGCTCCGACGACGCAGGGGTCCCCTGGCGCGCTTCCCCTTCAGCCTTCCTGCGTGTCACTCGGCCCGCGTACAGCGATGGCGCGATGTCGTCCGCGTCTCCGATCTCGGCGCGCAGGTACTGCACCGCTGCCCGCGCTCTCGCGTACACCTTCATGAACAGAGCAAACGCTTTGCGCCGCAGCACCGTGGCCTCGGCGACCGTCGGCGCAGCCTGGTCTCTCAGACCGACCGCCCTCAGCAGGTTCTCGGCTGTGGCGCCCGCCTTGTCGAGCTCGGCCAGCGTCACCGGCGTGCAGTCGTGCACCTCACTCCATGCCTCCCTCAGCACCTGGACCAGCATCAGCACGTCGTAGGCCAGCGCCCGATAGCCCGGCCTGGCCTTGCATCTGGCGAGCCGCTCGGCCTTGATGAGCTGGTGGGCGGCGAGCGACCGCGCGTCCGAGAGCAGCACGTCCCTGAGCCTGGCGAGCTCGCGGGCTGTCGTGGTGAGCGACAGCTTCGGCCCGTGAGCTGCACGGTGCACGGCGTGAGCGTGACTGATAGCCAGCGTGTACTGTTCGAGCTTGTCGAACTGGGCCAAGTCGAACTTGGGAAGCGACTCGACCATCTCGGGCCGCAATGCCCGGATCTCGGGCAGGGAACCGAGCACGGTGGTGACGGCCGTGGGGATGTCGATGAGGATGGGCGGGATACTCTCCTCGGTGACCGCCAGGATTTCTGGCAGAAGCTCCTCGTAGGCCGCCTGAGAGCGGGGGGAGCCGTGGGTCGGGGTCGGGATGAGTCCGGCGGGGGTCATGGGGCCATGCTCGGCATGTCGAGGACCCAATCCGGGTCCATCTACTGTTCCTCATCGGTTCGGGTTCACACTCGGTTGTGTGAAAAGTGACATCGGCGGCGCTTTCCAGCCTTGCGGCGATCAGGTGGCCGGACGGCTGCTGTCCCCAACTGACTCGCCGGCGAGTCGTCGGGACGTGCGTCGCGGCTGCTTCACTTGCGAGCGAGCCCTGAGCGAGGCGAGCGCAGCCGAAGCTGCATGCCCGCAAGCAAAGACGATATGGTCGACGGCCTGTCGGACCTGCCCGCAAGTCGATTCGGGCAGGTCAGAGCCTTCACTGGCATGCCGGAAGTCGTTTCGGCACCGTCAATGCCAGCATCCGCTTCCGGGCAAGGAGAACCGAGCAAGGCAAGGCCGTGTACTGCTAGCCCGCATGTCGGCTCGGGCCGGTCGATGTCTCTGGTTCTTTGCCGCCAAGCGACAGCGGGCCTTGCCCCCTTTCGCCTGCTAGCCGGCAAGGCGCGACAGCAGCACTGCCGCTCGAACCGCTTGCCAGCGGGGCTCCTGGCCAATCCGTCACGGGCATCGCGCATGCCGCATAGCGGCCAAGACGCTTCTATCTCGGGAGCTGCCAGCGAGCACGAGCCTCGGCAGCTCTGCCTCACCATGCGGCAGAAGGGGAAGGAGCGGAGAGGCGCCCCGGGGTCGGCAGACCATCGCCGCCAGCCGATGACGGGCTGCTGACGCGGCCGCGGCATCCCGTGATATCCAGAAACCCATCCCGGCGTCCTGGCCACCGTTTGTGACCCTCACGCGGCCGCCCCAACTCCTCAGTGAGCACCCCAAATCCGGCCAGTCGCGGACAGGTCAAATCCGGCCAGTCGCGGTGGGGCTCCACGGCGGGGTGGTTGTTCATGCGCGACGGGAGGGGTCGGCCTAGGTCCTTGCGCGCCCAGGCGCCAGCCGCGGGGGTCGCACTTGACGATGTGAGCGTGGTGCACTAGCCGGTCGAGTAGCGCCGAGGTTGCGGACATTGCACGACCTGAGCGCGGGGCCTGCTCAACGTGGCCATGTCGCGAGCATGGCGCCGCCGGACTCGACCGCCGCGAAAGGTGCCCATTGGACGCCCTTGTGGACCGACGAGGCCCGCTGGCCCAGTTCGGTCTATCCGGCCCAACGGATGCACACCACTTGCACACCAACCTCGGCGTCACGGCTGGGGACGTCCTGTAACGCCTAGGCACGGTTTCCTTTGGTTGTTTCACGGCTAGTCACGAGCAGGAACGCCCCTGGGCTCCTTGCCAAGGTGGACGTCGAGGGTTCAAATCCCTTCTCCCGCTCCGAAACAGCTGAGTGATTGAGCGAAGATAGAAGCCGGCCACG
>JAFGIS010000605.1 GCA_016929495.1 Polyangiaceae bacterium | reverse complement strand
CGTGGCCGGCTTCTATCTTCGCTCAATCACTCAGCTGTTTCGGAGCGGGAGAAGGGATTTGAACCCTCGACGTCCACCTTGGCAAGGTGGCACTCTACCGCTGAGTTACTCCCGCGGAGGGCGTGACATCTACTTGCCGAGCCCATGCGTGTCAAGCGTCGCGACGTGGGGCGCGACGGCGGCGGGCCAACGGGCCGGTATCCCTAGGAGCTCCCTGGCTGGGCCTGAGCCCGGCGCTTGCGAGCCTGGGCCTCGGGCGACTCGGCCACCGCCATCCCGACCAGCCGCGCGCCCTCCAGGAAGTGCTTGAGCCCCATGCGCACGAGCTCCGGGCGGGCCTCGCCGACGTTGGGGTAGCCTCGAGCGTCCGCGGCCGTAGCCGGATCGCCCCAGTTGGCGAACAGCCGTCCCCACGGACTGCCGAGCGCCTTCTCGAGGTGGGGCTTGCCGTAGAGCGGATACCAGAAAAGATCGTGGTAGCTCACGCTGGCGACGTACGACCACGGCGCGAGCCACGTCTTGAGCGACCATTCCAGCGGCTTCTTCAAGGGGCCCCAGTAGATGCGGTGCTGGTTGCGGGAGGCGAAGGTCATGTGCTTGAAGGGCCCCTCGAAGTGCCAGTTCTCCCCCGCCGCGTCCTCGTCGCCCACGATGCGGATATCGCGCGGGTCGCCGACGCCGAGTCCCTGCTCGTGCGCGAGCCTCACGAATCTGACGTCGCGCATCGGATCGAAGCCCATGAGCTTGGCGGCCACCGCATCGATGGCGACCTGATCGGCGGACGCGAGAAGCACGTTCTTGACGTGCGGGATCATGCAGCGCGGGCCCGGACCGTCTCCCGCGAACGTGCCGTCCATCACCGCGAACACGCCCCGGTGGATCTTCTTCTGGATCCTGAGCAGGTCCACCAGCGTCTCGTGGATGACGGGGTGCGTCCAGTGACGATGCTCGTTGAGCAGCCCGCCGAAAGCGTTCTTCATCGCGCCCGTGGTGGTCGTGAAGATGTGGGTCTTCACCGTCGGAAGGTGAATGATGTTCTCGCCGATGAATCGCTTCGGAATGCCGAACCCGTGCGGATAGACTTCGTTCAGACACAGAAAGCGATCGGCCAGGTCGCCCACCGCGTCGCGCACGTTGATCCACTCCTCGCCCTCGTACAGGTGCACGTTGCGCAGGCCGTGCGCGCGGATGACGTCGATCTGCTTGTTCTGTCGCTCCCCGAGGTGCGCGTCGATGACCACGGTCCGGTTGTGACAGCCGTGTATCAAGGCCGGGTCATAGCCGTCCCGCTTCATGGCACCGATCACGCCTTCGAGCTGCCAGGGCGTGGTCGACGCCGCCGGATAGAAGAAGTGCCAGGAGATGTTGATCTTGAGTGCCGTGTCGCTGCTCGTGTCGATGACCTGTTGGTAGCCCGCGAGGTTCATGAGCCGGTGGTAGTCCTCGAGCACGGTGGCAGGCTGGGTGCGCACGATGGCGACGGTCGATGAGCTCATTCGCAGCGTTCTCCTCGGGGCTTCCAGCCGGTGCCGAGCTGGCGTTGGACAGACCGAAGCGTGGGCATCCTGAAGGTGGCAGGCAACTCATCCCGGGCCTGTGCGGGGTCGGTCCGCTGGCCAGTTGCCTGGGCCCGATGGCTCGATCGCACCGGCCCGGCCGTCTGGCGTTTCTCAGTTATCCCCCGCTCGTGCCCAGTCTGTCCACAGTCCGTACACAGCCCGCGGCTCGGCGGCGCGAAGGTCGTGCTAGAGAGCTCGCGACCCGAACAGCCAGGATAGCCATGTACCCCCCGCAGTTTTCCCCGAACTTCGCCAAAGGTGGCGGCTTCATCACTGCCATCGCCGTGGACGCCGACGACGGGCAGGTCCTCATGCTCGCCTCGATGAACGAGGAGGCCTTCGGCCTGACCCTCGAAACCGGCAAGGTCCACTACTACTCGCGTTCGCGCAACAAGCTCTGGAAGAAGGGCGAATCGTCCGGCAACATGCAGGAGCTCGTGGAGATGCGCGTGGACTGCGACATCGACGCAGTCATCGTTCGCGTGAGGCAGCGAGGCCCCGCCTGCCACGAGGGGTACAAGTCCTGTTTCTTCCGTACGGTCCAGCCGGACGGAACGCTGCGGGTCGATGCCGAACGGCTCATGGATCCCCAGAAGATGTACGGAGGCAAGTCGTGAACAAGCTCAAGCTCGGGCTGCCCAAAGGGAGTCTGCAGAACGCGACCTTCGAGCTGTTCGAGAAGGCGGGATACAGCGTCTCCGTCTCGAGCCGCAACTACTTCCCCGCCATCGACGACGACGAGATCGAGTGCATGCTCATCCGGCCGCAGGAGATGGCCCGCTACGTCGAAGGGGGGATCCTGGATGCCGCGATCACCGGGCTCGACTGGATCCTCAAGCGCAACGTCGTGCGCGTCGCCGAGCTCGTGTATGCCAAGCAGATGCGCCGTCCAGTGCGCTGGGTCGTGGCGGTCCCGGTGGACTCGCCGATCCACGGCGTTCGTGACCTCGAGGGCAAGCGGATCGCCACCGAGGCGGTGGAGTTGACCCAGCAGTTCCTCGAGGAGCATGCCATCTCTGCCGAAGTGGAGTTCTCCTGGGGGGCCACGGAAGTGAAGCCGCCGTACCTCGCCGATGCCATCGTCGAGGTCACCGAGACGGGCAGCTCGCTCAGAGCCAACAATCTGCGCATCGTGCACGAAATCATGCACTCGACGACCCAGCTCATCGCCAACGTGGCGGCGATGGCGGAGCCCTGGAAACAGCGCAAGATCGGCATCATTGCCATGCTGCTCAAGGCGGCGCTGGCCGCGAAAGGGCGGGTGGGTCTGATGCTCAACGTGCACGAAAGCCATCTCAAGGCGGTACAGGACGTGCTGCCCTCGTTGAAATCCCCGACCGTGGCCAAACTACAGGCCGAAGGCTGGTTCAGCGTGAGCACGGTGGTGGACCAGGATCTCGTGCGAGACCTCATTCCTCGGCTCAAGGACTTCGGAGCCGAGGACATCGTCGAGTACCCGCTCAACAAGATCGTCGAGTAGGCTGCTCCCGGGCTGCCAGCCAATTGGGGAGAACCGAGCGGATGGTGCTGCGGTCTCAGCGCTTCTCCGGGACGGCCAGGGCCAGGCCGCCCTCTCGCGGGTCGGCGTATGCCCACGTCTTCGTCTCGGCGACGAGGATGCTGTTGGCATCGCCCATCTGAGCGCGTTTCTTGCTGAGACGATGCCCCATGCGCTCGAGGTGGGCCAACGCCTCCCGGGGGGGCGGACGCGCGGCTTCGTAGCGGATCTCGTCGGGAACGAAGCCATGGTGGATGCGGAATGCATCGACCGCGTCGTCCAGGGGAAGCGCGTAGTCGATGATGTTGCGTAGGACCTGCACGATGGTGTTGGGGATGGTGTCGCCCCCGGGGGAGCCCAGCACGAGCAGGAGCCTGCCATGGTCGAGCACGAGGGTGGGCGTCATGGAGCTCGTGGGGCGCCGCAGCGGCGCCGGCTGGTTCTGCCCCACGACGCTGAAGGCAGCGAGCGTGTTGTTGAGCACGATACCGGTGCCCGGCACGACAATCCGCGAGCCGAATCCAGAAGAAAGGGTGACCGTGCAGCTGATGGCCATGCCGTCGGCATCGACGACCGCGAAGTGCGTCGTGTGCTCGAGCTCCTGGGCGGCGCCGGCATACAGCTCGCTGAGCTTCGACGACGGCGTGGCATGCTTCGGGTCGACGGGGTGGCGTGTCAGAGCCGGCGTCGAGGCGAGCCACGCTGGCTCGTGCGAGTGAGACTCGGCCTCGCTCAGGGTGTCCGGATCCAGGACGTGCAAGCGCCGCTCCAGATGGGCGCGCCGCGCTGCCTCGACGAACAGATGCAGCTCGGCACCCGAGGTGCGCGGCAGCTTGTAGGCCTCGAGCTGCTCGAGCATGCTGAGCAGCTGCGTCTCGGCCACACCGCCTGCCGAGGGCGGCGGCATCACCTGTACCGTGAGCCCGCGATACCCGCCCACGAGGGGCTCACGGATCTTGGCGCGGTAGCTCGTGAGGTCTTCTGCCGTCATCAAGCCGCTTGGCTCTACCGAGGCGAGCAGCGCTTGGGCGGTCTCCCCTTGGTAGAATCCGGCGTCTCCGGAGGCCTTGATGCGCTCGAGGACCGCGGCGAGGCCCGGCCTTCGGTGACGCGTGCCGAGCGGGAGAGGACGGCCTTCCGAAGTGCCGAACTCCGCCAGGGCCGCCTTGTTCTTCCGCAGTCGAGACCAATTGTAGACCAGACTCGAGGCCTGACGGGGACCGATGCGATAGCCGTTGCGCGCGAGCCGGATGGCAGGCTCGAGCACCCGGGCGAGCGTGAGCCTGCCGTAGCGCTTCAGAGCCAGGTTCAGCCCCGCGACGCTGCCTGGAACCCCGACCGCAGCTTCGGGACGGCTCTCGGACATCACCAGCGACTCGAAGCGCTCGCGCGTGAGCCGCCCGGGCGCTGCCTCGCGAAAATCGATGGCCACCGTGGGCCCCGCCGCAGGCCGAACGAGCATGAACCCGCCGCCGCCGAGGTTCCCCGCGCTCGGATGGGTCACGGCCAGCGCGTAGCCTACGGCGACCGCAGCATCGACGGCATTGCCGCCCTGCTCGAGGATCGCGACGCCGGCCCGCGTCGCCTGTGCTTCCACCGAAACGACGACGCCACGCGCTGCGCCGACGGCGCGCTTGCCTGGCTTCGGAATTGGCAACGTAGATCCGCACGCCGGCTCCGGACTCGGGGCGGGGCCCGGTGCGGACGCGGCGGGCGTCGCGCTCTGCTCGAGCGTGCCCGCGTCCTGCGCTGCAACCGTCGTGCTCTTGCGGGCAGGTTCCGGTGGGCGCTCGCGCTGGGCTGGCGTGGCCTTGGGGCGGTCCGGGATGGGCGCTTCGACGCGCGAGCATCCGCAGGCGGCGGTCAGGACGAGGGGCAAGAGCAGCAGGGCGCTCGTCAGCCGTTGGCCGCGAGCACGACGCGCGCTCGGTGCCCGGTGCGTCGTGTGCCGTCGGTGGCCCATACCGGCCATCGTACAGCATTGTGGTCAACGAACCAGAACGATTTCCGGATCAGCGGCGCTCCACTGCTCGAGATCACCTGCCGGGGCAGCCACGACGGGCACACCCAATGCCCTCGCTTCGCGCACCACCGTGGGAGCCCCCTCCCGGCGCGACGCGCTGATCAGTAGATCGGCCGCGGCGATCCAGGCGAGCGTTCTATCTCGAGGTAGATGCCCCACGAATCGAGCGCCGGGGAAGTCCCGCACGAGCGGCTCGCGCTCTGGTCCATCACCGACCACCACGACGCTGCAGCTCGGGACCAGCGCGAGTGCACCGAGCGCGACGGCCACGCGTTTGGCTGGAACGAGCCGCGCCACGACGACACAAAGCCTCGTCCTTGCGGCGATGCCGAGCTGTCGTCGTGCCTGGGCCCGGTTCGGGGCGCCATCGACGACGATATCCGAGGCGCGTACCGAGCTCCGAGCTGCGAGCTCGGGCGATTGGGCCACGAGCGCGTTGCGCAGCTCGTGAGAAACGAACCGGAACTGTGCGCCGTGGCGAAGCAAGGCGGCCAGCACGTATCGCCGCAACGGCGCAGGCAATCCGAGCAGCAGTCGCACGTCACTGCCGTGTGCGACGACCTCGAGCGATGCGTCCGAGTCGAAGGCGATGGGCCAGCCGCAGGGCACGATCCAGTGGGCCACGACTCGTTCGAACGGCCCCAGCTCTGCGAGCATCTTGCGGGCGCGATGTGCGAAAGGAAGGGCCGCCCCGAGGAGCCACGGTCTCTTGCGAAGCTGCTCGAGAGCACCGGGCCACGCGAAGAGCCCGCTTGCGCCCAACCGGATGACTCGGACCGGCGCCTGCTCGTCGACACGGCTCTGCCCCGGACACAGCACGGTGACCGAGTGGCCTCCTGCCGCCAGGGCGTACGCTTCGGCCGCGACGAAATGACCGTTCGGATCACGTGGATCCGAGGGGTAGGAGCTGGTGACGACGGCGATGCGCAAGGGCGTGTCCCTGCGGACCTGGCGCGCAGCGGAGGCATTCACCGCGGTAGCTCGCCCAACGCAATCAGGCCGCTCGTGCCACGCGCCTCGAGCTCGTCGCAGAGCTGGGAGAGATACCGGTAGCTGAAGATGCCGCTGCTGTGGCCGTCGCCCCACGTCAGGCTGAGCGCGTAGTTTCCGACGCGTTCGATTCCGAGCAGCTCGAGATTGCCGCCCGGCACGAACCGTACGCTGCCCGAGTGTCCCTGACAGCTCGCACAGGGACAGTAGCCGCGCAAGATCTCGTGCGGGATGCGGCGGCTGCGACCATCCTCCCACTTGATCTCGAACTCGCGCGAGCCGTGGGGGGCCTTGATGAGTTGGGGACGCGGTAGGGATCCGGCAGGCATGTGTCCGGGATGGTGAGGGAAGGGGTGGCGACCGTCCAGGGCCGAGGCCCAACCGGCACGAAGGACTGGGCCCCCACAGCGTTCGTGCAGCCGCGGACACCCTGGCCAGCCGGCGGGTCTACGCGCATCTTGGCGGTGCCCCACGCGAGGGCTTGCAGCGCGGGCGAGTCTCTGCCATATGCGGTGCCCCTTGGCTATTCCGAGCGAAGCAATCCAGTGTCGAGCCCTCGAGGTCCAGGTCGGGGACAAGGGCATCGAGAGAGCCATCAAACATCTCAAGAGGAAGATGGCCGGTGAGGGCATCCTTCGTGAGCTCAAGCGACGGCGTCACTATATGAAGCCGTCCGTGAAGCGCAGGAAGAAGATGAGTGAGGCCGCGCGTCGTCGGCGCAAGCGACAGCGCACCGATCGCGAATAGCCCGGCCACGCGCTCGACGACGAGCGCCGCCAATACGAAGCGCTCTGGCACCGAGCGATGCACGCGCTCGGCGTGGGTTACGTGACCTTGCCTTTGGACCGGAGAGTCAGGCGCCCTCGCGCGTGCAGAACGTCCCACAGCCGATCCACCTGCTCGTGCCACGGCGCGTCGCGAGCGCCCGCCGAGAGCGCTTCCTCGACGGCGAAGCGGGTCACACTCGGCGCGTCCGTGGGGTTGGCTCGTTGGGCGAAGTCGATGACGCGCCGGAGCAGATCCACGGTGTCCTGCCGGACGGCGCGCCCGAGCTCGTCGACCTGCCGCGCGAGAGTATCGGTCTGCGTTCCCGGGAGCAGAGTCTGCTGAGCCTGCATGCCGAAAGCGAGGCTGATGAGCTTGTTGAGCAGACTCTCGCCCGAGAACGCCCGCTCGTGCAGACAGGACCGGAGAATGCGGAAAGCCAGCTCTGCGCGCTCGTCGAGCATGCGGTAGCCCCAGCTCCGGAAATCCCCGTCGAGCCGCCGAGCGTCGCGCAGCCGCTCGAATAGAACCGTTCCGGGGTAGATCTCCGTTCGGCAGACGTTCCACGGGATGACGAGGTGCCGGGCAGCGAAGTCCACGGTTTCCGATACGTGCTCGAGCGAGCAGTCCGGATCGAACATCATCAGGTTGAACGATGTGTACAGGCCCCCTTGACGGCAGAGATCGAGCGCGCGCCGGTTGTCTTCGGGCCGATGGCGTCGTCCGAGATAGGCGAGTCTCTCCTGTACGGGGTTCTCGATGCCGAGGAACAGATGCGTGACGCCGAGGCCTCGTGCCGCCTCGACCACGCGCGGAGTGATCGACTCGGGGCGTCCCTTGACCCACCAGACCAGGCCCGAGGCTCCATGGGCCTCACAGGCTCGGCGAAGTTTCTCGAGCCGGTCTACGGCCCGTCGCTCGTCGGGCAGGATGAACAGATCGTCCTGGACGAACACGATACGGATACCTCGGGCACGGAGCTCACCGAGCTCGCGTCCCACCGCGTCGGCCGAGCGCAGGCGAAACCGGGGCGCGCCCGACGCGGCGGCGAAGGCTCTGACGCAGCAATAGGCGCACTCCCCGACGCACCCGCGCGCGGTTAGGCAGAACGCCACCGGGATGCCCGCGACCAGATAGGGCCTGTTGCTCCTGACCGGATAGGCGAGCTCGTCCAAGTCGAGCACCGGGGGCCCGGGCGGTCCGAGCACGACCGCGTTGCCGTCGCGTGAGGCGCAGCCGGGCGTTCCCACGACGGGCACAGCGTCCCGCAATCGGTCGAGCAGTCCGATGATCGGCCGTTCCCCTTCGTGCAGGACGACGCTGTCGAGTGCCGGACACCCATCGAGCAGCTCCCGCCAGCAGAACGTGGCCACGTGCCCGCCTGCGGTCAGGTGACCCGTGTAGCCGGCGTGTCTCAGGGTCTGTGCGAGGTCGAGGTAGTCGTCGACCGCGTACTGGAAGGCCATGCCCAAGCCGACCGCCATCGGCTGCCGCTCGAGGGCGGCACGCACTACGGCGGGGATGTCACGCCGCGAATCGAACCCCACGAGCTCGGTGCGATAGCCTGCGCGCTCGGCGCTCGCTGCCACGTACTGAAGCCCGAGGTTCTCCTGCTGGTTCGGGCCCACGAGACACAATGCCAGGGGGGCGTGCGTCATGCTGCCGTTCCGGGCGTGAGCACGCCGAAGCCCCCGTCACCCGAAGGCGCTCCAGCGCAGACTCGCGACAGCTGCCGCATGGGGCGAGGTGACGGCGACCTGCAGCAGCTCGGATCGTGAGCCGCCCTCTTCCGGCGGCAGCCACAGCGCCACGTCGCGCTCGACCCAAGCGAGCTTGCCGCCGCTCGCGCGCCACTGGTACTCGATTCCGTTCGTCCCGCCGTCGTGCTCGGCGAGGAGCACCAGAGCGCCGTGCACCTTGCCGATGACACATAGCCCGAGGCGAAGGGCCCCGCCGAGCGCCACAGAATCGTCGGTGCGGGCCGGAAGTATGGGGCTCGCAACCATCTCGCAGACGGCTGCGCATTGGATGCAGTGGTCGCCCGAGCTGGCCCAAGCGCTTCCTTCCATGTCGTTCGTACAGAAGTAGAGCGCCGTGAGCGCACGGACCGGCTGCCGCTCTCCGTCACACTCGATCTCGAAGATCGTCTCGAGGACCAGACGCGGCGGCACACCAGCGCCGTAGCCGCGGGGAGCTTCGGGCCAGACCAGATCGAAGACGTAGACATCGCCGGATCGGGTGACCGCCCCGATGGTTGGCGTCCGAAGGTCGTCATCGAGGTCGACCACGCGGACCTCGGGCGCGGCCATCACGAGGTCAGCAAGCGCCGGCGCGATGGTGATCGTGCCGCGTGCCTGCGTGGGCTCGGCGGTCGTTTTTTCGAGCGTGACTCGTGCGGCCCAGCCACTCGGGTCTGGGGAGGTGGAGACATCCACGCACAGTTGTTCCGGGGCTGCGCGAGTGCCTTCCGGCGGAAGGGGCACGATCGTGTCCGTCCCCTCCGCGAAGGCACAGTCTTGTGCGGGGACGGTGGCGGTGTCGTACCCGTAGCGCTCCGGCACGTCGGTGGTCGTCGTATCTTCGGACCAGCTGGTGTCTTGGGCTCCGCCAGCAGCTGTTGTGCCGCCGGTGCCGGGGCCGCCGCCGGACGATCGGCCCCCGCCCGCCGCGGCGCCGCCTGCGGCCGTGCCTCCGGTCCCAGCGTTGGAGCTGCCAGCCTCGCCGCTCGCAGAGGCCGAGCGCTCCTTGCCGCCGCAAGCGGTGCCGAGCGGCAGCACCGCTGCGAGCAGCAGGGTCACAAGAGCCCCGTCCTTCTCGAGAACCAATCGAAGCTGTCGCATCGAGCGCCTCCCGTTCCGAGCCACGGGTACCGAGCGCTCAGCATACCACTGCCGGCCGAAGTTGCATCGAACCCCCGCCGGGGCCCTCCAAGACAGGGCACCAGGCCGTCGTTTCGATTGAAACGATGCACTAGGGTACTGCCGCGGGCTTCCGGGCAGGGTCTCCCGTCTCCACGGGCGCCGCACCGATGGGGGGCGGGGCCACCTGCCAGGCGATGAATCCAGCCACGATGATCGCGAGGTAGTTGCAGGCCAAGACGAGAAGGCCCAGGGCTACGCCCTGAGCACGTAGCAGACCGAGGGCGGGAAACACCAGAGCGAGGAAAAGCTCTCGAACGCCGACTCCAGACACGGTGATCGGCATCAGTGCGAGCAGGCTGGTCGTGGCGAGCAGGCTAGCCACGTCCACGTATCCGAGAGCGATGTTCGACGCGCGGGCAAGGACCCAACCCTGGAAGTAGCTGACGGCGTAGGCCGCCACGGTGAGCGGGATCGCGACGAGCGTTGCGCGGCGGACCATGCCCCGCATGGACTCGAACAGCAGGGCGACGCGCGTGTGCCAACGTTCCGTCAGTCGGCGTAGCGCGCGGGAGAACCAATCGGCGGGCCCCTTGAGAAGCAGCAGCGTCGGCGCGAGCACGGCGAGGGCGACCGCCGCCCAGCTTGCGTACGCCAGCGTGGCGTTGAGCGCTGACGCGAGGTGCACCGTCCCCAAGGCCACGATGGCGGCCAGAATGTACAGATCGCAGAAACGGTCCACCAACGCGCTGGCCACGCCTTCCGCGTAGGGCACGTCGATGTCACGTCGGGCATACTGAACCCGCATCACATCGCCGACGTGGCCGGGCGTGAGCATCCCGAGGCATGCGGACGCCAGCACCGCGACGTAGCTGCGCCCCAGCGGGTACCGATGACCGCGAGCCGCAAGAAGGCTGCGCCAACGCTCCACCTTGAAATGCACGACCGGGATGTTGAGCAGGACCGCTGCAGCCAGTAGCCACCCGTTTGCGCTCTCGATGGTGCGCCAAAGGGCGCCCTTGTCCTCGAGTCTCCAGATTATCGCCAAGAGGAGCAGAGGGCCGGTCAGGCGGACCGCTAGACGCAGTAGATCAGTTCGGGTACGCACGCCGTCTCCAGAACGACCGGAAGTCGCAAACGTTGTGGCGGTTCACGAACGAACGGCGCGGTCGGTATCCGGTCATGGCCGAAGCCTCGCGATCAGCGGGACACCTGCCAGAACATGGCCACCGGCAGCGCAGCCATGAACAGCGTCAGAAGGTAGAACAGCCACAGGTTGTAGCTACGCCTGCGAAGTCCTGGCAGCGCACAGGTGACCAGCGCGAACGGAACGAGAAATGAGACGTAGAGGAACTTCACCGTCGAGTTTTTCCCGGGAAGCAAGCCTTCTCCGGTCTGCCAATAGAGGTAGAGGGCCGTACCGATCACCAGGAAGCCGAGGGCCACGAGCGGTTCGAGCCCCTCTCCGCGGCGTGGACGCCAGTCGCGGAGACTCCGCCAGACGCCATGAACGAAGCGGAACGCCAACAGCGGAAGCAAAGGAAGCGCAGCGACGAGTGCGATCCGCTTTGGCCAGATCTTGTAGTCCTTCTTCTCGGAACCGGAGAAATAGAGCCAATGATCGCCCCATGTCTCGGAGTAGAGCAGCGTGAAGAAGCTGTTGGACCCCGAGCTCACCATCGGCTTTGTCTTCGGAGCACGCAGGCTGTGCGGGGGCGACGATGTTTCGATCGTACGCGGCATGTCGCGATTCGGACGCTTGAGTAGCTCCCGGAGGTGGAAACTCGCGAAGTACTCGACGAAGTCGAAGTTCTTGCGACGCGGTACGAACCGCTGAATGTAGCTCTTTTCGTAGACCTTGGCCATGCGACCGACGACGAAGCGTTGATAGCCGAGCCAGGAGCCAGCCACGACCACCACGAACATCGACACCGCGCAGGCCGGAACTAGAAAGGAAGCTGACAGTAGCCGTCGTCCCCGCGCCAGCTCGACGACCAGAGCGGCGAGGAACACCAACGCGGGCACGACCCCGAAGGGCCGCGTGATCCCCGCCAGGCCTGCTGCGACGGTGAGCAGCACGAACGCCCAGGCCCGCCGCCGACGTGCCGCGCGGTCGTCGGGCGCGGGCGGAGGGTGGCGCCGGCGAAGGGAGAGCCACGCGGCCATACAGACCGCACTCATGCAGGCGAGCGCGTTGTCCGGGTGGGAAGCCGCTGCAAGCTTCTGGTAGCCTGGCACGGCTAGGAGCACCAGTGATGCCAGGGTCGCGGAGCGGTAGTCTCCGGCGAGCGCTGGGAAGATGACGAAGGTCCAGCACCAGTAGAACACCGCCAAGTAGCCGATGTTCGTCCAGCGCAGGAATGTGAGCAGGTCATCCTGCGTCGGTTCAGGGGCTCCGCGAAGCTTCTGCAGCTCGATGTAGGGCAGGGCGGGAAGGTAGTAGAGTGGAGGATTGTAGGCGCGTCCTTCCATCGACAGGCCGCCGCTGCGGGCGCGCATGGCATGCATCTTGTGGTCGTACGTGTGCTGATTGTAGGCAACGGCGTTGTAAGTCGTGACCAGCAGCTTCAGCACGAGCAGGAAGCCCAGCAGCAAACGTGCGCTCCTCGGGCCGAGCATCGGCTCCGCCAGATCGTTCCACCATTTTCTAAGCACGTTCATGTGGGGCCAGTTCGCAGACCGCCATGCGAATCCTCGCCTATGAAACGCTTCCGAGCGGGGCTCCGACGAGTACCGTCCAGGGCAGCGGGGCTCTGACTTGCTGGATTTGCACGTATCCAGAGACGAGCCTCTCGAGGGCGCTGCGGCTGAAATGCTGGACGTGACCCGGCGTGTTCCCGAGGGCCGGCCAATACTTGCCACGAGCAAGGTTGAGCAGGCGCCACAGCGGTTCGCGCGGCGTACTGAGCAAGACGGCGCGGCTGCTCACTCGGGTGAGCTCCCGCAGACCGCGAGCTGGCTCCTTCAAGTGCTCCAGCACTTCGCAGCAGACGACCAGCTCGAAGGAGCGATCGGGCCATGGTAGCTCGTAGATGGAGGCCTCGCGAAATCGAAGCGCCGGGTCGAGTCCGGGTACGAGGCAGCCGAGCGTGAGGTCGCACGCCTCGAACTGCTCGGGGTGGGGATGCTGGGAGAACAGGTGCTGCGCCAAGTGCCCTTCGCCGCAGCCGACCTCCAACACGCTGCGCGCGCCCACCTCCTGGTACAGCTCGGTGACGGCGCGAAGAAAGCCACTCATCAGCCAGCGCGCGACAGGATTCTTGGTGGCGTACTTGTCGTATACGTTGCCAACGCGCACACCGTCGCACTCAAGAGCGGTCACTGTGTGCCTCCTGAGCCCGGGGTCTCGCGCCGGTCGACTCCGCGGCTCCATCTGCCCTCCAGGGCTTCGCGTCCGTCGACTCCATGCTTTCATCGGGGCGGGGGTGAGCCCGCGGGAGTTCTGCATCGAGGCGCCGTACGCGGCTGACCAGCTCTTCGAGCAGCCGGCGATTGGCGGCCAGCAACTCGCCGAGCAGCGCCACCAAACCCACCAAAAAAGCCAGGATGATGCAGCCTACGCCGAGCACGAGCGACTGCGTGTGGCCGCTGTAGTCCGGCGCGAGCCAGCGCAGGTACAGGAAACGACCTACGGCAATGCTGCCGGTCGCAAGCAGTCCGATGCCGACGTACAGGAACGTCTGCACGGGCCGGTACATTGCGTACGCGCGAAAGATCACGGGGCCCGCGCGCCGCAGGTACTGCGGCATCGACTTGAACAAGCGAGACTCTCGTGTCTTCGGATTCGTCGTGACCTTCACGTTCTGCAGCGCGAGACCGGAACGACCCGCCTGGATCACGGTCTCGACGGTGTAGGTGAATCTGTTGTGTACGAATAGCCGAGCCATGGCGGTTCTGTCGAACGCGCGGAATCCGCTCGGGGAATCCGCGACCTCCGTCGCGGAAGCCGTGCGAACCAAGCTTGAGCCCCAGCGCTGCAACGCGCGCTTCAGAGGAGAGAAGTGCTTGATGGTGTCCGTCTGACGATCGCCGACCACGATGTCCGCACGTCCCTCGATGATGGGGCGTACCAGGGCCGGTATGTCGCTACCCCTGTACTGGTTGTCGGCATCCGTGTTGACCAGAATGTCCGCCCCGAGCCGCAGAGCAGCATCCATGCCGCGCATGAATGCGTTGGCCAAGCCGCGGTTCTGCTTGACGTGAACGATGTGATGTACCCCCGCCGCGCGAGCCGCGGCGGCGGTTCCATCCGTCGAGCCGTCGTCGATGACGAGCACCTCTATCTGGTCGACGCCCGCAATGCACCGCGGAAGATCTGCCACGGTGGAGGCAATGTGCTCGTGCTCGTTGTAGCAGGGGATCTGGATGAAGAGTCTCACGTTGGAGTGCAACCTCATGGAGTCCGGGCACGTCCCAGGTCGGCCGTGTCGGTGTATCCCCGTTCGGCCCTGCGGACCATACCACGCCGTATGACGGGTACATCCGCCCCTGCTGGGAATGCGTGCAACGAGAGAAAGGAGTGTCGCGCACCACCCACGGCACCCGGCCACGCGTGGTGTTGCTCGATTGCGTGCCCGTCCGAGCCGGTACTCCTCGTCGCCCGGGCGGCGTTTCGAAGGCTCGGCACGACGGGCGAACGGGGTTTCGACTCGCCGCTGGGTGAAGACACATGTACCGGTCGGCCGGTGGTATCCGGTCGGACCGTGAGACGAAGAGAAGGTCTGGCCGCCTCGACGCGGGCTTCGGGTTGCGGACGGCCGCTCACTGGTTCGATGAGTGCCAGGTGGTTTGCGTCCGCGCGTCGCAGGGAAGCGTAGTAGAGGACGGAGCGCCGGAGACAACGATTCCTCAAGCTGACTCGCGCGCCCAGCACCGAGCGCGCAGCAAGTGGCGCCATTCCGGACTCTCAAGGACGCCCATGACCGAAGATTCGACGACGACGCTCTGCGCCGACCACGACAACGAGCTGACCGCTGCCACCACGGGAGTCACGGCCGACGCTCCGCCAGCGCTCGAAACCTGGATCCACGCGGCAGTGGCGCTGTTCCCGCTTGCGTTGGGGTTGATGGCCGCCGTGTATGCCTTCGGCTTCCTGGGTCGGCCTGGGGAGCGTTTCGCAGGTGCCGTCGTCTTGACGGGCGTTGCCCTGGTCTACATGGTGCGGCGCGAGGAGAACCGGCCCAAAGCCGAGAAGAACAGTTTCTTCGTCAAGGCGCTGTTCTGCGTGCTGCTCGCAACGAGCGTCCGTTCGCTCGCACAGGCCTTCCTGAACCAGCAGCTCGTCTCGGACTTCGCCCAAGTGCACACGAACGCAGTCGAGTTCATGCGCGGGGAAGGGCCGAACTTGTACGCCGCCCGCTACCCCTATTGGGGGTTTCTGGCCGTCGTGCTGAGCGGCGTCTACAGCGTGTTCGGGAAAGGCCGCCTGATCTACGAGAGCTTCAATCTGGTGTGTGCGGCCATCACGACACTGGCCCTGTGCTATGCAGGTCGCGGCCTGACCAGAAGCGCCGCCGCCGGTCTCGCCGCCGGTCTCGTATTCGCGCTCTGGCCGGCCATGGTCGCCTATTCGAGTCTGCTGACGCCCGAGCATCCGTTCGTGATGCTCTTCCCTTGCGCGTGTCTGACGTTCATGCGCGCGGTGACGTCGCATGCGGCGCGAGCCAGGCTGGGATGGTTGGCCGCGACCGGGTGCCTCGTCGGATTCATGGAGTGTTTCAAGCCGGTCGCTAGCGTCTTGCTCGCGGTCTTCGCGATCACGTTGCTCATCCATCGTGCCGAGGCTCCCGCGCTCGTGGGCCTTCCTCGGCCGATCGGGCGGATCCTAGCGCTCCCGCGGAGCGGGCCGATACTCTGGACCGGTGCACTGCTCGTGACCCTCGGCGCGTGTTTCGGAGCCGTCAAAGAAGTCGGATACTCGCTCGTCGAGTACAAGGCTGGCTACCCGATCAACCGCTACGGACTCGGCGAAACCCTACGCGTGGGTCTCGATCCGGAGGGAATGGGCAAGTACAGCACTGCCGTGCAAGAGCGCGTCAGGGAAATCGAGGGGCACTACGGGGCTGACTTCGAAGGCGCTCATCGAGCGCTGATGGCGGACACCCTCCGGATCGTCAAGAAGAGCTGGCGGCGGCTGCCGGCCGTGTTGGTGGGCAAGTTCGCCTACGTGTGGTCGAGCGAAGAGCGGACCCTAGCGTGGGCCACGCGCTCTCCCAGGGACAACAGTCGGACAGCCTACATGTCCGAACCGCTTCGTCGCTTCGCGTTGCCCCTCTGCGACGCGTACTGGATACTCGTACTCGTGCTCGCGTGCTCCGGGGCGGTGCTTTGCGCCATCCGCAGGCCTGGCCTGGGCATGATGGACGTCGGGCTTTTCGTCGCGGGCGTGGCTTCCGTGTTGCTGTTCACGGAGGTGCAGCAACGCTATCGCAGCGTTATTGCTCCGGCGCTTGCTCTGTTGGCAGGATACGGCGCCGTCGGTCTTTCCCGTTGCTTGTCCTGGTCACGCGAAGACGCCAGGCGCATGCTGGACCCCCTGAAGTCGCGATTCGCCCGGGATCCCGGGAAACCCCCGAAGTGACGACACCCGCTGGAAGTGCGCGGAATCCTTCCACTGCAGCTACGGTCGTTTTCACCAGGCGGGCCACCATGTCGCGACCGGCAGAGCCAGAGCCCAAATGGCAAGCAGGTACCCCAGCCATGCGTTGAACGCGCGGTTGGACAACGGAAGCCGGAAGGCCAGTCCGAACAGCAGCGGGAACAAGTGTGCCGTGTACGTGAACTTCGTCGTCGTGTTTCGCCCGGGATCGAAGGCCGAATGGGCCCAGTACAGATAGAGTGCGCCGCCGAGGAGCAGCAGCGCGAAGACCACGAACTGCGGGGCGCGCGCATCGAGGTACTGCCACGCTCGGCGCATCGCGTCTGCGATCTTGGTCACTCTGAAGCCGCGCACCGCCAGCACGCCGACCGAGCCGATCCCGCAGAAGAAACGGAGCCAAACGAGCGGCATGACCGGCAGGGCGCACGCGAGCAGAACACGTTTGGGCCAGAGTTTGCCTTCGTGGTACTTCTTGCCCGAGAAATAGAGCCAATGGTCACCCCAGATTTCGGAATGGAAGATCGTCAATACGCTGTTTGCGTACTCATTCTTCAGCGCAGGCCGGTCAGGAAGCAGCCTCATCATGTCGCGGTTGGGTGCCCTGAGTAGCGGCAACAGGTAGAACGAAGTGTAGTGATGGACGTAGTCGTAGTTCTTCCGGTGGCCCGGGATCCGCTCCGCGTAGCCGTCCGGGTAGACTGGACCCGCTACCCCCGAATGCACCAATCGCGCCGTGTACCAGGCTCCGGCGGGTGCAGCCGCGAGCACGGTCGCCAGCGCCGAGAGCGCCAAGAAGTCGCGCGACAACCAGCGGCGGCCTCGAAGGGCCAGAACCAGCGTCGCCCCCCACAGCACGATGACAGCTGGGACAGCGAACGGCCGCGTGCAGCCCAGGAGTCCGGCGAGCAGCGCGACCAGTGCCAGCCGTTTCCAGGACACGACTCGAGTGTGATCGGCATGGAACGCCGGCAGCCAGACCGCCAACGCCGCGGCGGTGAGCAACCCAACCAGGTTGTCCGGTGTCGTTGCCATTGCCAGCCTCTGGAAGCCGGGCAGGGCGAGCAGCAATACCGAAGCGACGGTACGGCCGCGGTAGTCGGGCAGCAGTCCGGGCAGCAGAACGAACAGCCAGAGCGCATACAGGCCGCCAAGATACAGTATGTTCAACTTGGCCAGGTCCCGAACGAGTTCTACGCCGGACGGTTGGTGGCCGTCGTCGAAGACAGCGTATAGCGGGCGGATCACGAGGACAGGGAAGTAGTAGAGCGGCGGATTGTATGCCTTGGCGTGCGGTACCAGACCCGCGGACTCGGCGCGCTCGGCGTGCTGTCCCGTGTCGTACGTTGTTCCGTCGAAGACGAAGCCGTTCCAGACGGTCACCACCATCTTGACGACGAACAGCAGCACGACGAGCGACCGGCACGCGTGTGGCGATGCTGCCGGCATGCTGTCTTTCCACCTCAGGGGGAAGGTCATGAAGCTCCGATGGGCGCCTACTCGAGGCGGCGGTGTGTCACGCCAATGGCATCAATCGACGTGATCAGGCCGTAACAGAGGAGCAACAGCCCCGCAAGGATCCACGGGCCCGGCTCGTCCACTCCGCCTCGGGCGAGCGCCTCGTAAGCAACGAAGTCCCGTAGCTTCGTGAGCCTGAGCGTCCTGAGCAGGTACTCGTCCAGGACCAGCAAGTTGAACAGCGTCAGCAGGACGACTCCGAGCTTCAGCGGCAGGGCGGAGCGCAGGCAGGCCAAGCCGGCTGCAGAAGCCGAGGCGGCCACCCACAGCGCGGGATACAGGTAGCGTGCATGCAACGACCCTCCGCGCGCGCGGTAAACGAACAGCGACAGCGTGACGCCGCACAGGAGGGCGAGACACGACAGAACACCCCAGGTGCGCGGTTCACCGAGCAGTTGAACGCGAAAGCGTGAGCGGGTCCTGACGAGCAGAACCAAGAGTCCGATCGCGGCGGCAGCCGCAAAAAGCCGCGGTATCTCCGCCGCCACACCGGTGAGCTGAAAGCCTCCTCCGAGCCTGCCGAAAGCTCCGTCGAGCACGCTGAGCCAATTGCCGGGATCCGTCATGCCATCCAGGGCTGTCCCATGCGGTACGCGTTTGAACAGCGTCAAGGTCGCTTTGGTTCCGGCAATGTCTCCGTAGAGGGAGTAGTTTCTGGCATAGAACCAGCCGCTCGCAAGGGCCACGCAGGCTGCCGTCGCACCGGAGCCCAGACAGCCCAGTGCAGCGCGGCGCCAAACGGGACCTCGACCATGCAGTACGAATGCACCGGCAAGTGCCAAGAGCAGCACCGCATCGGACAGTAGACCCGAGAAACGCGTGAGCGCAGCAACCGTCAACCAGAACGCCGCACGTAGCAGGCCCGGCGGGGTTGGCCCGCGGATCAGTACGGCCAGCGAGGCCAGAACGCTGCTCGCCGTCGCGAAGAACGCCAGCGCGTCGTTGTGCACCAGGGAACAGATGTGGACGAAGCCCGGCACTGTTCCAGTGAACGCCGCGCCGGCCAGGGCCACGGCTGGATGCCTGGGCAGCAGCAGGCGCACACAGCGGTAGACCTGGATCAGCCCAAGTGCTCCGAGAACGACCGACACCATCCGCGCAAGGCGAACGCCCGCGGTGACATCGCCGGTCTGGACTCCCCAGCGCACTGGCGCGGCAACCAGAACGTAGTACAGAGGCGGGTGGTTCGCCAGCCACACGGTGCTGTACCTACCCGAACGGCGAAGGCCCAGCTCCCGGGTTTGCAGTCGTGTCCGGACTTCCGGCAGCTCCCCGCGGGAAATGGACAGCGCGTAGCCAACGTGAGCACGTTCGTCGATCGGCAGAAACGGCGTGACCGTGAAGGCATGCGACATCCCCAGCGCCAGATACACGCAGATGACGCCGGCCACGCCGCGTGATTCCGTGCTGGCGAGCAGCCGCCCGACCAGCCCAATCGCGCCGCTCAGGTCAACGTACCTCATGAGCTTCCCCAAGCGTGTCAGCCCTGGATTCGGACAACCTCGGTTTCTCCCATACGCGCACTCCGTCTAGTTCTGAACCCGGCTGGATTCAAGCCCTATTGCCAGGGGCGCACGCTACGGTCAGCACCTGCTCAACCCACCCCGAGCTGGCGCCGAGCCTGGACGTGGTGCTCGCTCACCGAGAAGATCATGAGATCGCGCGCCTCGCCGGTACGTACGATCCACCTCTGGCGCTCAGGACCGTCCGGGGGCGGCAGCGCCGCGCGCGGTCCCGACAGGCCCACCGCGCCCAGCGCCGCCGTGGGACAGCCAATGGCCAGCAGACCCGCGCGGTTTCCGAACTCGCTGACCAGCGAGCCGAGCTGGCTTGCGCGGTTTCCGATGAGCGTGACGGCCTCCATCGCCAGGGCCGGGACTTCGTCGTCGAGCGAGTCGGGCAGTGCGTTCGCGATGCGCTCACGCAGCGGCATGACCCGCATCGGATCGAGGCCGGGCGGCTGCCAGGATGGGGCCATCGCGCTCAGATACGCCGCGACCATCGGCCAGAGCTCTACGGGGGAGGTACGGCAGATGGTTGCTCCGCGCGTCTGCAGCACCTTCACCGCGCGCACGAAGGAGAAATCGAGCATGCGCCGGTCGGTGTGCTCCAGCAGCGCCGTGCCCACCACGAACTGGGGCGGGCAAGTGGTCACCGGGATGCAGACCGGTCCGATGCTGTCCGACACCCAGACCACCGGCGGCTGGGGCGAGACGATCACCGCTGCGTTGCGCAGAGCTTCGATTTCGCCGCCCCACTCCGGGCCCGGTTGCTTTGCACCAAGCGCTCGCAGATCGAGTGGGAACGCCGAGTCCAGAGCCGTTCCGGTCTTCCGGAGCAAGGCGCGGAGCGGCAAGGACAGGTGCTCGGGAGCGAGCAGCTCGTCGAGCTGTGGGCTGGCCGCACGCAGTCCGACTCCCGCCAGACCGGTGTCCTCTCCCGCGACCGCAGCGACCGCGGCCCGGGCCAGAGCCGCGGCGTCTTGCTGGCCCCGCAGCTCGGCGACCAAGCCGAGCACCTCGAAGAACGAGGCCTCGAAACGGCCGGTATTCAAGGCGCGGCGCGCGTCGGCGGCGACGCGATCGAGCAGGACCTCGAGTGCCGTCTCTTGGTCATTGTGCCGGTAGAACGCTGCGAAGGCCCGCAGAACCGCGGGATCCTGCGGCCAGGCCCGTCGGGCCTTCTCGAGCGTTGCCTCGGCCTCACGGGTATTGCCGAGCAGCGCGTCGTGGACCCAGGCGAGCTCGATCGTGCGGTCGCGGCGTTGCTCGACGCTCTCGGAGGCTTCGATCAGCGTATTCTGGAGGGCGATCGCCTTGTTCGCATGGCCCAGCCGACCGCAGACCCTGACCAGCTTGGCTTGTGTTTCGACGTCGTCCGGCGCGCCCGCGAGGGCCTGCTGGTAGGCCCATTCCGCCTGCTGCAGGTTGTCCAGCTTGGCCGAGTAGAGATCGCCAAGGTTGATGTAGACGCTGACTTGTGCCAGCGAGTCGTCCAAGAGCTGCGAGAGCTTCAGCCAGGCTTGCTCCGCGCCGGACCAGTCCTGATCGTCGAAGCAAACGGCCGCCAGCGCCCCCAGGGCGTCGACGTCGTTCGGTCGCGCCTGCAGGGCGGAGTCCAGAGCTTCGTGAGCGGCACGCGAATCCCCCACTTGTGCGAGTGCCCGCGCCCGGGTCACTTCCAGGGCGAAGCGTTCATCGGCGTTCGCAGTGTGTGAGAGTCGGCGCTCCAACAAAGCAACCAATTCCGCGCGGTTTCCACGCGAGGCGTAGAGGTCGCGCAACCGCTCGAACACGGGCTCGTAGATCCGATCGACGTCGTTGGCGCGCTCGAGCGCTGCGCATCCGCGGTCGATGTCGTGCACTTGGTCGAGCCAAGCAACAGCAGCGCGGTATAGAGCCTGCTGGCGATGAGCGTCGACCGACGACACCGAGGCGACGGACTCGAGCGCCTCCGCTGCCTGCCGATGCTCCCCCAGCGCATCGAGGATCTCGGCACGCGTCACCAGCGCTACGATGTGGTTCGGCACCAAGTCCAGCGCGCGATCGACAGCCTCCTTGGCGAGGGGGAGGTTTCCGAGGCGTCCAGCGGTTTCCGCAGCCCGCAGCAATAGCGTGGCCGCGTCGGTCGCATGCAGGCTGTGCGAGCGTAGGAGCTCGTAGACGACGAGCAGACGCTCGTCTTGTCGTACCGCCGTTGCGTGGGCAGCCATCGCGCGTAGTGCCCACAGTGCAGGGGGGTGCAAGGCGAACGCGAGCTCTACCATGGGACGTGCTGCGTCCCAGTGATCACTCAAGGCCAACAGCCGCGCGACGAAATGCGCGTGCGCGTTGGCCTCCGCTCGATCGAGCACTCCGGCAAGCGTTGTGGATATGGACTCGAGATCCGCAATCCGTCCCTCGCTGATGAAGGCGTGCTCCAGCTTGCGCAGCGACGGCAGGTCATCGTGCACTCGTTCGAGTATGGCCGAGTTCCACAGCAGGGAGCTGGCGTGCTCGCCTCGAGCGGCGTCGATACTGCTGAGCCGGCGATACAGCTCTGCCTGCTCGCGAGCATCCGTCGCGGAGCGTGCGGCGTCGATCAGGCCCTGTATCGACTCGGACGCTCGGGGGCCCGCTTGACGGAGCCGCTCCGAGATGACGAGCGCCAGCGCGCTGCCACCGCACTGTATGGCGGCATCGGCCGTGCGAGCGGCCGATGCGAGATCGCCGGCTCGCTCGTACTCGAGCGCCGCTTCGGTGAGCAGGGATGCTCTGGCCGTCGACTCCAACCGCTCGGCGAGCTGCTCGCGCCAGCGCCCACGTTCCACGTCCACCGTTGCCGAGACGCGCTCAAGCAGCTGACGCAACGCCACGTCTTCGGGTCGGGCCTCGAACGCCTCATGCAGCAGGCGCGCGCCGCTGTCCGGGTCCTGTTCGACCGTCAACAGCGCCTCGCGCACGGCGTACAGCGCGGCCTCGAACGGATCGGTCGACACTTCTCGAGTACGACGTAGCCAGTCTGCAAGACCGTCTGCATCGCCTCGCAAGCGAGCGGCCTGCTCGCCGACGCGATACGGCAGCGGACAGGCCGAATCGATTTCAGCGGCGCGTTTCAACAGCGGCTCGAATTGGGCGTCGGATGGACCGAGCCGCAGCGCGGCTTCCAGGAACAACAGAGCCGGTCGAATCCCGGCTGGCAGCGCGTCCGCCAATCCCGTCAGCAGGGTCGCGCACTGTGCCGCGGTCGCGCTCGGCATCAGTGCGCGCGCCGCGGGCTCGCACGACGGGTCGGAGTCGATCACGCGCCGGTAGGCGGCTAGCCTCTCCGGCTCGCGCCCGGCGATCTCGTGGAGCATCGCGGACGCGAGCCAGCGCGAGGCCTCGTCCGAAGAGCTCGGGCCGCCGTCTTCCCAGTCGGACAACAACTGTGCGACGCGCTCCGCTGCCTTGTCACGCAGGCCGAGCTCTATTCCCAGGACTGTCGGCAAAGGACTCGTGGGATGCGTGAGGGCGTAGCGATGCAGCGCCTCCTCGAGATTGGTGGAACGGACACAACCGACGAGCGTACGTCCAAGCAGGACCTCCGCCCTCGTGGCGGTGTCACCGGACACGAACTCGGGCAGCTCCGAGGGTGGGGCCGAGGCGGCTACGCATGCGTCGACGAACGGGCGCAGGGCGCCGTCCGAATCGATGGACTCGAGCCAAGCCTTCAGCTGCTCCGCTGGCGCGCCCGTGAGGATGCCGAGCGCGATGCGGTCGCCAGCGTCGAATGCCTTCTGTTCGTCGGCGTCGAAGGCCGCATTGAGAGCGTCGGGTTCCCCCTGCTCGACTGCACGACATGCCAGCGCGCGGCGCGTGGCTCGCGATGGGTTGTCGGCCAGCAGACGGCGCAAGCGGTCGATCGCCAGCGGCCGAGTGGCACGGTCCGGTGCTGCGAGACAGGCTGTCAACCATCCGACTGCAGGGCCAAGCTCAGGCAGTTGTGCGAGCACGCCGAGCCCGGCCAGGGCTCGCTCGCGGTTGCCGGTCGAGAGCGCCGTCCGAACGTAGGGAAGGGCCGTCATCGGAGCTTCGGGAGGCTGTGCCGTGTCGAGTCCGCGAAGACGGACGAGCCGCGCCAACGCGCTTGCGAGCCGAGTCAGGGGTTCCGCTTCCGGGATCCGTAGGCGCGGCGGGTCTGGCGACGCGCCGAGCTGCTGCACGATCTTGGCCACGTATCCGCGCGGGTCAGCCGCGTTGGCGCGCGTGGCCACGTCCAGCTTTCGAGCGGCGTTCTCCGGATCGTCGAGCACATGGCGCTGCAGGTAGCCGAGAAGCATCGCCGCGTGGCACCGTGTGTCGGGCGACGGCGACGTGCGTATCTCGACCTCCAGTGCTGCGTTCACGGATGCGGGGTCTTGATCCGCCCATGCCAGCCAGCGTGCCTGTCGCGCCGCCAGGGCCGTCGAGCCGGCATAGGCGGCCGCGCGCTCAGCCAGTTCGCGAGCGTGCGTCAGGTCACCGGCCATGGCCCATAGCTCGCTCGCGACGACCAGGGTGCGTGCCTTGGAGGCGGGATCGCTGCGAGCGTCTCCCTCTTGCTCGAGCCACGCTGCGCGAGCTCTGAACGCGTCGAGCTGCTCGCGGGAGAGAAGGTACGCGGCCGCTGCACCCTGCATCTCGGTGCTTCTCGATGCGGCCGTCTGGATCAGGCGGTCCGGCGTTGCGTGCTCGCGAAGCTGCTCGCGTTCGACCTTGTGCGCGAGCGATGGCGGTGGCCGATTGGCTCGCAGTCTCTCCCTGCGGACGGAGCGGGCGTCGCCCGACGGCGGACCATCGCGCATCAGGGCGGCTTTCTCGGCAAGTACGGAATCCGCGAGCGACGGGCGGACCGCAGCGTCGCTCGACGCTTCTCGTGCCTCGAAGGCGATAGCCGCGGGCGGAGACGAGTCGGGTCGGGGAGCAGCGGGCGCGGCGTCGCGCGTTGCCACGGCAGGCTCAGGGGTTGCCGCAGTCTCGACGGAAACCGAAACGTCCGGCTCTGAGGCAGTGACGGCTAGCGTCGGTGTCTCGTCGCTCGGAGCGGAGACAGACGATTCGGTGCGCGCAGCACCGGAGCCCGGCGGGGAGGACGCTTTGATGGATCTGGCAAGCGCGATGAGCTCGGCGGCCACGTCTCTGGTTTCGAGCGACGGCGTGGGCTCTGTGGGCGCCTGCGGTGGAGGCATTGCCGGCGGAGGCCTGGACGAGGGGCTCGCAGTGCGGATGTCGAGCTCGAGGTCCGGCGGTTCCGACTCGAACGACCAGGACACATCGGCGAGTTCGGGCTCCGAGCTCGAAGCCTCGATGCGAGCGGGCGCGTCCGATGACCCGGTCTGGGGTGCGGAGCCCGGACGCGGTGGCGCCGGCTTGAACGACACGCTGGCGGCGGGTTGCTCGAGACCAGGTCGTGACGGTCTTGGCGGTGACAGGTCGGTACGTTGGGCCTCGGCCCCCGAACCACGGGTGTGCAGTGGGGGGCGCGGTTGGCGCGAGGCCGGTCCGGACGGTGCTGGCAGCGGACGCTTTGGCTGGGCGGTGGGCGCCGACCGCTGCTGGCGCGACGGCGGCTCCTGCCGCCTTGTGCGCAGTTGCCCGGTCGAAAGCGGGGGTTGGGCCGAGCGGCGCTCGCGCGAACCGTCTTGGGTCGAGGCGGGCGACGCTCCGCTCGCGCCGCCTGGGCGGGGGGGCATGGGGCGTCGGGACTGTTCAGCCTGGCTCGTCTCGCCGGGTTTGGGCAATCCCGGCCGCGCAGCGCCAGCGGTCGCGGCGGGTTGGCCCTGTGTTTGCTGCGGCAGGCGCGCCCCCGGGCCTGCGCTCGGCAGGCCGCCGACGCCGGTCTGTGTGCGCTCGCCCTCGGCCGACCCTGCGCTGGGACGTCGCGAACGCGGCGGAACGCTGGACTTCGCCTTCGGTCGATCGTCTTCGCTCATCGCACACCCATGCCGAGACGTTCTCGCAGCAGGAGGTATTCGGGCGAAAGCGCGAACGCGAGCACACGCTCGAGGCGCTTGCCCGACTCGGTCGAGAGCCGAGGACCGCCGCGCGGTCCGTCTCCGGCCAACACGTGGGACACATCGCCCGCAGCTATGGTGGCCATGCGGTCGAGACTGCAGTTGGCGGCGCGAACCCATTCCAGGGGATCCTGGCCCTCTGCTACGATCGCAGCGCCCAACACCGGGAGTGCCTTCCGATATCGTTTGGGGAGCTCGCGTCCGCCGAGTTGCCGTTCCAGGTCGGCAAGCATCGCGTAGGGCGGAGAGTCGACGGCGTGACCGCCCACGTGACAGGCGGCGACGACCAGTGCGGCAATGTCCGTCGGGCTGCGGTGTCGCAGGATCGACGTACCGCGCACCACGGAGAACAACTCGCGGGCAAGGACTTGTCGGTGGCACACGCACAGCGGCGACTTGACGGCAGCGCCGACGATGATCACCGGCTTCTCCGTTGGTACCGCCACGATGAGCTCCGGTTGGGCCCCTCCCACGAATAGATCGAAGTCACCCACGCCCAGAGCTCCGGCCCACGCTGCGATCTCGTTGCGCAGCGGCAGCCCGCTGCGCGGATCGACTCGGTCTGCCTTGGTCACGCCGAACGTCTGTGCGCGCGGTCCGAGCGCTTGAGCCAGTCCGGGCGCGATCTCCCGCATGAGCTGCGCGATCGGGCCGGTATCCTCGGGATCGGCGAGCTCTGGCAACTCCTCGACGCGTACCGCGATCTGCGGAACGTGCGCGACGCGGAGATCCAGCGCCTCGAGCTCCGCATCGATCTCGGGCGAGCCGGCGCCGAGCGCCACGAGGGCTCCGAGTGTCGCCTGGCGCAGCGGGAGGTCGTTCTGATGCAGGGCGATCCGCGCAAGTCGGGCGATTCTCTCGGGATCGGTCGGCTGCGTGCGTAGATGCTCGACCAGAGCCGAGCGACCCTGGACCAGTAGGCGTGCGCTCACTTCCGGCGGGAGTTGCCCGGCGAGCACCAGCTCGAGAGCCTCGGAGTCGTCCGGAGACTCTTCCAGCAGCTTTTCGACGGCGGGCTGGGCGAGCTTCGGCTTGTCCAGGCGGTCCCGACATATGACCAAACAGAGCCGAGCCGCCTCGATCCGTCCCTCGCGGGTCGGCCGCTCCTGCATGAGCTGCTCGAGGGCACGCGTGGCTTCGGACCACGCCTGCGCTTTGGCGGCGACGCGAGCGAGACGCTCGCGGACCGGCAACGTGCTCAAGCCGGAACCGAACAGGCCGAGCAGTATGCTGAGTGCGCTCGGTAGGTCCTCGAGCTTGTTCTCGTACAGATCCGCCGCCGCCACGCCGCTCATGAGACGTTGCTTGGCCGGTGCCTGCGACAGCCCAGCGAGCTGCCCCAGGTTCCTGGCCGCCTTGGCGAAGTCGCCGCGCGTGATGTAGATCTCGCCTGCCAGTGCCAACGCGCCCAGATGCTCTGGTTCGAGAACGGCAACGCTCTCGAGCGCCGCCAGCGCGCCGTCTCGGTCGCCGGATTCGCGCAGCACGCGAGCGCGCTCCCAATACAGCTTGACGATTTCGTCCGGGTCGTCGCTGACCTCGATGCGCGGCGCAATGAGCTCCAACAAAAGGTCGCGATCGTTGCGCGCCCTGACGATGCGGAACAGCCTGTCGAAGGCAGCCGTGCGGCGCACATCGCATTGGACCGCACGGTGCAGGGCGCGTTCGCCGCGTTCTGGCTCGTCGAGCTCGTCGATCAGCAGCAGGCCCGCTTGTTCCCAGAGCTCGGCCGCGACGACGTGGTCTTCGAGTGTCTCGGCTAGACCAGCCGTTGCTTCGGCCAGCAGGGTATTGTCTCCGTTCTGCTTTGCCGCCGAGCGCAGTCCCTCCCAGCCCGCTGGATCGGACGGAAAGACCTCGACAGACCGGCGGAACGACGCGATGCTACCGGCGATGTCGCCAAGCGCCAACAGGTTGTAGCCAAGCAGGGTGGCGCCGAGCGCGTCGTCGTCGGGCCCCAGCAGGTCTGCTAGCCCCTGCAGTGCTTGGGCGCGGCGCGGGGGCTCCGAGGTCGGAAGAGCCAGTTCGAGATTGGCAAGCCTTACCACCGGATCCGCCGAATCGATCAGCTCCTGGTCTTCGGTTCCCCGCAGCATGGCAAGCATTGCGTTTTCAGCGTGCAGGGCGGGCGCTGATTGGGGATCCAGGCGCTGTACCAGCACCTCACGTGCGGCGGTCTCTGCTTCGCGATCTTCGGCCCGCATTGCCGACGCGAGCCATTCGAGAGCCGCTTCGGGTGAACTGTCCGACTCCGCCCAGCGTTCGGCTGCTACCAGCACGTCTCGAGCCGAGCGCGAGTTGGGGTGGCGGCGCAAGGCCGCATGAAAAGCCGCCATCGACGCGAGGGGTGCCGCGCTCGGATATCGATCGGCCAACTCGCGGAGCGCGCCCACCTGGACGTCTTCGTCTGCCTCGCTTGCACTCCAGAGCGCACGTGCCAGAAGGGCTGCCGGATACAGTTCGCTGCCCGGCGCACGCATGGCCTCCTCGAGCGCGGCCTCGGCGGCATTGCCGTCCCCTCCCGTGCCCGCTTCCAGAGCGAACCGCTCCAACGCCAGCGAGGTACCGTCGTTCGACTGCTCGGCCATCTCGAGAGCGTGTCGGCGGCCCCGCGCAGTGTCCGGGTCTGCCGCACGCAGCGCCCAGCTGAGCAGGGCACTGGCGCTCAACGGCGATGCTGCCGCGGCGTCCGTGAAGGCTTTGATGGCCTCCCCGCGTCGTTGACTCTGCCAGAACAGGACGCCTGCCTCGATGGCCAGGGCAGCCCGGGCGTCCGCGTCGCCAGCGGTCGCGGCGCTGGCGGTGAGGACTTCGGCCGCGCCGGCGGCATCTTGCACGGTGCGACGCAGCGCCGCCAGCGCGGAGGCTACGACCAAGTCCTCCGGTGCATCGGCATGCAGCCGCTCGAGCAGCTGACTGGCTCGAACGTCTCGGCGCTGCGAGACGGCGCTCAGCAGTATGCCCAGCCTCAGCGCGCGTTTGGTATCATTCGGAAGGTCTAGTTCGGACAGGCCTCCGAGTGCGATTTCGCGCGCGAGGTGCGGGTCCGGTGCCTCCGTGACAGAGTCTCGCGAGGATTCGAGCAGCGGCAGAGCATAGGCAGCGAGGGTCCGGCTCAGAGCCACGCCCGCCGGCAGCGACGCGAGTGCAGACAGGAACAGGCCCGCTTCCTCCGGTTGATTGGCGAGTAGCGCGCCCCGCGTCAATTCGAACAACAGGTCGCGCCTCTCGTGCTCGTCTACTTCCGCCTCAGCCAGTCGACGAGTGCACTCGTCGTACCAGCTGACGTCGGCGCAGAGCTCTGCCAGCAGCTGTCCCACGCGTGCCGTGAGCGCCGGTGATGCGCCCAGGACTTCCACGCGTGCGAGTGCGGCTTTGGCGCGAGGAAGGTCGGCGCATCCTCGCGCCCACTCCTCTGCCGCGAGGACGTACCAACGCGCTTTGCTCTCGTCCGTGCTCATCTGCTCGCCGGTGTCTTCAAGCGCCAACGCGAGCGCCAGAGGGTCGGGACCTCCGGACAGCATGTCGAGCTGTAGGCCCCGTGCCGGAAGCGAGTCGGGACTGGCGCGAACCGCCTCCGTCACGGCTGCCAGCGCAGCGGTTGCGTCGCCGCGTTCGGCGGCCGCTTCGGCGATTCTCAGCCAGTGCCCTGCCGCGACTCCGCCGGCCGCGCCCGACTGAAGCTGCCGCTGCGCCAATACCGCTGCTGTCTCGGTATCGCCCAGAAGCTCTGCCAGACCGATTCTGCCGTACAACAGGACGGCTTCGTCAGGCAGCCGCTCGAGCGCCTGGTCGAGCAGCGCCACTGCGCCCGTCAGGTCGCCACGACGCTGCAAGGCCTCGGCGGCGCGTAGCCAGCGATCCGCCGCGTGGGCCACGGTACGCAGATGTTGAGGCACGCAGCTGGCTTCGGGAGACGCATCGTCCGCGAGCGCTTGTGCGATGAGGCGCGCCTGCCCACCGAGCGCCTGCGCCACCAGGTCACCGCGATCCATGCGAACGCCGAGCGTTTCGAGCGCCGACCATGCATCGAACGCGGCTGGCCCTGCTACGTCGAGCGCCTGTTCGAGCGCCTCCAAAGCAGCATCGGCCTGGTCGTCCTCCATGTACGTGCGTGCGAGGTCCAGCAGCAGCAGCGCCTGCCAGTGGGAGTGCTGCGTGAGCTGGGCCCGGGCGGCGAGCGCGCGTCGTCGCAGCTCTGCGTCGCCCACTGCTGCCGCCGCGAGTTCCAGAGCAAACCAGACTGCCGCGTCCTCGGGTGCTTCCTCAGCAGCTTTCTGCAGGAGAGGCAGACTGGCCGCTGGGTTCGCTTCGCGGTAGGCGAGGAAGGCCGCCTGCTCGAGCAGGGCGCGCACCTTCTCCTCGGTGCCGTCTGCGACTCGAACCAGCCGGTCGAGGAGCCTACCGAGGTTCTTGTGAGACTGACGGCGCCCGACGATCGCGATGAGCCGTTCCAGCGGTTCGTGGAAATCCGGATCCGCGTTCACGGCGCTCAGATGGTCGCGCAGCGCGGCAGCCTCGTCCCCCAAGGCTTCTTCGAGCACGGCGACTTCGTGCAACAGAACGGCCTGTGCTGTCGCACTCTCCGCGGCGCTCTCCTCTGCGCGTAGGCGTACGATGGCGTTTGCAGCTAGCTCGGGGTCCAGACCCGAACTGGGATCACGCCTGGGAAACAGGGACGAGCTTGCCATGGTGCGTTCGGCCGAGAACGCCTCTCACTGTAAGCGAGCTCGCGTGGCATTCCTAGTGCAGCCACGGGTAGACGGTATGGCGACAAGGTAGCTGGGGCTATCTCCGGCGCATCAGCCAGTATCCGCGCGGCGTGTCTACTGGCTCGGGACAGACGGAGCCGGGAGCGAGCGTAAACAGTAGGTATTCCGGCGCAGCCTCCAGAATGCCGCGCGGCACGCTTCCAGCATCTGCGGTCGAACCGCGGTCGCCGCTCTTGACCGCCTCGGCGAAATCGCGCTGGGCGAGGGAAACCGTCTCGCGGGCCAGCTTCAATGCTTCCGCCTTCGAGCGCGCGCCAGGTGGAGCGTACTGTGCACCTTGGTACTGGAACAGCACGACGCCGAACGAAACCCGCTTCGGGGCGGAGTCGGGCAGCTTCGGAACCGGCGACCCGTCCGGAAGCGTCGAGAACGGCGGGGCCGTGCCCGAGTCCTGCGCGGCGGGGCCCGCGTCCGGGCTGTCTGCGGGCCGTGTTGCAGCCTTTGCGCTGTGAGACGCTGCGATGCTCGCTTTCGCGGGGCGCGGAGTTGGATGAACGGGCGTGCTGGGTGAGCGGACGCTCATCACCAATAAGGCGATGCCGGTGCCGAGCAGAAGGCCGAGCAGAAGGGACGTCCAGTGCTGCATCGCCTGGGCGCGTAGCACGTCGGTGTGTCGGCCGGAAAGGCATTCCCGGATTTGGTGGGTGGCTCAATCTTAGTCTGCGTCCTCGCGTGCCGGCCGGACCGATAAAACCGCGACACGGGGAGGAAGGACCTGCTAGTAAAGGGGCTGGGCCATGTTCAAGGTCGAGTGCCCCAATTGCAGCGCTCCCTACCAGGTGGACGAGCGCCGCGTGCCTGCCAGTGGCCTGAAGATGCGCTGCCCGAAGTGCGGTCACGCGTTCGTCGTCGATCCCCCGGGTCAGTCAGCCCCGGCGACCGGGGCGGCATCCGTGCCCGGTGCTCCCCGGCGCAAGGCGAACCAACCCGCCACCATCGGGATGCCATCCGGACGGGCCCCGGTTGCGGATCTCCCAGCGCTTGCGTCGGGCCTACCTGCCGCGCTCGGTGGCGCGCCGCGCGGCAAGGCAGAAGCACGCAAGGAGCCACCGCGACCCGTGCCGAAACCACCCGCCGCTGCAGATGACGGCGCAGAGGCGGAGCTTGACCTGCCCACGCTGGGCGAGCGTCTGCACGGCGGCCGGCCAGCGGCAGACCTAGGCGAGTCGGGTGGGCGTCAGGTCGCCGCTGAGGCCCGACGACCCCACGAACACGCAGAGAGCGAGCGCTATTTGCCCTCCGTGCGCGGGCTCGGCCGCGGCGGCAGTTCACCGGCCGCGACGCCGCGAGCAAGCTTCGATGCTGAGACCCGGCCGGGACTTCGTGGACCGAGCGGCCGGGCCCGTGAGTATGACGGCGAGATGGACCTCGGATTGCCGCTGGTCGTTCCGTCTCCCGGTACAGGCGCTTGTGGCCCAACGGCTGCCGAGCCCGTGTCCGCGCCGCCGCCGAGACCCGACTCGATGGCTTGGTCACGTGAGCCCGAGCCGCTTTCGCCCGGGGCTGACGTTTCAGAGCCTGCGGGCATGGACCTCGATCTACCCGTGCCCTCCGGCGGTCTGGACTTGCCGTCGCTCCGAACGCCGGCGGACGACTTGAACGCTGCGACGTTTCAAGACCTATCGTTTGCCGAAGACCTGCCGTCTCCGACGTTCGATTCGCCGGCTTCGGCGCGGGATTTGCAGTCACCAGCGTTCGACTTGCCAGCTTTGGCGTCGGATCTGCCGTCCTTGGCGTCGGATCTGCCGTCCTTGGCGTCGGATCTGCCGTCCTTGGCGTCGGACCTGCCGTCTCCGACGTTCGACCTGCCGTCTCCTGTGGCGGATCTGCCGTCGCCAAGCTCTGATCTGACTCCAGCGAGACCCGGTCTGCCGGCCCGGCCCGACGTCGCGCGCGCGGGCCTCCCTGCCATGCCTCCGCGTCCTGCGGCGCGCGCAGGCCTTCCTACACCCGCGGCGGCACTCCCAGCGGTTGCCGCTGATTCTGCGCTCCGCGCTCCACCTCCGCCGAGGGGCCTACAGAAGCCGCCACCGCGACCGGGCCGCCGTCCTCCGCCGCCAGCGCGGCCACAGGGCGTCGACGCCCCGGAAGCGCCGGCCCCGGCGGTTGCCCTGGACGAGCGCTCCGCTGGTGACGAATTCGATCCCTTCGCGGTGGGCGCTCCAGAGGTCGTGCCTACCCCACCAGAGGCTGACGGCCCACTCGCAGAGCCGCAGGAGATCCCAGACGGATTCGCGTCCATGGATGTGGATCTGGGGTCGATGGAGGGGCCGGAGCGCTTGGCCTCGGCCCCGGAAGACGCCGTCGCGAGTGCCTCGCCTTTGGTGCGTCAAGCCGGCGGCGGCACATCGTTCGGTGAGGTGAACCTCGAGGGAGCGCTGGATGGCGCGCTGCCGGCGGCCAGCATGCCCCCAGTGGCGCAAGCGGCCGACGACGACATGGAGTTCGGGGCCATCCCCCAGGAGACCGAGACAGCCGCGCCGCCCCCGTCCGAGCCTGCCGCCGGCGCTCTGGCCGCGGCCGAGGAAACGGCAGAACAGCGCGCCTCCCGTCGCCATCGTCGCGTGGCCGTCTTGGGCGCTGTGCTGGGAGCACTCGCACTGGGCGGCGCAGCTCTGGCGCTCGTGCCTTCGCTGGGCCCCTATGGGATCTATTTCCTGACGGACCAGCTCAGGCGCGGCGAATACCAGAAGGTGCTTGCCGCCGAGGTGCGATCGGCGCGGCTCGCGCTGGGACGTGACAGCAGGGCGTCTGCCGAGGAGGCGATGCGTCATGTCGAACGTACGCTGCGCGGCTATCGGCGGGTGCGAGGTCTCGCGGCCTACGGAGCGTTCGTCGGCGAGCTCATCGAACTCAGGTACCGCGAGGAGAGTGCGGTCAAGGCGCGTGCCGACGTGATGCTTGACGAGCAGGCCGGCACCGCCGATACGCCCTACCTGAACCTGGCCGGCGCGACGCGTGCCGCGGCGGAAGGGAGGTTGGCGCTAGCACGTCAGCGGCTCGCGCGTGTAGGGCAGGCGGACGCAGTTCTGGACGCGCTGGTAGTGCGAGGCGAACTGGAGCTCAATGCCGGTGAGCCGAAAGCGGCCGTCGAGTATTTCAGCAGAGCCGCGCAGCGGGACGGGAGCGCGCGCACCGCCTTCGGGTTGGCTCGCGCGCAGTTCGCCCTGGGCAACGCCGCCGAAGCGCAGGCGCAGGCGAAGCTCACGCTTGAGCGCAACCCGGACCACATCGGCGCGCGTATCCTCCTGGCCCGTCTGGGCTGGGCTTCGAAGCGAGACGACGTTGCCGCACTCTCGCTGCTCGAACAGGCCTTGAAGCTTCGAGACCGTGCCAGCGCGCTCGAACTCGTCGACGCCTACACGCTGATCGGCGACATACACCTCGATCTGTCGCGTGTTTCGCTCGCCGAAGCGGCCTTCGGAGAGGCGCTCAGAGTCCGGCCGCAGGCGGCCCGG
>JAFGIS010000604.1 GCA_016929495.1 Polyangiaceae bacterium | reverse complement strand
GAGCAGCCCGAGCGATATCATCCCCTCGACCAGGACTCTTCGGGTGACGTCGTGGATGGCATCGAGCGTTGTTCCGGGACGAACCGCGTCGATGGCAGCGATCTGGGCATCGAGCACGACGTCGTAGACTGCCCTCTGGACCGACGTGAAGCGACCCCCGACCGGGAAGGTTCGGGTCACGTCGGCCGCGTAGTACGAGCACTCGCAACCGGCGTCTATCAACACGAGTTCGTCGTCACCCATGCGTCTGCCGTTCGAGTGGTAGTGCAGGATGGTCGCGTTGGGACCTGACGCTACGATCGGCGTGTACGCGGTCCGACGACAGCCCGCGCGCAGGAACTCCGCGGCAAGGATGGCCTCGACCTCGTATTCGAACATCCCAGGGCATGCCGCGCGCATACTGGCTCTGTGGGCGCGGCAAGTGGCTTCGGCGGCGCGGCCCATCGCCTCAAGCTCGCTAGGGGACTTGATGAGCCTCATCTCGTGCACCAAGACTGAGGGGTCGATGATCTGCGTCGGCCATCGCGCACCGGCACGTGCGCGGGACCGAATGCTGTCGATCGCACGCAGGACGGTGTCGTCCATCGCGCGGCGTAGACCGAGACGGTAGTAGAGCCGGTCATGATCACTGAGCAGGGACGGAAGCCGTTCGGCGAACTCGGGGTACGGGTAGGCAGCGTCAACGCCCAGCACTTCTCCCGCGCGCTCCACTCCCAGACGGACGCCGTCCCAAGCCTCGCGTTCTGGGTCGTGCGGCCTCACGAAGGCAATGCTCTGGGGTCGTGGAAAACTGCTGAGCACGAGCACACTGTCGGGCTCTTCGAAGCCAGTAAGATAGTAGAAATCCGAATCCTGCCGGTATTCGTGCTCGACGTCATTGTTGCGCAGCGTGACTGGCGCCGCAGGCACTACCAGCACGGCTGGCGCCATGGCACGTAGCAGGGCAGCGCGGCGGCTGCCGTACTCGTCGTTCATGCGGGCATCTTAGCCTGGGAGTCAGGCGGTGACGGACTTGGGACACCAGCCGGGAAGAGGCGGCCGGGTCAAATCCAGCCGCGAGTACCGTTTTTGGCGCAGCCCGCGCCCCGGTGCCCTGTCTCCAACAAGAGCAGGCAACCCGTTTGTTGGCTCAGATCCGGGGCGTTCGCCGCAGGATTGGGCGGCTTCGCCCGGGCACGGACTCAGGACACCGGACCAGCCCGGACGGTCGGGACGTACAAGGGAGGAACGCCATGCACAACGCACGACTTTGGCTCCCAAGCCGGCGGGAATTGACTGCCGGGTCCGCACGCGTAACCTGGCCGCATCGTGAACAAGCCACCGGATAGGGGCTCCGACCGCGAGGAGCGCGAGCGAAGTCTGCTTGAACGCGCACTCCCTGAGGTGATACGCCGGCTCGTTGAAGCAGGCTACGAGAAGCTGAGCGAAGGACCCGAGAGCCTGCGACAACTGCTCGGTGATCTCAGGTTGCCCAAAGAGACCCTGAACTTGATTTTGCCCCAGCTCGAGGAGACCAAACATGGCCTGTACCGCGTCGTCGCCCGGGAGGTTCGCGAATTCCTCGAGCGAACCAACCTGACCGAGGAACTGGCGCAGGTGTTGACGCGGCTATCCTTCGAGATCAAGACCGAGGTCCGCTTCGTTCCGAATGAGGCAGGCCGGGTTGGCAGACCTCAGATCCACTCGAACGTGGCCGTGCACCGGAGGGACGGGCGAAGCCAAGACCGGATTGAGCCCGCGGCGGTGCCGGACGCCTCTGGTCAGCAGGCAGCCGATGGAGGCTCGCAGGCCATGCTCGACCAACAACCAACCCGGGCGCCGGAGCAAGTCCGCGCCGACTCGCCAGGCTACGAGCAGGCGGCCCCCCACGGCAAGGAGGAACGGTGACCGCAAAGCCACTTGCCGCGGGAAGCGAAATCGATGCTTGGTGCACCCGCTGCCGCCTTGATCTGGGTCATCGCATCGTTGCGATGGTCGACAAGCGGCCCAAGCGAGTCATCTGCCTGACCTGCAACACCGAGCACAACTACCGTCCGCCGCGGTCGGGCCCGGTCGCGCGGGAGCCGCGCGCAGCGACCGCCGAGCGCGCTACCCGTCGTGCGTCCTCGGAAGGGAGCGGGCACTCGTCTCGCTCGGCGTTGCGGCAACTGGCAGACTGGGAGGCTCATGTGGTCGGCCAAGCCGTAGGCGCGTTCACCCACTACTCGGTGGACAAGGAGTACGAGCCTGGCCAGCTGGTGCTGCACCGCCGCTTCGGAGAAGGCTACGTCGTGGAACGCGTGGGGACCGACAAGATCACGGTCCTGTTTCGGGATGGTCCACGCGTCCTGGTCCAGGGCCAACGCTAGGATGGTGCGATCGCGGGCACTGCCCATTCTCGCGGTCGAGTGTCTCGCCGCCGTGGCACTGTGGCTGCTGTCCTGGCCGGCGGCCGCTCAGCTGAGCATCGCGCCCGACGTTTCGGGGTACATCGGAGCCTGGCTGTCCGCGGGTCCAATGCTTGACGGTCAGGCGCGCGAGTTCGAACCGCGCTCCATGGAGCCGCGGCTCGGGGCCCCTTGGCCGGGTGCCCCATGGACCCGTTGGCGGCTGGTGGAGATCAGCGACGGTTCCTTCGACCTCAGTCGGGGCGCGGGCGTCAGAGCGGATTCCACGATATTCTTCGGCGCAGTCCTCGTCGCTCAACACGGCTTCGACGGACTGCTGCTGGTCTCGGCAGACGGCTCCGTCCACGCCACCTTGGACGGACGCACGGTCTGGTCACGTGACAGCGCCCGAGTTCGCGGTCGATCGTGGGACGTGGTCGATCTTCGCGTCGAGCCGGGACGGCACACCGTGCTGCTCGCGTTCCGGCGCAGAGGCGAGTCCTGGGCGTGCGCCGTCCGACTGCTCGAACGTCCGACGTTCATGCCGCCCGTCGGTGTTCGTGTGGAGCTGCCTGGCACGACCGAAGTCGACCGCGCACGACTGCTCGGGACCATGCTGTCGCTGGAGATCCGACCAGGCCTGGGCGATGCGGGCTATGAGCCCTCGGTGAAGCTTTCCTACAAGCGCGGGGCGCCCCGCGACGCAGACACGACCGCGGCCGTGGATCTGGTCACGCCTGCCGGCCGGGTCACCCGGACGTTCCGCGCCGGTGGTGTGCCGGTCGGCGAACGGTCGACGAGCCCGCTTTCCGTGCGCTTGCCGCTGGTCAGGGTCAGTCGCGAGCAGACACTCGAGATCCGAGCACGCGTCGGAACGGCACGAACCAGCGGCCGACTCCACCTGAGCCCTGCCGCGGTCTCCGCGGTGGCCCGGGCACGCAAGGCGGGCGCGGCGATTCGGTCCGGAGCCATGTCTTTCCTTGCGGATCCCGGAGTCGCCCTGGCTACGCTCGAGCGGCTCACGAGCGAGGTCTCGCAAGCCAGCGCGGACCCTGCCACGAGCCTGACAGCCGTTGGTCGCTCGAGCGGTCGTTTGGTGAAGTTCGTCGAGCTTCTGGATCGACACGAGGATCCGCTGGACAATATCGGGCTGGTCGAGCTCAGCCGCTTCTCGGACCTCGACGGAAGACCAGCGCCCATGTTGGTCCATGTGCCGCGCGAATACGTCCGTGGTGCGCCGGTTCGCTACCCGTTGGTGCTGGCCCTTCACGGGTACCGCGGCAGTCCCCGGGGCATCATGCGCGCATTCCTCGATACCGACTCGGAGTTGCCGCACGCGAGCGTCGCGGGATTCGTCGCAGCCCCGAACGCCTACGGCAACAGCTTCTACCGTGGTCCGGGCGAGTACGACGTGCTCGACAGCCTCGAGTGGCTTCTGCACACCTATCCCATCGACCCCGGCCGAGTCTCGATCACAGGCGTGTCGATGGGAGGCACAGGGGCAGCGGAGATCGCTCTCAAGCACTCCGAGCTCTTTGCGGCAGCCGCGCCCTTGTGTGGATACCACAGCTACTTCCTGCGGCGAGACGTAGCTGGACAGCCAGTGCAAGCCTGGGAAGAGGGGTTGATGCGGCATTGGTCCCCCGTGGACTGGGCGGAGAACGGAAGAGCGCTTCCCCTGTATGTCGCGCACGGAACCGAAGACAAGCCGCTCGCCAACTCCCGCGTGCTCGTCGACCGCTATCGTGAGCTCGGCTATTCCATCAGGGCGGACTGGCCCCAAACCGGGCATTCCGTCTGGAAGGTCGCCTACCATCGAGCGCGGCTCTGGCGCTGGCTCAGCTCGCAACGGCGCGATGACGCTGCGCTCACCGTCACCGTCAAAACGGACGCTCTGCGCTATGGACAGCATGGCTGGCTCAAGATCACTGCCCTCGAGCGCCCGGGCGGCATGGGCCAGCTCCAGGCCGAAGCCGTCGATAGCGAACACCTACGCGTACACGCAGAAGGTGTGATGGGATTCGAGATCGCGCGCAAGCCGGCACCGCTCGCCGCGGACCACTCGATCGATGTCGATCTGGGAGCCGCGACGCTGCGATACGCCCCGCACGAACAGATCGCAGCGCGACGGGTGAACGGCGTTTGGCGCAAAGGCCCATCTACGCTTCCCGGAGAGAAGCGCAGCGGGCTCGAGGGGCCGTTGCACGACATCTTCGCGGGGCCGCTCGTGTTCGTGTACGGAACCGGCGCCGCATCGACGCTCCGTGCGAATCGCGAACTCGCGAGGGCCTGGTCCGACGCCGGATGGGGCGTCGACCTCGCCTATCCGGTGATGGCCGATTTCGAGCTGACCGATACCGCCGAGCGTGGCCACGGGCTGTTCGTCGTCGGAACACCCCGCGACAACAGCGTGCTGGCTTCCCTGTCTGGCCGGCTGCCGATTTGGTCCGAATCGGATCGCGTGTGCACGCGTCAGCGCTGCTACTCGGGCCAGGACGTGGGCGCCGTGTTCATATTTCCCAACCCTCGAACGCCGAACCAGTACGTCGCCGTGCTCACGGCCCCGACGGTGGAGGGGCTGTTCCGGTCGCTATCACTGCCACGGCTTTTGCCGGATTTCGTCGTGTACGACGAGAAGGCGTCCGACAGCGCGGGGCAACCCTTGCTGGGAACCGCTCAGCTCCTCAGCGCCGGCTTCTTCGAGCGGGACTGGACCCTGCCGTGACACGGCTTGGCCCCATCGGGCGCGCCGGTTCGGCTTCGGTTCTTTGCCGCACGCCCTGTTTGCTCACGTTCTGGGGCGCTCTTCGAGCCTCGGCGACTCCGCCTGTGCGATGCGGGCTGCGCAGGGCGGTGAAGCGCACGCCGCGGTGGACTCTTGGCTGCCAGTGCCGGGGCATGAACGTGCTTCGGCACTCCGTAGGCCCGGCGCAGCGTGCTGAGCTCGTCCACGCTGAGGGGACGCCACTGCCCAGGCAACAGACCGTCAGCAGTGACACCGGCGTAGCTCGTTCGTGCCAGTCGCAGCACGGGCTGCCCGGCCGCCTCTCCCAAACGACGAACGTGGCGGTTGCGGCCTTCGGACAAGGTGATCTCGAGCCAGGTCTTGTCGCCGTCGTAGCGGAGCCGCCGGACCATGGCCGGGCAGGTTCTGCGACCGTCGATTTCGATGCTCTGGTTCCACGTCCGCAACGCCTCGTCGGTGACGCTGCCGCGTACCTTCGCGACGTAAACCCTGGGAACCCCCGTACGCGGATGCTGTAGCGCCGCGGATAGCTCCCCGTCATTGGTCATCAACAGAACGCCGCTCGTCTGGTAGTCGAGTCTACCCACTGGTACGACCCGGACCGCCAGACCTCGCACGAGGTCACTTGCGGTGCGCCGTCCCTCAGGATCACGAAGCGTCGTGACGACGCCCCTCGGTTTGTGCAAGACAACGTACGTCAGCCTTTCGGGCTGGAGCGGCCGACCATCGAGCTCCACACGCTGCCGTCGGATATCGGCCTTGGCACCGAGCTGGTCGATCACGCGGCCGTCTACCCGCACGCGTCCCGCTTCGATCAGCTCCTCCGCCTTGCGCCGAGAGGCAACGCCAGCTCGAGCCAAGATCTTCTGCAGCCGCTGTTGAGCCATACCGGTTGCGAGGCGCCACTGGCCCGAAGACAGCCGTTGCTCCAAGCTCTCCGTCAGCGATTGCGCGCACTCACACGCGCATCCGTCACGCCCGCGTCCACGGGCTCTCCGGGTTTGGGGGCCTGGGTCTGCTGTTCCTGCTGCTCTTCTTCCTCGCGCTCTCTCTGCTCAGCGAGCCTGGCGGCTATCTCGTCTCGATTCCAGCGGTCTACGTGGCCGTCGTAGTCGAGATCCTCGCCCATGCGCTGAAGGTGACCGTTGTCGTACACCTCCCAGACGTCGGGTGCGCCGTCGTGGTTGGTGTCGCGCTGCACGCGGCTGAGTTTCCCCTTGATGTAGTAGCGTGACTCATCCGGACGCCCGTCGCCGTTGTTGTCGATCTGCGTCTTGGTAATGCGCCCTTTGGTGAACGTGTGCCAGGTGTCGAACCGGCCTTCGAAGTTGCTGTCGACGGACTCCTCCGCGGACTCGCCGAGGTCGTTGTAGGTCCTGACCACATCGAAAACGCCGTCGAGATTGGTGTCGACTTCTCGACAGCTGATCACCCGCCGCCGAGCCTCTCCTTCTCCGACGATGGCGTATACGCGGCGGATGTTCGGCCGCATCGCTCCTGGGCCCGCGGTCTCGACCGCTTCGCGGTCGGATCGACCCTCGAACTGGCAACGGGCCTGGTCGCCGACACCCGCTGGGCTCTGAGGGGGGAGCACCGCCCCGCCTTTGGGCGCACCGGCCTCCGGACCCGAGCCCCCACACGCGTGCAGAGCGGCCAGTGCCAGCCCCAGGAGCACACCGAGGCCCAGCAGTCCTTTGGTGAAGCGGCCTTTCATGGCTTCTTCTCGTTGGCTTTCGGTGGCGGCGAAGCCGACTCGGGCCCCTGAGCGGCCTGGTTCTGCACTTCCTGGGGCGTCGAGCCAGCGCGCTCGAACGATGGGCTCGTACCGGCTGCGCTGCTGCCGCCACGCTCAGGCGGCGTGTAGCCGGTCTCCTTGCAGTAGTCGACCGCTGTGTCGGGATCAGGCTTGCCGTCTCGGTCCAGGTCGGACCGAATCACCGGACAGCCTGGCGTCGGGTACTCCCACCACTGGTCGACGATGCCATCGCCGTTGGCGTCCCGCTCCGTGCGCACGAGCTTGCCGCGTTGGTACTTGTCCCAGGTGTCCAGCCTGTTGCGCCGAGCCGTGCAACGCTGCTTCTCAATGAGCTCCCCGTTCTGGTAGAGCTGGATCTCGTCCAGACTGCCGTCACGGTCAAAGTCGAGTTCGTAGCGCCGGACTCGGCTCTGATCATCCAGGTACGCCCAGGAGTCGACCTTTCCGTCGAAGTTCAGATCGTAGGCACGGCACTTGCCGGTCGCGATAATGTCAGCGCGGCCATCCCCGTTCGCATCCCGCCGTTGCGCGTCCGACGCATTCAGGTCGCAGGGCTCGTGCATCACCAACGTGGCCTTCTTGGCGCCCTCGCCGCCATTGTGCACTGACGCCGTAGCCGCGGTGCTGGCGCAACCACCAAGGCCCGCTGGCCACGCGCACAACAAGAGGACCGCACAGCCATTCGCAACCTTGGCGGGCACTGCGTGGCGCTCCATCAGCGACCTGCGCTCGTTTGCGGCTAGTGAAACTCGCTCGGTCGAAGCTGGTTGTGGCACGATGACTGACCGGGTTCGTACGGCAGGCTCGGCGGAACAACTGACGCGAGAGGCCGACTTGGCCTGCAATCGAATGTGCACGGCGGTCGGACGACTGTACCACCCCTCGGCGAGCAGCTCACCCTTGAAGCGCGGTCCCGGTCCGACGCCGGGATCAGTGGGCCTCGAGACTCGACATCCACCGAGCGAGTGGCCGCTTTGGCTCTCAACGCTCAGCAGGCCGGACCGACGAAAGGGTCCGCGGCGGCTTTTGGAGGACCGACTCGGAGCGACAACGGGCTGACACCGGGTGAGGATCCGTGGGACACAGGGACGGCGGCAGGCGCGCCGAGCAGGGCTCAGTACGCCAGACTGGCCGTGCCATCGAATCAGCGCGTCGCGCAAACGACGCGCGGCGCCGCTGGCGGCATCGCGCGACCCAACTGACGTCGTTGGGATAGCGCCAGCTTGTGGCCGGTCAGCCGCCCATTGGACAGACCGGCGCACGGTTCCCTTTCTCGGGCCGAACCCCTGTGTTGACCATATATCTAAATATTTGCAATCATTAGTTTTATTGCAGGTTTGCCTCTGCAAACTGGATTGACATTGCACGTATGGGAATCTAATGTAACGGCTGTTAACCAAGTCCGGGGTGCGAGTCCAATGTCACGCAAAAAGATCTCCACTACCGTGTACATCACTCCGGAACAGAACGAACGTCTTCACCTCTTGCACACTCGCACCAAGGTGCCGGTTGCGGTCTATATCCGCGAGGGGATCGATCTCGTGCTCAAGCGCTACGAGCACGCGCTGCCGGGACAGATGAGTCTGAGCGAGGCCCAGCAGAAGACCGCGGCCAAGGTATAGTGGATCGCCTCCAGGGCAGTCGTCCTGCGGACACGGCCGGCACGTCCCAGTGTCGTCGCGTCGGTCGCGCGGAGCAGCCGGTCGAACGAACGATGCGCAGCGCAGCCATGGGAGACCGCGGATTCTGGCGATGTAGAGGTGCGACATGACGAGCGCAGCTCTCGTGTGCACCGGCCCCACGTTCAACACGCGGATGACAGTCCCGCAGGCCCGCGCTACCGGAGAGCGGCCTCGGGGCAGCCGAGCACTGGCCCGTTCGGATCGGTACGTGGCCCACGCGCCAGGGAAGGATCCAGGACGAGAGGCAATAGTCGCTGACGCGTGTCTCGAGCTCTGGAACCCAGAAAGGACTTGCACGATCAGGCGTGGTCGCTATGGGGCAAGGCCATGAACGCCGCTCGCGGCCCTGCCTCGTTCGCAGCATCCGCCCCGTCGTCAGCGCAATCCCGGCGGCTCGGCAGGCTGAACGCCTCCGCGCCCGCGCTCGGTCGAATCGAGCATATCGAAACCATTCCGTTCGGCCCGGCGCTGCGCGTCGAG
>JAFGIS010000603.1 GCA_016929495.1 Polyangiaceae bacterium | reverse complement strand
GTTTGAGCACGGTCTCGAGATTCTCGCCGGCGTGTCTGGGTCCAGTGAAGAAAAGCGCCAGGCGACGCTCTCCCACCCGAGAGACGATCCCCGTCGTGTAAACGCCGGTACGATCCGAGTCCGAGGCGGCGCGGGCCTTTGCCTCGTCTGTGAATGGCATCGCCCCGTCCATCAGCTCGAGGACCTTCATCGTGGTGTCGTCGTTATGCACGACCTGGCCCTGAGCGGCCTGGCGTACCAACTCCGCGAACACCGGCGCGAGGGCCGGCTCCGCATCGCGCACGAGCTCCCACTGCGTGGTGGAGGGCATGGGCATCCCGAGCCAGCGCTGCACATGCTTGAGGCGGTTCCAGGGCAGGCCGGTGCCGTACTTGAACAGCCCGACCATGGCCGTGGCCGTCTCGTCGTACTTCGCGGTCCCAATGCCCTCCGGGGCGGGTGCGGTGAAGACCAGATTGCAGGCGTTGCAGCGAAGGCGCTCCAGCTCGAAGATCTTGGCCTGGAGAGGCGCCATGCCAATGATGCGCACCAGGGTCGCCGGATCTTTCACTGGGTAGAGCTTGCCCTTCGGGCAGGCTGGACAGGGATCACCGCGCTTCAGCGTGGGATGAGAGACCGGCACATGCTCGGCGCCGTGATAGTCCGCAGCGCCGTTTCGGCCGTGCCCCTTGACCTTGCGCTTCGGTCGAGAACCTTTCGCTGCCTTGGACTCTGCGGACGGTGCCGAGACGACGCCGTCTCCGTCGCCAGCAACTTCGTCGCTGCCCGGCGCCTGCTCGCCAAGCAGGTCTTCGTCCTTGAAGATGGTGCTGGTCTTTTCCGTGCGCGCTCCGAAGAGCATCTGCCGAAGGCGACGGATCGATGTGCCCTTCTTCTCCAGCTCCACGGTGAGGACGGCGAGGGTGTCCACCGCCTCTTCGAGCGTCTGCTGATCTTCCTTGCTCAGGACGGATCGCGTCCGCGCAAGGATCCCGTTCAACTCCTCGAGAGGAACGTCGCGACTTTTCTTCCTCGCCGTCTTTGCTCCGCGCCTCATGCTGCACGCGACAGGAGCTCACGGAAGTGTTTCGTGAGCGGATATCCCAGCACGTCCTTGATGGGGCGGTTGGGGCGATTCGTGTGGTCGTCCTTGCCACGGCCCGTGGTCTGGCCAAGATGGACCCAGTTGGCTGCGTAGTAGCAGGTGCCGCGATAGCGGCTCGGGTCCACGAAGGTCTCAACGAAGTACACTGGGTGGCCGTAGGTCCGTTTCCAATCCGCAGAGAGCCCTCGGGTCAGGCGGCCGAGCACATGCGAGGCCATGTGGGGCACTCGTACCCAGGGCATGATCAGGTAACGACTGTGGTAGGCCACGAACCGGATGTTTCGACGACGCGACTCGGCCGACCATCCGAGGTGACGATCTCGTGGCCCGAGGTGTCGCGGGGCCGACGAGAAGGACACGCAGGCCACGGGGCGCTCCCCCGCACGGACCAGGTACTTGAGCTGCTCGCCCACCGGCTGCGTGTAGCCGAGGTAGTGGTGCATCTGCACCAGGCCGTTCCAGAGCAGCTCCTCGGGCGAGCCGTGGACCTGGCTGAACGTCAACGGCCCCAGGCTTCCAAGGCTCGTGACGATGGGGGTCTCGTCCACCACCACGGGCGCTGGTGTCGGCCGATGGGCCAGTGGATTTCGCGGCTGGCGCCTCGGCAGCGGCAGCTCGATGTAACCGCCTCGATGCAGGGACAACATCAAGGAACGGCAGAGCTGATCCCGCAGCGCGCCATTTTCCTGCACCCAGCCCCACGCCTGGCACAGCTCGCGAGACAGGGCCCAGCGACTTGCCTCGGGGCGGCTCGCCACAAACTCTCGGATGAAGGCCACGTCCTCGGTCGAGATCTCGCGGCCACGAAAGGTGAGTACCGGCTCCATTCCCTCTGCTTATCAGAGCCGATAACCGAACGCAAGTGTTTTCTTGTGCGGCTCGATGGGACACTACACAGCCATCCTCACGGGGCGCCACATCGGTTGTGCATGCGTGGCGCCAGGGTCGCCGCCGCAGAGAAGCACCTGCAGCTCGTGGGCTGCAAGCGTCGTCGCACTCCCTCCTCCCTCGACGGGCCAGTAGCGAAACTTCCCCTTCGAAAAACGCTTGTGGCAAAGCCAGAATCCCTGACCGTCGTAGACGAGCGCCTTCAGCGCCGTCCCGCGTCGATTACGGAAAACGAAGAGCGCCCCGCTGAAGGGGTCCTCATCCAGCACGGCCCGGCAGTGCCGTGCGAGACCATCGATGCCCCGGCGGAAGTCCGCCGGCTCCACGGCCACAAGCACGCGCATCTGCGGGGTGATCTGGATCATACCTCCCTGCCCCCCGACTCACGGCGCCACAGGGACGCCACCATGGCCGACACATCCACGGCCTCGCGGCCACCCGGGCCGAGCCGGACGGTCACTTGTGCCCCGCAGCCATCGCTGAGCTCAACAACGGCACCAGACGGAGGCACGGCGAACAGGTCACGGAAGGTGGACATCGGCTCGAGCTCCACGAACCCTGCCGGGGTCTGCGCCTCCTCCCGCCCTGTCGCGTCCCCGGCCCCGTACCGCTGGCGGAGGCTCGCGTACCCGATGCCCGCCCCCCGGGCGACAGCGGACACCCCGTGGGTCCCGGCCGCCGCAACAGCGGCATCCCACAGCTCCGCCGGCATGGGTGAGCGCCTCGTGCGGGTCCGGCGCCAGCGCTCGACGCGTCGGCTCAGCGCTTGGATTTCCTCGGAAACGGGCAATTTGGGTCTGCTCACGGGCCTTCCTCCTGGTTTCAGGTGGTTGGCCTATGACCCTAGCCCAGGGCGTAGCGGGAATTCACGCATGCTTGCCGGAGGGACACGAAAAAGACACCCACGGCCCCGGCGACGGTGCAGGGCGCGCCGTCATCGAGGTCCCTGCAAGAGTTGAGCTGGGAGGGCAGCACGCACCAGCGGTGCGCCTCGTCGCACACCTTGCCTGGCGGGCAGTAGGCGCCCCAGGAGCAGCGGTCGCTCTTTTCGCCTAGGCAGCCGCCGAGCGGCGTGGCCACGCAGCAGATCGCGGTCAACAGCGCCAAGCTCCGTATCGCGCCACAGGCGGCAGCGAGGCGGCGCTGCCAGGGAAAGAAATGGTCAAGACTCT
>JAFGIS010000602.1 GCA_016929495.1 Polyangiaceae bacterium | reverse complement strand
GTCGGCGCGGAAGAGGGTTGGGAAGCGGCGGTGTGCGACCATTTCCGCGCAGTGACGACGGCCATCGCCGCCAAGATCAACCAAGCCAGCGCGAAGACCGGCGATGTCATCGGCGGCACCACCTTGACCTTCACGGTCCACGACGAGCACCCCCACCAGGACGAAGTCTACGGACTGCTGCGGCGATTCCGCGATGAGGCCAATCCCTTGTGGGAACGCGTGGCGGAACACAATCGTAGGGTGCCTCCCCCCAAGGGAGCTGACCGGGTGACGTTCTACTTCGGCCAGAACGTCACGCCGGGCGCCCACGAGCCCGAGGGTCCGAGCAACACGCTGGACTCTGGCGAGCCGACCCCCTGCGAGGAATCATGAAGACTTCTGCCTATGCCACTTCCGCGTTGGTCTTCGTCGGCTTCATCGCCTGCCGAGGGGCGAGCGATGGAGGGGTCACGGACACCAACACCAATTGGCTCAAGGACTGTCACAGCGACGTCGAGTGCGGCGCGCTGACTTGCCTCTGCAACCAATGCACGCAGACCTGTGGAAGCGACGCCGACTGCGCTGGCTTCGGTGAAGAAGCCGTCTGCGGCAGCCTCGACGCTGCGTGTCACGATCTGCAGCTTTGTGTGGATGGGGGCGCGAGTGCTCGCGCGGACAGGGCCTCGGGAGGTGTTGCTGGTGCCACGGGGGGCAGCGCCGGCGCTGCGTCGGACGCCAACACGGCTGGGGACGGACCGGCGAGCGGCGGCGAGCAAACCAGCGGCGGCAGCGGCGCTGCCCCGAGCGTCAGCAACGCCGGAGCTGGGGCTGCCACCCGGACGGACCCGGTCACGGGCGGTGCAGGAGGAAACGTTGGGGACGACCCCGTCGGGCCGACACTGGCCGGCATGGGGAGCTCCGGTGGTGTGACTGCGGCTGGGGGCGTACCAGCAACTGCTGGCGCGAGTCCGGCCTCCGATGCCGGTGCGCCTCCCTGCGGGTCCCCGGGCGCAATCGAGGCCAAGGCCATCGTGGCCGCCCAGATGCACAACTGCGTGCTCACGGTCGAAGGAGGTGTCCGCTGTTGGGGCAGCAACGCGGACGGACGGCTGGGGGATGGCACCACGAGGGACCGCTCGACTCCGACTGCTGCCGATGTGTTGGGTGGTGTACAGTCCGTCGCAACAACCGGTGGCCACACCTGTGCGGTGCTGAACACCGGTGCTGTCCGCTGTTGGGGCAACAACAGCGTCGGCCAACTGGGTGATGGTACGCAAACGAGCACTTCGGTCCCGCCCACCCAAGACGTGCTCACCGGTGCGCAGAGCGTTGCCCCGGGCGGCGGTCATACCTGCGCGGTGCTGAAGACCGGCGGCGTTCGCTGTTGGGGCAACAACATCTCCGGTGAGCTCGGGGACGGCACAAGGGACATGCGCCTCAGCCCCGGGAACACCGACATACTCACCGGAGTACAGGCTGTTTCCGCTGGCAGCATGTTCAGCTGTGCGCTGATGCAGACCGGGGGTGTTCGCTGTTGGGGCGACAACTACAGTGGCCAGCTGGGTGAGGGCTCGGACGTTGCCTACAGATTGAGTCCTCCGTCCACCGACCTCATTGCCGGCATCCAAGCTCTCGCCATGGGTGGGCATATCAGCCACAGCTGCGCGCTGACCACGACCGGTGGCGTGCGCTGCTGGGGCTCGAACCGCAGTGGCCAGCTGGGCACTGGCTCTCCTTCGGAAGATCCGCAGCTCACGGGCGAGGTGCTCACCGGTGTTCAGGCCGTTGCCGTTGGCACGTCGCATACCTGTGCGCTGATGACCACTGGAGGCGTGCGCTGTTGGGGCAAGAACGAAGACGGTCAGTTGGGCGACGGCACGACGACGGACCGCGCGAGCCCGCCTGTTAGCGACGTGCTGACTGGCGCCGAGGCCATTGCGGCAGGTGCCGCGCATACCTGCGCGCTCATGGTTGGCGGCGGCGCAAAGTGTTGGGGCAGGACCAGACAGGGCCAACTCGGCGACGGGGTCGGCCTGTACCGCACGACCCCGCCAACGAGTGACGTACTCGCTGGCGTCCGTACTCTGTCGGCAGGGGACAGGCACACTTGTGCGGTAACGACCAGCGGTACGGTTCGCTGCTGGGGCGAGAACACATCCGGCTCGGTCGGAGACGGCACCGGGGAGGTGAGGACCGCGCCAACGGACAGTGACGTGCTCAGCGAGGTGCAGACCGTTGCCGCTGGAGGCCACGTCAGTTGCGCGCTGACGACGACCGGGGGCGTGCGCTGCTGGGGCCGTGGCATTCTGAGTCTGATCAGTGCTGCGGCGAAGAACGTTCTCTCGCCCCCAGCGAGCGACATCCTGACCGGAGTTCGTGACCTGGCAACGGGGGGCAACCACATCTGCGCGGTCATGACCTCCGGCGGTCTCCGCTGTTGGGGCGACAACTCCTATGGCGAGATCGGCCAGGAGCCCGAGGGGGATCCCGAAATGCCACCCGCAAGCGACGTGCTTGATGGCGTCCAGGCGGTCGCTACAGGAGAAACCTGGACGTGCGCCCTGATGGGCACGGGCGGCGTCCGCTGTTGGGGTAGGAACAACCGGGGCCAGCTGGGCGACGGCACCACGACGGATCGCGAGACTGTACCGGAGACGGACATGCTCACGGGTGTTCAGGCCATCGCGGCAGGGGAGGGTCACACGTGCGCGCTCTTGACGACCGGTGGCGTGCGCTGCTGGGGCTCGAACGTGGCTGGGCAGCTGGGTGACGGCACCACCACCGATCGTGCAAGCCCTCCCACAGCAGACGTGCTCACGAGCGCTGTTGCCATTGACGCCGCAGGCAACACCACCTGTGCATTGATGGAGACCGGCGGTGTTCGTTGCTGGGGCGACAACTTCTTTGGTCAACTGGGCGACGGAACGACCACCAACCGCTCGACCCCACCCACGAGCGATGCCATGACGGGCGCTGCTGCCGTCGTGGTGGGCTCGGCTCACACCTGCGCGTTGACCACTGCCGGTGGCGTGCGCTGCTGGGGTAGGGCCGCCAACGGCGAACTGGGCGATGGCATTGTGCTGCGACGCCTCACCCCGACGACGGTCGTCGGGATCTGCCGACGATAGCGCCGCCAAACGCCGCCGCATCCGAGCGCCCCGCCCTGCCCCGAGACGCGTGCGGCGGCATCGATGCCGGCTACACACCAGACGAGCTACGTAGGATGCTGGACGAGTCGCGCCTCGCCGGCGCGGTGCTGCGCGAGCGGCTCTTCGACCTCGTCGCACACTCGCCTCCGAAGCGCCGGTGCCCTGTCTCGGGGACAGGACGCGTTGGATGAGGGTTTCGAGCTCGGCCCAATCGAAACGGGGCAGAGGATAGGTCGAGTGCTATTGTCCGATCGTCCCGGACAAACACGGAGAGCGAGAACAGAGCGATGACGGAAACACGCGAGCTCTTCAATGGATTCATAGGTGGTCCGGTCTATGATTGGGTGGCGCGATGCACGGGCTATGGCCCCGCGTTCTATCGGCGGGCGGCGATGGCCATCCCGGTTCGGCCGGGCATGACCCTGCTCGACCTGGGGTGTGGTACGGCGTCGTTGACGTTGGCAGTAGCCGATCGGATGGACGGACAGGGCCGAATCATCGGCATTGACGCGTCGGCGCGCCAGCTCGAACGGGCAAAGAAGAAGGTCCTGTCATCGCCGGTATCCATCGAACTTCGCGAAGGGTCGGTTCGAGAGCTGGCTTTCGAGGAGAGCTCCGTCGATGGTATCTGCATGTGCCAGGTGCTTCACGCGCTGCCGGACGACGTGCGAGCAGATATGCTCGGTGAGTCCAGCCGCGTTCTCAAGAAGGACGGCTTCTTCGCCCTCGTGGACTGGAGTCGCCCCCGAATCGGGTATGCCGCCGCGGTCTGGGGGCCGTCGTTGCTCGGCTCCCGGCGCACCCACAACTGGCAGGGCACCTATCCGACCGTCTTCGAGGCCTTCGGGCTCGACCTCAGCACCGATGTGTACTTGGACTCCCTGAACCGCTGCCAGGTATTCGTGAAGCGATCGCGCTGAACGCGGGATCCATGGTTTCTCTGGCCGCTGTGGTCGGGACGGAATGACCTCTACTCGGCGCTCGGCTGGCCCATCCTGAGCGGCCCGCCGCGCGCCGTGGGCCACGGAATACAACGGTCCGACGAGCCGGGTACCCGGAAGACGTCCAGGCCGTGCTCGAAAGTCTGGACGAAGATCTCGAGCTCGCCGTCTCCGTTCAGATCCGCGACGGTCGGGGCGGCGGGGGCGCCATTGCCGTTGCCGTTCCGGGCATTGTCGGGGTTCGGCAGCGACACGTCGTGCAAGAGTTCTCCGTTGGACGCGAGCACGATCAGGTGGCCTGAGTCGAGCTCATCCGGGTCGCCGAAGGTCGTGAACAGCACCTCCGGCGCTCCGTCCTGGTTGAGATCCGCGACGACCGCCTCGGACGCGAACATGATGGCCTTGTCGTGGCCGTAGTTGAAGCGCCAGAGCTCATTGCCGTCCGCGTCGAACGCGTGCATGAACCAATCGTTGAGCGATACCACGAGCTCCGGTCGCGCATCTCCGAGAAGGTTGGCGAAAGCGATGGCCGGCACGCCGCCCGGAGGGTACCAGCCGTCGACTTCGACCGGTCGATCGCCGCGCGGCAGCACTTCCCAACCGGCTTTGCGCATGGCCGAGCGGCTGCCGTCGCCATGGGCGCCCTCGAGCACGAACAGCCCCCAGGCTTGAGTCTCGTACGGCTCGTGCATTTCTATGTTCGGAACTCCGATGACCTCGCTGTTCCCGTCGAGGTCGAGGTCCACGACGCTCGGTGGCGATTGCGTCCATTGCAGCCACTCGGTTTCGGACGGGCCCGGCCAATCCCCCTCGTGGTCGTGGTAGTGCGCCCGCTCCACGTCTGGATCAGCCCAGCGAATGAACTGGCCCCACGTCATCCGCTCCCCGGCGTACTCGCTGGCTCGATTGGTGAACCACGGGGATGCATCGATGGCGACACCGTCGTGGTCGAAGGCCTGGATGTGGTGGTTGTCGTAGGTGACGACGAGCTCGAGCTCGCTGTCGTCGTCGATGTTGCCGATGCCCACGTTGAGACCGTAGCAGCCAAAACCGTGGTGCCCCTGCCCGTTGCGGTCAGCGTCGTTGCCCTCGCCCGACTTGGCGTTGTAGCGCGGCCAGGCGTCGTACGACAGCCCCTTCGGCTGATACAGAGATCCGGACGCATTGAACACCCAGACCTGCGAGCCGCCCTCCTCTTCGTCCTCGGTCTCGGTCGTGGTCACCGCGATTTCCAGGCTACCGTCGCCGTTGAGGTCCCCGGCGGCCATGCCGCGCACCTCGGGATCACTGCCGGCGCCGTCGACGCTCACCGGCCAGCCCTCCTTCTCTCGCGCGGCGCCATCGACCCATTCGTAAGCGAGGACTTCGGCGCCATTGCCGAAAACGATCTCGGTAACACCGTCGCCTTCGAGATCTGCCACGATGTGCGGCGCATAGACGCGGCCGCCGTTGCCCTCGATCTTCGCCAGCAGCTGTCCTTTCGAATCGAACACAAAAACGGAGTAGTAGGCCGCAACGAGCTCGTTTTTGCCATCCTGGTCGAGGTCCTGGACGATCGGCGAAGCAAACCAACCCGTCTGTCCGCGCAGGTTCTGCCAGAACTCGGGTTCGTGCACGGCACCGCTGCTCGAGCCGGCCTCGCACGTCGGGGCGATCGTTCCACCCGTGGTGCTGCCTCCCTCGGGAGGCGCGCGTTTGCTCGTTGCGAGAGACCTGGTGGACTCGTCCGACGAGCAGCCGACGATGGGAGACCCCAGAAGCACGACCATACCTGCGACTGGACCGAGACGGCGTCGCGCGCCGGGGCGACCTGCTAACGTGAATGCCATTCCGACAAGATACCAGACGTGCCCGCGTCGCCGGAAAGGGGCCGAGGTAGGCGAAGAGCGGATAGCGGGACCCTTGATTGGCAACAGAGGCCGCGCACGCCGCGACAGCTCGAAGTTCATAGGGTTGGGCCCCCGGCCCGCGCGGAAGCGCGGGGTAAGGCGGGCCCCCGGCGCGTGCAGGCGAGCGAGGCGAGCCGAACCCGCCGGGACGCGCAACAGCGTACGTGATGGGGGCATCAGCTGAACGGCAGGCTGCGCCCGTGGAACTTCCACCGAGCAGAGCTGTCCCCAGAAGAGGTGACGCGCTTCGCATGCACACTGGGTGGACTCATCCTGCTGGGCTGTTCGGGCTCGGCTCCACGCCCGCTCTCGGCTGTGAGCGAAACACCGCGGCTCGACAGGGGTTCGGAGGATGCTGTCGCTACTGCCGGACTCGAGCCTGGACCAGCGGCTCCCGCCGCATCGGAAGGGGCTGTCGCTACTGCCGGACTCGAGCCTGGACCAGCGGCTCCCGCCGCATCGGAAGGGGCTGTCGCTACTGCCGGACTCGAACCTGGACCGTTGGCCCCCACCGCGCCCGAAGCAGTCCGCCACCTCGATCTCGTCACGAACAACCCGCTTTTCTCGCTGAGCCCGTCGGCCCAGCACCGGCTGTTCAGCACCGGCTTCGTGGAGGTCCAGAAGCCGACGTTCGATGGTTTCTTGACCGGATACGCCGACCTCTTCGAAGCCGATCTCCCGGTCTGGGTGACCGTCGATTCCTTCGCCCATCCCATCCACCGATCCTTCGAGGAAGCGATCGGGATCCTCGAACAGGAGCGCCTCGCCCCGGACCTGATACGCTGGCTCGACGCTCTGCGGCGAGCCGTCGCCAACACGGCCCGCGATGGCGCGGTATGTGATGACCTGGATGTGTATCTCACCGTGGCAGCGAGCCTCGCCCACGGAAAGCAGCTGCCGGCGAAGCGGGCCGAGCGCACGCCTCTTGCCTGGAGTCTCGTCGAACGGCTGACCTTTGGCCGAGGCTCGGAAACCGAAACCTTCTCGCTGTTCGATCGAGAACGAACCGATCGTCCCGAGTACTACGTTCCGCGGGGACACTATCTCAAGGAGGAACGACTCCAGTACTACTACCGCGCGGTCACCTGGCTCAAACGCCAGGCCCTCGTGCTCGTTGGCATCGACCAGAACGGGCCGACGCTGAACCCTCGGGAACTCGAAGCTGCGGCCGTGGTCGCACGGGCCGTTCGGCAGGCGGGGCTCGGCACCTGGTCCCACGGCACGCTCGACAGGCTGGTGGGACGCTCTGGCTCTCTGCCGCCAGAAGCTGTGCTGTCCGCGCTACGTGGGACGCCTCCGGACTCGGAGCTCGCCCGGCGCTTGCTTCGCGCGCGCCAGTCGCGCCTGCGCGGACATGCGCTAGGGAGCCCCGCAGGACCGGTCGTCTTCTCCCTCGCCGGCGAGCGCACGAGCCTCGACGGTGATCTCTTCGTGCACCTGCCCACGAACTCGGAGCCGGTCGATCCGAGGGATGTGCCTCGCACCACGGACGTGGGTTATGCCGCATTCGGCAATGACAGTGCGCTCGCCCTCTCGTCGCGCAAGCGTT
>JAFGIS010000601.1 GCA_016929495.1 Polyangiaceae bacterium | reverse complement strand
TTCTCCGGAGTCTGCTGGGCCAGAGCCTCTATGCCCCAGCACAACCCTGCCAGCAGAACCGAAAGCACGACTCGTTGTCTCATGCCGCACCTACTGTCGATCGTCGAATGCACTGCTCGGTCTTGGCTTCTCCGCAGCTGGTTTCACTACCACTGTCGGCTGGGGCTTGGGAGCCGCCGGGAGCGACGCTTTGGGGCGCGGCTTGGCTGGGCGGGCCGCAACGGGCCGCGGTGCGGCGGGTTGGCGCCGGGGTGTCCCCTCCGGCGCCTCGGTTCGGGCAGGGCCCGTCTGGGCCGCTGGCACGGCCGCCGCAGTACTCGTCGCCGGTGTCGCGCTCGCTGCTGCGGATCCCGCCGGCGTCACGGTGATGCCCCGCTGCGCAGAACGCGCCGGCTCGATGGGCCCAGGGACGGTTCGCTCACTGGGGTCAGCGGCGGCTGGCTCGGCGGCCACCGTGACCGTGCCCTCCCTAGCAATCTGCGACGCGGCGGGAGCGCCGCCGCGGCCGGGCTGCCCGAAGACCAGGTAGGCGCCAACGGCGAGCGCAGCCAGCAGGACGCCCACGAGCAACGTCCTTCTCCCGGTCACGCTCGGAGGACTCGTCCGCCCCCACGCGCCTTGCGTCCTACCCGTACCCTGGCCGAGGGAGTCGGAGGACGGGGGCATTGCCAGGACGCTCGCCGAAAGCCCAGCCGAGCGCATCACTCCCGAAATTCGTTCGAGTGACAGCCTCGCACGGCGAGGACTGAACGGTTGCAGCGCACCCGCCAGCTCCCCCACCGATTCGAAACGTCGGGTCCTGTCCTTCTCGAGGCACCTCAGGACGACCGCCTCGAGAGCCGCCGGCACGTCGGGCCGCTTGCTCCGGAGCGGTGCCGGCGGCACCGTCAGTATCTTCGTCACGAGCTCGGCGACGCCCTCCGCGAAGAACGGCGGCTCCCTGGTGACAAGCTCGTACAGGATCACTCCGAGCGCCCAGATGTCCGTCCGCGAGTCCACGTCCTTGCTGGAATGGAGCTGCTCGGGCGACATGTACAGCGGCGAGCCCATCATCGTCGATGTCCTCGTCATGGACATCTCCGAAGCAGATGAACCGGGCCGCACCACCTTGGAGATCCCGAAATCGAGCACCTTCACCGAGAGCATGCCGTCCGGACGGCGGATCACGAAGAGGTTCATCGGCTTCAGATCGCGGTGGACGATCCCGAGCACGTGGGCCTCGGCAATGGCCTCGCAGGCTTGCAGGACGAACTCGACGGCTTGCTCGACGGGAAGAGCCCCCCGTTCCTTCAGCCACGCCCCCAGGTCGGAACCCTGCAGGTACTCCATCACCATGTAGGGAGTGCCGTTGTCGAGGTTGGCCACGTCCGAGATGCGAACGACGTGCTCGCTTTTGATCTTGACGGCCGCGCGCGCCTCTCGTGTGAAGCGAGCCACCGCCTCCTGGTTCGTCAACATGGACGGGAGCAGGAACTTGATCGCGACGCGCTCGTCGAGCTGGACGTGGTGCGCTGCCACGACGAGACCCATGCCGCCTACGCCGAGCACCTCGTCGATGCGGTACTTGCCCGCAAGCGTCTCACCCTGAACCAGGCCGATGGTGTCGAGAGGAGTGCTCATAGGGACAGACCGCAGGAGGCTACTTGATCGGCCAGTAGAGCGCCAGCGGCGGAGCGTGTCAAGCATGGGTCGGCCGCGGCGGGCAGCGCCGAAAAAGACGCGCGGCGGGTCGGGCTACCCGGCAGGGCCGCATCTCGACCTGATGCCCCTCGGCATGTCCAAAGGCAGCGCCGCGGAGTACCTCGCGGCCCGCTTCGGCCTCGGCTTCGACGCCGTGATGGCCGCCGGCGACTCGGGCAACGACGACGCCATGCTCGAATCGCGCTGTCTCGCGACCGTTGTTGCCAATCACCACACCGAGCTCGAAGCGTTTCGCGACAGCCCTCGCGTCCATTTCGCTCGCGCCGGCCACGCCGATGGCGTCATCGAGGGCTTGCAGCATTGGAGACTGGTGTAGCCGTCTGCCGGAAATCGCCGAGATCTCGCGCACTCGGTCCCTGCCTCAACTTGTGGTGAGACAGACCGTATGTACGGTCAGTTCCCTTGCCCTCCGTCACTCTGCGTCAAACCGCTGACACGAATGGCTCCACGGAGCGCTCGACGCCCGTGTCTGCGCCGCGTTCTGTCGACGCTTCGTCCGGTTCGTCGAACACGCCGCTCGGGCTGACGGCCCAGGACACGGCGTCCGGATCCGCGTCGAACAAGGCGCAGAACGCTCGCCCTGCCGACGACCCGGAATTGCTCGGAGTGCTGTTCGAGACGATCCGGTGGCTCGCTGCTCTGATCGCGACGATGTTCGCAGCTTTCACGGTCTACAACCTGACGCGACTCGACGCTCGGGGAGTCAAGCAGGTGCTCGTGGTCGACCAAGTCGGGCTCGCCATCGCGGCGGTCGTATTCTGGGGCACCCACAGGCGACGTGTTCCTCTGGCGTGGGCCCATCCGGCGGGCTTCTTGCTCGCCGTGTCCGTCAGTACCGACGTGGCCTACAGCGTCTACGCGTACGGGGAGCCCACCCAGCTGCAGTACCTGATCGCCATTGCCGTCGGAGCGGGCGCCATGGAGGTCTCCACAGTCTGGCTGATCGCCATTCTCTCGACCGCGGACGCGTTGGCGCTCTGGGCGACGCTGCTCGTGTGTTCCGGCGCCACTCTCGTGGACTACCTCATGATGCAGGTCGGTGCGACCGGGCTCGCCATCGTCGTGTTCGCCGGACGGATGAAGGGCCAGCGCAAGCTGCTGGATTTCCGGCGACGCGACGAGCAGCGCGCGCGTGAGCTCAGGGCGGCGCTCGACCGTGCGGAGCGGGAATTCGCAGAGCATCAGGTCAGCGAACGGCAGAGGCAGCTGCTCGAAGAGCAGCTGCGCCAGGCCCAGAAGCTCGAAGCACTGGGGACTCTGGCCGGCGGCGTGGCCCACGACATCAACAACGTCATTGGCGCCATCACGGCCATCGCGTCCACCACGCTCCCGGAGCTGCCGCCAGGAACACCCGGGCGACGCGAAATGCAGCACATGCTGGCAGCCGCCCGGCGGGGCACCACGCTAACCCGCAATCTGCTCGGCTTCGCACGCCAGGACGCGCCGAAGAACGAACCGTTCAGCCTCAACGAGGTCGTCCTCGAGGTCGAAGCACTGCTGCGGCGTACGTTGCCGAAGAGCATCGAGTTCGGCGTGCGCTGCGAAGGTCCACGACTGAGCGTCGTCGGTGACTCCGGGCTCGTCACTCATGCTTTGATGAATCTATGCCTCAACTCCGCAGATGCCATCGCAGGACATGGCTCCATCATCGTGCAAACGAGTGTGCTGAGCCTCGACGAGGCTGGCGCGAGAGAGTACGGGGTGGAGCCCGGCGTGTACGCCGAGCTGGCGGTCCGCGACGACGGCCACGGGATGACGCCCGAAGTGCTCGAGCGCATCTTCGAGCCCTTCTTCTCGACCAAGTCCACCAAACGCCGCTCCGGGCTGGGCTTGTCCATGGTGTACAGCACGGTCCAGCAGCATCGCGGCGGGCTGAAGGTCACGAGCCAGCCCGGACAGGGGACGCTGATCACCGTCGTCCTGCCTGCGTACGAGCAGCGCCGGGACGCTGCCAGCCCGCGCGTTCGCAGGGTGCCGGCGGTCAACCCGGAGCGGCGCATCGCGTTGTTCGTCGACGACGAGCCGCTGCTCCGCCGGGCGGGCAAACGCATGCTGGTCAGCCTGGGATACGAAGTCCTGCTGGCCAGCAACGGACGGGACGCTCTGACTCGGTTCAAGGAGAACCGCGAGCGAATCGGCGTCGTCGTCCTCGACGTCGCGATGCCGGTCATGAGCGGCCCCGAGTGTTTCCACGAGCTCCGGAAGGTCGATCCCGAGATCCCGATCCTGCTGGCCTCGGGTTTTGCCAAGGGCCACGACATACAGTCGCTGCTAGCGTGCGAGAGGACGCGCTACGTACGCAAGCCCTACGAGCTCGACGACCTGGCCGCGGCCCTCGCCGAGCTCTCCCAGGTGTCCGAGCTGCCCCCCCCGTCGGTACGGCGGTTGACGTTGGCGTGAACGACTCAGTCCCCGTCCTTGCCGCAGCGAGCCGCCAGGTCGCGCGCTTGTTGGTGGTACTTCGCGTCCGCGCCGGACAGGACCAGAACCGAGAGCGCAACGCGGCGCACCTCTTCGCAGTCACCGCGGGACAGTGCCAGCTGAGCCAGCCCGAGACGGCTCTTGGCGCGCGTGTCGTCGTCGGTCGCCTGCTTGTCCAGCCCGGCGAGCGCCGCCCGCGCCGCGCGATCGTCTCCGCGGGCCAGCGCCTGGTCGACGTCGTGCCAGGAGGCGACGCCCGCCACCTTGGCATCTCGCTTGTGGACCGCGCCTGCGCGAGAAGCCGGCGATTCGGGGTCTCGAGCGGGGAGACGAGCGTCGCCTTGAGGCGCGCCCGCCGCGTCGTCCTGCCGAGCCTCGAGCCGCGGCGCAGGCGCTGTCCTGGGGGGCGGCGAAGGCAGCGTCACGACTCGCTCGGGTTTCTTCGTACGAGGCCCGGAGTTCGGGGCCGGCTGCTCGCCGCGCAACAGCGTGCCGAGCGGCCCCGTTGCTGCATAGGCAAGGGCCGCGCAGAGCGCCGTCGCGCCCACGATCACTGGGACCAGTCTCGAACGACGGCGGATCGGCGCGCGCGCCAGCGCAGCCGCTACCCTACGAGCACCTGCCTCGACTTGTCCGTCCGTGGGCGCAGCGGCCCGCCAAGCTTCGTAGGCGATGTCGAGCCGCGCCTGGTCATCGCGATTCATGGTTTGTCCTCCTGGGGCTCGAACAGCGGATCCGCTCGCAGCAGCTCCGCCAACTTGCGACGCCCATCGCGCAGCCGAGAGCGTACGGTTCGATCGTTGGCTCGGACGGCAACGGCCACCTCACGCAAAGGCATGCCCTCCAGGTCGTGCATCACGAGCACGGCCCGCTTGGCGGGCGGCAGCCTGCTCAGGGCTTCGTGGACCCGCTGAGCTCGCCGAAGCTCGAGGACCGCTGCCTCCGTGTCCGCGGCGCTGGTTGGCTCCGGGTCGTGCTCCTCGTCCCAGCGCTGGAATCGCCTGCGCCACCGCGACCAGAAGCGGCCCTGATCCACGATGGTCCGATAGGCAATGCCATAGGTCCACGTGGACAGGGCCGAACGACCATCGAAACGGGGCAAGCCTCGCAGCGCTCGTTCGACCGCCAGCTGGACCAAGTCGTCCAGATCGGGACACGGACCGTGGAGCGAACGCACCTGCCTGTAGAGCAGCTTCAGAAGCTGCCCGGCTCGGGGGTCCGCCACGCATTGAACCTCGCCCGCGCCGGAGAGCGACCACTGTGAAGGTGCTGCCATCGACTGGAACATGGATCCTAGGCCCACGGACCGTACGGCTCAGCAAAGATCGTGCGGCTACTGTTGTTGGTCGTGGCAGCGGCCGCCTGGGATCGGTCCGTAGCGTAGGTTTTTGACTACGCGTCGAGGGTTCTTGCGCTTTTCTTGCGCAGGCCCGGGTGATAGGTGACACCAGGGCATGTCCGGCTCGCCGAAGGGTCGCGTTGCTGGTTGGGCGGCGGTCGCTGTGTTGGCCGTCAGCTCGGCGGCGCGGGCGCAATCGGCGACCCAGCTGCTCATCGATTGCCCTGAGCTCCGAACAACCCAGGCGGACGAGTTTCGTGCTCGGGCCCGCCTGCTCATCAACTCCAGTCGGACAGAGCATAGACCGCAGCGCGTCCAGCTACACTGTACGGTCGAAGGGATCAGGCTACTGCTGGACCAGACCGACGCTGCGCCGGTCGACAGGCGACTAGGAATCGTCGAGGGTGCGCTCGACGCCCTGCAGGCAGCGCTCGACCGACGATCCGTCGCAGCGGAGGCGGGCCGAAACCCGTCCCCTGTCGAGGCACGGCACACTCGGCATACCGCACCGCCTGCTCGCACAGTGCTCCGGCGCGACGTTTCCTCCGAGCCTCACGACCCGCGCGTCCAGCGTCTGCGCGAGCGCTCCGCCGAACGGGTCCGACCGTGGGCCATTGGAGGGCTCGGGTTGGGCCTCACCCTCGAACCGCTCTCCACGCCACTGGATTTCGGCATCGGCCCACGTCTGGATGTGGCCCTGGGCGCCGGCCGCGTGGCGCTGGTCGCGAGCGAAGCGCTCCGACTCACGGTGGGCCCAGAACCCGACGCGAAACTGCTCGACGCTCAGGCGGGCGTCGGCTATGGGGCGCCGTTTGCCTACGGTGAGCACTGGGGGGCGATGATCGTAGTGGGTCTACAGTGGCTGGTTCTGCCAACGCGCGACCAAACGCTGCAAACGCACGTGGTCGGCCTGGCTCTGCGCTCCGCCACCGAGCTCGGGCCCACCAATCTGTGGCTCGGTCTGGACGGGCTGCTGCGGACTTCGCCGCCGCGATCGGATGACGGCACGCCGGTCGTTCTGCCACCGGCCTCGCTCCTGCTGTGCATCGGGGGGTTCTTCGTCGCACAGTGAGCCCGGCCAACGACCGCCGCCCAGCGCGCGCAGGAGCGCGGTTGATCAGCTGGCCGACGCAGAAGGCGACCGCAGGCAGCCGCTCGACATGGCCGCGTACCGCAGGCATGTCATGGCCATGGACCGGCGGCAATCCGTCCTGCTCGTCGGCGTGGCAAGCCTGGCGCTGTGGCCGAGCCTCGGCGTCGCCGACGAACTGCACCCTGTGCCCTACCCCACCTGGTCCTGGGCAGCCCTTCAGCTCATCCCGAGCCCTGGCCTCGTCGTCGACCGGGGGCAGCCCGCCTTCTGTGCGCAATGGTCCGTGACGCCGGTGCTCTACTCGTTCGGCATGCACCGGCGTCTGAGCCCCTGGCGCTGGGGTGTGGTCGAGCCGATCGTGCGTCACTCCGGCTCCGCGGAACTGCGCGGCGGGCCAGACTACTTTGCCCTCACACCCCGCCTGGGAGACCGCTTCGGTGCGCGCTTCGGCATCAGGAGCACGTGGCCCATCCTCGAGCGCGGCGAGGAGCTCTCGTGGTCGGTGGGAACGTGGCTCGGCTGGTTCGATGGAAAGCTGGTGCCAGGCTACGAGGTGGGGATGCACACCCTGCTCGGGCTGTTCGGCGGCATGATGGGCTTTGCCCCCACGCCGGACGGCCCGCGCTGGTCCTTCGTCGCGGAGGTGAAGGTTCTGTGACTGCCCGCCCTCGCCCGCACCGCGCGCTCCTCGGAGCACTGGTGCTGTTCATGATGCTCGGTGCCGTCGTCGCCTGCAGCACAACCTATCGGGTCCTCGCACGCAGTGTCTCGGCCATGACGACCGGACCCCGGCACGTCGCGCACCGCGTGCGCCATCCGAAGCTCGAGAAGGCACGCCTGGCGGTTCTGTGGGTAGGCCACGCCACGGCGTTGATTCAGCTCGATGACCGTTTGCTGCTCACCGATCCCGTGTTCACCAACTCGGTGGGTCAGCTATCCCCTCGCCTGGTCGAGCCGGGGCTTTCGCCGGACGCGCTACCCCCGGTCGATGCCGTCGTCGTTTCACACATGCATTTCGACCACCTGTCGCACGAGAGCCTGGACAGGATCGCCTCGAAGATCCGGTGGCTCGTGCTGCCCACCGGCGGGCTCGTCTACCTCGGCGACTACCCCTTTCGGGTGAGCGAGCTCGGCCCATGGCAGGCACACGAGCTCGACGGCCTACGGATCACCGCGGTGCCGGCCAAGCATGCTGGCTGGCGCTATGCCCTGGACGCTCCGTGGATGACGCGCAGCGCGGCAGGCTACGTCATCGAGTACCACGGGTTGGTCGTCTACTTCGCGGGCGATACCGGGTTCAGGGCCCGGATGTTCCGCGACATCGCGCGTCGCTTCCCCCATATCGACTTGGCGCTGCTGCCCATCGCGCCCATCTCTCCTCCGGTGTTCATGCGGCGCAGGCATCTGGATCCGGCTCAGGCGCTCGATGCTTTCCAGCTGCTCGGCGCACGCAGGTTCGTGCCGATCCATTTCGACACGTTCATCAACTCGACAGGCGAGCCGGGCGACGCACCAGCGCTGCTCCGCCAGGAGATGGCACGGCGGCAGCTCCCGCCCGGGCGAGTACTCCTGCTCGACGTCGGCGAGCAGCGAGTGCTCGTGCCGTGAGGACCACAGCGCCTGCACCTGCTCCACCGGCATCACTCATGCCCGGGCCGCATCTTCCCCTCCCGCCCGCTCCCGCAGTCGCTGTGGCGGGCCACGGACAGGTGCTATAGCCTGCGCCTCGCAGGAGAATGGATCAGCATGGCCGACCCGAGCGACGGACACGAGACCCAGCGCAAGGCTGGCGCTGACGCCGGAGCGGCGGCTGGGCCGAATGCTGCGGGATCGGACATCTACAGCGCACTGAGCTTCGAACGAGCTACGCCGGCAGCATCCCCAGCGCCCACGGGCGGCGTCGATCCCTCTCGGCACGCGTCAGCCGAAGCCACGACGGATTTCACCTGCCGCTCCTGTCGGGCTCGAATCGACGGCGAATACTTCACCATCAACCAGCAGGCGCTCTGTCCCCGCTGCCGAGAAAAAGTCGTCCGAGGGCTCGCCCTCGCGCCGGGCAGCTTCTCCCGTGCGCTGGGTTTCGGGGCTCTCGCGGCAGCCGGTGGGGCTGCCGTCTACTACGCCGTCGCAGCCCTCACGGGCTACGAGCTCGGCATCATCGCCATCGTGGTCGGCGTGGTCGTGGGCAAGGCGGTGCGCCGGGGTGCAGGGACCCGCTCGCACTGGAGCTATCGCGCTCTGGGGCTTGGGCTCACATGGGCCTCGATTTCTGCAACGTACCTGCCTCCGATCCTCGAGAGCATGCGAGGGTCAGCCGCCGATGCGAAGGCCCTGACCGTGGCTTTCCTGTTCGCCCTCTTCGTTCCCGTCCTGCTCTGCGTGAAAGGCGAGGTCATGTCCCTCATCATCCTCGCGATTGGCCTCTGGGAGGGCTGGCGGTTCAGCGCCGCGCCGGTCATCTCGGTGGAGGGACCCTTCCGGCTCGGTGCAGGGGGCGCTCGGACGTGAACACCTGCCCAGCGTGTGGCACCACCTACCCGCTCGCGGCTCTGAGCTGTCCGCGCTGCCATGCCTTGACCCATCGGGCCAGGCTCGTGGAGCTTTCGAGCCAGGCGAAGGTTTTTGCCGACGCCGGGTCCGCCGATGCGGAGTCGAAGATCCTCGAGCAGATGCTCGAGCTGCTCCCCTCGCGCGCTGCCCAGGCGCAGACGATTCAGGCGCGCCTGGCCGAGCTGGGCAAGGGCAAGCCGCGCACACGGCTTGTCGGCAAGTTCGCGGCTTTGGGGGCGCTGGGCCTGGTGCTGTGGAAGTTCAAGGCGCTGCTGCTGCTCGGCCTGACCAAGGGCAAAATGCTACTGCTCGGCCTGACCAAGACGCAGACGCTGCTGTCCATGGTGCTCTCGCTGGGCCTGTACTGGTCGGTCTGGGGCTGGCAGTTCGCGCTCGGTTTCGTGCTTTCCATCTATGTGCACGAGATGGGGCACGTGGCCGCCTTGCGCCGGATGGGTATTCCCGCGACATCGCCCATGTTCGTCCCGTTCGTCGGGGCCTTCGTACGTCTGAAGCATGCTCCTCGAACCGTGCACGAGGACGCTGTGGTCGGGCTGGCCGGGCCGATCTCGGGACTTCTGTGTGCCCTGGCCTGCTACGGCGTGTACGCAGCCACGGGCACATCGATCTGGGGCGCCCTGGCCCGATCCGGCGCCTGGATCAACCTGTTCAATCTCGTGCCCATATGGCAGCTCGACGGCGGACGCGGGTTCAACGCCATGGCGCGCGTCCAGCAGTGGCGCATGACGCTCTTGGTCGGGCTCTCGTGGCTGGCCACCGGCGAGGGCCTGCTCGTGCTGCTGCTGCTCGGATGCGCCTATCGTCTGTTCGCCCAACCCGCGGCCCAGACGCCGAACCGGCGCTCGGAATGGACCTACGCCGCGCTCATCGTCGCGCTGAGCGCCTTGTCCCGGATCCGGCTGTCGGAGTTGGGGTAGACGCAAAGTCGCCTGGGCAACGCTGCGCCGCGCTTGGGAGCAAGGACAAAAGCTGCTACAGTCCCAGCGTAGGTCCTTGCTAGCCACCCCTCGTGTGGGCCTCGACGCCCCTGGTGGCTGTCACTTCTGGCGAGAACTCGTGAAGTCGGCAGAGTCGTTTCGCAGGAGGTTTGCCATGTGGTCGCGGATCCTTGCTTGTGCTGTTGGTGCGGTCGTGCTCGCTTGCAGTGCGGGCAGCGGGTCGCCGTCGAGTTCGAGTTCGAATTCGAACTCGAACGGGTCGGGGGGCTCAGGGAGCAAGCCCGACGGCACTGGAGCGACGGGCAATACCTCGAGCACGCTGCGTGACAGCGGTGCCGACGATGTCGATGACCTCTCCGACGGGGAGGCCTGCGCGGAGAATGCAGTCGGCGCGCATACGACGCAAGTCAATCTCGTGTTCGTCTACGACAAGTCCGGCAGCATGGGCGACGACACGAAGACCGATGCCGAAGGCTATCCGCGCTGGGAGAACATGGAGCTACGCTGGAACCCTGCCAAGGAAGCCTTGATCGCGTTCTTCGAGGATCCGGGCGCTCCGGAGCTCTACGCATCGATCAAGTTCTTCCCGCACGCCGGTGGCTACGACGCGACATGCTCGCTGGACAACTACATCAAGCCCGACGTGGGGCTCACGTCGCTCACGGACAACCCGCAGAAGCTCATCGACGCCCTGAACAAGACCACGCCGGGCGGCGGGACACCCACCCTGCCGGCCATGATGGGCGCGGTTGACTACGCGACGAAGCTCATGACCGAGACCTACCCCGAGTCCCAGTCGATCATCATCCTGGTGACCGACGGCGAGCCTGTGGTCGTGGACGAAACGGGCGCGGAGCGACATGATAGCTGTCCCGGCAACAGCACGAACGACATCGAGAGCATCGCCGCCGTTGCTCGAGCTGCGTACAACCGCCCCGAGGACACTAGGATCCCGACCTACGTGGTCGGCATCGGCGTATCCCAGGACGACATGGCTCAGATCGCGGAAGCCGGCGGCACCACGCTCATCTACATCGCCGGCGACAACGGGGACGATACCAAGGCCAAGCTGCTAGAAGCTCTCCAGCTCATACAAGAAACATACATCTCTTGCGTGATCCCTATCCCCGACCCGGGGCTGGGCGAAACCATCGACTTCGAGAAAGTCAATGTCGACTTCGTGGACTCGAACTAAGTCAAGGACAGGATCGCGCAAGACACGGCCTGTGACGGCCCCGGGTGGCACTACGACAACCCGGATGCTCCGACCAAGATCATCCTGTGCGAAGCGTCGTGCCAAGCCGTGCAGGGGGATCTCGGTGGACAGCTATCGGTCGTGTTCGGCTGCGACACGGTCATCAAGTAGTCAGAACGCCGTCCCGATCCGGACCCCGACCTGACCCAGGTCAGCGCTGGGCGCGACGCTCCAGCGCCCGGCAGTCTTCCGGTCCGAGCTGTCCGGGCCCTTGTCCTTGTGCGCAGATAGGGCGCCTTCGTCGAGCAGAAAAAGCAGAGTGCCGCCGACGCCGAAAGCCACCCCGGACCCCAGAAAGAGCCCAGCGGCCAAGCGCAGTCGGTCACGGTCGAGCCGGTTGGACTCGTATTGTCTGCGGTCTTCGGGCGTGAGAGGCGCACGGCCCCGCTCGTCGAGGAACGCCTGGGCAGACGCCTGCTGGCGAAAGGCGAAGTAGGTGAAGATGCCCCCCGCGACCACGCCCGAGGCGCTGGCCCCGAACATCACCAGCGCCGCCGTTCTCTGCGTGGAACGCTTCATCCGCACGCGCAGGACTCTGTTCTCCCCGCGGCCGAGTTGCTCTTCGCGGGAGACACCATCGAAACCGTTCTTGGTCAGGGTGACGAGGTGCTTGCCCGGCGCCAGCTCGATGGGGCGCGGAAACGGACATTCGCCCTGCACGCGTCCGTTGATGCGTAGCTCTGCGCCGGCTGGCGCGATGACGGTCAGATTCGCAGGCAATTCCTTGAGCACGACGTCGAAACTGACCAACGCGCCTTGGATGGCCAACAGCTGACGTTCACTGTCCACGAAACCCGGGGCAGAGACCCTCACCGAGTGCTTTCCCGGGGCGACTTCGCGCACCAGCGGTGACGGGCTGGCGTCCTGTCCGTCCAGCGCGATCTGTGCGCCGGGCGCGGCCGAGTAGACCATGATCCGGGTCGGAGCTGCAGGCGGGGGTGCCGGGGCCTCGGGCTCGGGCGGGCGGGCAGGCGCTGTCTGGACGAGAAGGGGCTCGAGTTCGGAAAGCGCCTGAACGGCATCGACCTTGCGCGAGGCCTGCGGGTCCTGTTCCAGATACTTCTGGAACATCTGTACCGCGCGCTCCAGATGTTGGCGCTGGTGGTCGAGAAAGTACTGCCGTCTTTCTGCCTGACCGATGGAGAACAGGACCGCGGGACGGGGGACCAGCGCATACGCCTGCTCGAAAGCCTGCACGGCCGCGTCGAATTCCCCGACGGCGTAGGCCTGCGCTCCCGCACGAAAGTACTCTTTGGCTCGAGCCAGGTCCGACGACGGTTGCGCCTGCGCGACGCTCAGCCACACGAGCAGACCGACACACCGGAGCAGGGCTCTACCGAGCTGGTGGCGAGACAGCATCATGGCTCTCTCGGCACCTCGGCCAGCACACGGACTCCGCTCTGTCCGGCGATGACCAAATCCATCAGCCCGTCACCGTTCAAGTCCCCGAGCGCGATGGCCCACCCACCCGGTGCGTTCTCGATGGGCGTGGCGGCGAGTGAGCGAGCGCCACCCTGGCTCGATTCGAGCGAAATGCCGTAGGCGCGCGCCCGCGTCACGGCAACCCATCGAGTGACGCGGCCATCGGAAGCCGCCGCGAAGCCCAGAGCCGAATCGGCGAGCGACACCCGCTCGAGCTCCGAGAGCTTCAGGCGGCCCTTGCCGTCCTTGCCGCCGTTCCAGACGACGCCGAGCCTCTGTTCGCCCTCGGCGTCTGCCACGATCAGAACCAGATCGAGCCGGCCGTTGTCGTCGAGGTCGATGAGCTTCGGCGCAGACGCCCGGACCAAACGACCGGGACCTGTCCAGAGCCGCGTCACCAAGGAGCCCGGGTCCGCCGTCAGCCAGCTCGCGCCCTCGCCCTGTTCGGGCACACGGACGCGCCACAGGCCGAGCGTGTCTTGCTTCGAAGCCGGCCCCAGGATCAGCGCTTCCTCCTCGCCGTCGCCATCGACGTCGCCCGCGAGCAGGACCGGCGGCGTGTCAGCCTGAGCTGTCTGCCATGCACAGAGCTCCGTGGGCAGCTCGGCGCTCGGGACGGGCTTGGACAGCCTCGTCAGCACCGAGCCGTCCGCATACCAGAGTCGAGGCAGCGACTCGGGGGTCGGATCGTCCTCGATGCCGAGTGCCAGCAAGCGGAGCGACTCGTTCCCGGAGAATCGACCGACGGCGCAGGCGATCGGGAGCTGGCTCGTGTTCCTGTCGTCCTCGGCCGTTGCGATGTGGAGCAATCCGAGAGATGCTACAGGATGCCGTCCGGGATTGCCGACGAAGACCGTGAGCGACTCGCCCTCGTAGTCGCTCGACCGACCGAGGACCCCCAGCTCGGCGATCGCGTCCTGGGTCGCGTAGTGGGCCGAAGCTAGCTGCAAGATCTCGGAGAACTGCCCGACTTCGACGGGCGCCGTCGGATCGCCGCTGCGGCTGCCAAACGCGATCGCCACCTTCTCGGTTTCCTCCTCCTGGGTTTCGTCTGCCCGCCGCGCATGCATACCGAAAGCCAGGTCCTCGACCAGATCGCCGTCGAAATCCCCGACGGTCATGGTTCTGATGGGGCCCTGAGTCGCAATGGCAGGCCGCGGATTCATCCGATCGCGCCCGGTGCCAGCATAGAAGTCGAGAGCGGGCACGGACGTCGAACCCGCCACCAAGTCCGGCCGTCCGTCGCCGTTGAGATCAGCAATGCCGGCCTGCGACCACTCGCCAACGAACGGGCCGTTTCCTGGGCAAGCCGCGACGGCCACCCGCTGGCTTGGTGCGTCGGGTGCGAGCGACTGCGTGAGAATCACGCCCGCTGCCGTGACCCAATCGGGAAGCCCATCGCTGTTGAGATCACCCACCGCGAGCGGAAAGCCTGGATCACCGGGCAGCGCGTCGCAGTGTCCGGCCGTCGTCGTGACCGGCCAGGCTTCGCCCAGCGTTCCCTGTGGATCGGCGGGATTGGCGACGAAGCGGCCGTCACCGAGCCCGAAGCCGAGATAGGCAGCGCCTTGGCCGTCCGCGACCAACAGGTCGAGATGTTCGTCGGCGTCCACGCGTGTCAGGCGCATCGCGTGACCGATGCCATGGCCCTTCGGGAGCTCGAGCACGGTTTGGGGAGCTGCGGTCGTGATCTTCCAGTTGCCGGCCGCATCGCAGAGCTCGAGCATGCGCACGCTCCGCTCTGCACGTGTCGCCCAAACCGCCTCGTCGCACGGCGACCGAGCTCCCTCGATCACGTCTCCCGCCAGAACCTCTCCCGCGAAATCTTCGAGCGGCTCGTCCAGCACTGCCAGCGGGCCCGGGAAGTCGGGTGGCTCGGCAGGAACGAAGCGAGTCTGGTCCGGTGCGTCACTGCCCAAGATCAAGAGGATGCCGTCACCGAGCACGGACACCGAGCTACCCCGGACCCGAAGCACCCGGTACGACCAGCCTTCCGGGACCACCTGGTAGGGGTACGCGATGGGCAGCACGGTGCGCGTGGGGGTGGCCTCGAGCGTGGCGATTCCGAAGTCGGTGGCGAATACGATCCGCTGCCTCCGGTCTCCCGTGGAGCTCTGCGCCGGCCGCGCGGTAACGAGAGGCGAGCGGACGGGGGTCTGGGGATCGAAGGGGTCGGCAGCGCGCCCGGACTCGTCGAAGAAGTAGATCCTCGGCATCGACTGGCCGCCGGAGTTGGTGTTACCTAGAGCCAGCAGGTCGTCACGACCGTCGCCGTCGAAGTCCCCGAGCTGCATGGACGCGGCCACGACAGGGAGCAGACCGCCCCACGATTCGTAGGTGTTCGTGAAGAACCGGCAGAGGCCGTCGATGCCGCAGGCCGAACCCGCCGGACACGTCGGCTCGCCGTCGCCTTGCGCCGAACACTCGAAGCGGCACGCGTCTTGTACCCCCAACCCGGGAGCTCGGCAGCGCTGGCCCTCCGGAGCGTAGGTGTCGCACTCCTCGGGCGGCTCGGTGATGCCGTTGCCGCAGACGGATGCCGGCACGCGCGGCAGGTCATTGCAGCCGAACGCACAGGGAAGAAGCCCGCAGAGGAGGCGGCAAGCGAACGCCATGGCTCTCAGTACGGATTCTCCAGGTCGCGCGGGAGCTGTGCCCGACTCGGTACGGATGCTCGGAAGGCGAGCGTGACATCCAGGCTTTGGTCTTTGATGGGTCGGACCTCGATCGCAGCGGGCGCGTAGCGCGGCGCCCTGAGCACGAGCGTTTGCGGCGCTTCGCCGCGGGGGAGGGAAACCGGGCCCGGTGTCACCCCGAGCCGTCGATCGTTGTGGTAGATTTCGGCCTGGACCGGGCGGGAACGCACCGTCACCTCCACCGTGGAGGACGGGGCTGGCGCGGCGGAGTCAGCTGGCTCGGATGCGGGCGCCGGCTCGGCGATCGGGGCGGCGGACGCAACCGGTGGAGATAGCTCGGACTCGGGAGCAACGTGTCGTCGGGTGGCCGCGAGCGCCAGGACCCCGACGAGGGCAGCGCCCCCGAGCGCCGCGCCGAGCGCCCAGGCACGCAAGCGTCCGGACGCGCTCTGCGAACCGGCAAACGTGCGCCACCTCGAGGGCTCGACAGCCTCTAGGCCGGCGACCTCGCGCTCTTCTACCATGGTGCGAAGCAACGGGGTCACGGTCATGCCCGAGTCGCTCAGGTCCTGTCCGGCGCGGTGGGCACCGGCGGCCAGGGACTCATAGGCCGCGTGCATGGTCTGCGGCCGCTTGTCCGGTTCCTTCTCGAGCAGCTTCAGGATGGGCTCGTCGAGGTGGGCGTCGATCTCGGCGCATCGGCTCGAGGGGCTCGGCGGCGCGGCGCTCACGTGCGCCATCATCAGCTCGAGCGCAGTGGGTCCGTCGAAGACATCCATCCCGGTCAACATGCGATACGCAATGCACCCGAACGCGTAGATGTCCGTGCGGTGGTCGACCTCGACGCCACGGCACTGCTCCGGAGACATGTAACGCGGCGAGCCGATGGGCGTGCCGCTGCGCGTCTTGTGCACGGCCGGTGCGCCTGCCCCGAGCAGCTTCGCCATCCCGAAATCGAGCACCTTCGGATAGACGTTCCCCTCGTCGTCGAGCTCGAGGAAGACGTTGCCCGGCTTCAGGTCACGGTGGGCAATGCCTGCGTCGTGAGCGGCCGCGATGGCGTTGGCGAGCACGCGGAGTATTGCGAGTGCTTCTGGGACTGGAAGCCGGCCTGCGCGCTCGAGGTACGCGTCGAGGGCAATCCCTTCGAGCAGTTCCATGACGTAGTAGTGCCGGCCGTCGGGCAGAGCCCCGAACGAGAAGATGTCGACGATGTTCCGGTCCCGGATCTGGTTGACGGCCCGCGCCTCGGCGACGAAGCGTGATGTGACCACCTCGTCGGCCGAGTACTGGGGGTGAAGGACCTTGACGGCAGCTCGCTTGCCGATGACAGGGTGGGCTGCTGCATAGACCGCGCCGAAGCCCCCTTCCCCGAGCCTGCGCACGATGCGGTACTCTCCCACGCTGTCGCCGGGACTGAGGTCCGCGTGCGACCCGCCCTGGCGAGCGCTGCGTTCGCGGGTGTGCACCGGGCCGCTCGAACGCGCCCCCGAATCGCGAAACAAGCGAAAAAGTGACACTGGGGCGAGTATAGCCATCCGATCCACCGGGTCGATAGCCAACGCCCTCGGCGCGGACACGTGTCCGACGAGGTCGGACAAGTGTCCGGCCTGTCCGCTGGACACGGACTGCGCGCCCGTGCAAGCCTCCCACTGTGGGAAACACGGAACCCGGCTGAACACGACCAGTTAGACCGGACGAACTCGGCTGATGACGCACCCAATGTGGCCGCAACACCAAACGGCACGCGCCTTGCTGGTTGGACGCGCGAAGGGCCCATGCAGCGCCCGGCCAAGCCCACGCCCAAGGAGACCTCGCATGCCAGCGCGACCGAATCTTCCTTGCTTCGCCCTGCCAGCAGGGTTGCTGCTCTGTGCGTCCTCAGCGTGGGCCCAATCCTCCGAAGCGCCGGCGGCGACGGCCGGAACGACGAGCCCGGCCGCGTCTACCAGCACCGCGGGGGCCGCGCCCGAGGCGACCGCTGCGCCTGCCGAGGCTCCGGCGCAGGGGGACGCAGCTGCTGCTGAGCCAACGGCAGCTCCGCCCGCCGGGCCCACGTCGCCCTCGGCCATGACGGTCGCCGAGTCCCCGTACGGCAACGGAACGCACGTGGCGCTGGCGGCGGCGAACCCGAACCCTCCTCCTCCGCCCGTGGACGAGGGCCCGGATACGCTGCTCGATGCATCGGCCGACTATGCCATCGGTGGGATGGGTGGCATGAGCGTTCTGTACACTCGCTTCGCGCACCTCAACGCCGTAGCGGTGTGCGGCGAAGGTGCGGTCATCATCGACCACGCCTTGACGCTCGGGGGCGGAGGCTGCGGCATCCCCAGAAACATCAAGGCCGAACAGTACGGAACCGGACCTCACGATCCGAACGATCGCATGACGTTCGGCTACGGTGGCGCCATCGCTCGCTATCATTTCTTCTCACGCAGGGTCGCCAACCTTGGCGTGGGCGCTCTCGTCGGTGCCGGCGCCATCGAGATCGGCACCTGGGACGGCTCCGGGCAGGACTGGCAGACCGACTACGCGCACAAGCGGAGCGACGCCGTTTTCGTATTCGAGCCTCAAGTAGGCGGCTACGCCAACATCACGCGCTGGCTTCGCGTCGGCGCGACGGCGAGCTATCGTATCGTCGGCGGCGTCAACACCCAGGGCCTCTCGAACGGCAGCGTCGGCGGTCCCATGGTGGGCGGGCAGTTCCAGGCGGGGTGGTTCTAGCCCTGGTGCTTCCCGGTCACGCGCCGTAGCGACCCACTCGGCAGGACCCGACGCGAGGTATCACTCCCAGTTCTTGCGCTGGGGATTCTCCCAGGGCGCCTTGCACAGCACGCAATCATCGCCCCAGAAATGGGACTTGGCACCCGTGTCGTTGTAGATCCAGTAGCGCATCCACGCAATGATCGCCGGTCGCTCGACGCCTCCGGTGTTGCTCTGGATGTAGCCGTGATCGGCGCCCGTCACCGTCCCGAGGAACGTCTGGACCTGGGACTGGTCGAACGTCTTCTGCTGCATGGGCAGCCCGACCGTATCCCCCGTGCCGCTGGTCTGCAGCATCGGCCCGTGCAGGGCCGCGGTGGCAGTATGGCCGTGGATCGATACGACCGTGGCCACGGCCTCGTGACCGCCGATCTCCACCGCGGCGGTGCCGCCGACCGAGTAGCCCATGGAAACCGCGTGCTTCACGTCCAGCTTGCCCTGGTAGGTGCCCGGCTGATCATTCTGCTCGAGGATCCAGTTGAGCGCATCCTCCATGTCGCTCTTGTTGCCCGGATCGTTCGGGCCGCCGTCGAGAACGCCGGTCCCGACGACGACGAAGCCATGGGACGCGAAGCTCAACAGTAGATCCCTGAGTTGGGTCGCCTGCATTCCGATGCCGGGCCCAAAGACGATCGGCGCATGCAGGAAGCCGTCCTCGCCCAGGGTGCTGGGCCTGTAGACCGTGTACACTTTGGTCGGGCCGACGTTGGCGTCCGTGGTCGTCTGGAACGGTCCTGGCGCAGAATAGTCCGTGGTCGGAGGCAGCGGCGAACCACTCGCTCCGC
>JAFGIS010000055.1 GCA_016929495.1 Polyangiaceae bacterium | reverse complement strand
TCGCGCCCCCGGTAGGACTCGAACCCACGACCCGCTGCTTAGAAGGCAGCCGCTCTATCCACCTGAGCTACGGAGGCCTGGCGCCCCACCACGGTAGTGGCCATCGGCGGCGACCAGCGTGTCCAGCGGCGTCGGTTTCGGTTGGCGGAGGGCCGGGGGCAGTCGAGTACGCTGTCGGTTCCCTTGGTGGCCGTAGCTCAGGTGGCTAGAGCGTCAGGTTGTGGCCCTGAAGGTCGGGGGTTCAAGTCCCCTCGGTCACCCCAGGGGTCCGGTGATAGCGTCACCGGCCCCGTGCCCCTCTAGCTCAATTGGCAGAGCAACGGACTCTTAATCCGCAGGTTCGGGGTTCGAGTCCCCGGGGGGGTACAACACGAAGGCCCTGGTCAGCACGGCTGGCCAGGGCCTTGGTCGTTTCTCGGAGACGGCCTCAGGCGCTCACGCAGGTGCCAAACTCGGCGGCCGTCCCGTCGTTACCCCTTCCGTTACCCCCGTCGGCGTGCGGTCGCCGGCGGAGAGCAGCCGCCGGACATAACACCGAGCTGATATCATCTGAGTGGTATATTCTCCGGGGTGTGGGAGGTGCTCTACACCGATGAGTTCGGCAACTGGTTCGGGACGCTCGATGATGCGCAGCAGGACGCCGTGATCGCCCGCGTCGAGCTGCTCGAGACCGAAGGTCCCGCACTCGGTCGCCCGACTGTCGACACGATCGTGGGCGCCCGGCATCCCAACATGAAGGAGTTGAGGGTGAGCAAGGGCGGGACGATCCGCATCCTGTTCGCCTTCGATCCGAGTCGGCAGGCCGTCCTACTGATCGGCGGAGACAAGACTGGCCAGTGGAGCTCGTGGTACGAGAAGGCCATCCCGCTCGCGGACGACCTTTTCGACCAGTACCTCGACGAAACCGGACAGCGCTGAAGGGAGGCCTGATGGTTGCACGAAAGTTCAAGGAGCTCAGCGAGCCGATCAAGGCCACCCCCGAACGGGCGGAGCGGATCGCCCGTGAGCGGTCCGAGGCGATCGCCGAGATCGTCGACTACACGCTCGGCGAGCTGCGTCGCGCTCGGAAGATCACCCAGGACGAGCTCGCCCGCCTCATGGCGACGACGCAACCGAACGTGTCACGCATCGAACGCTGCGGCGAGATGGAGCTGTCCACCCTCCGCAGCTACATCGAAGCACTCGGCGGCCGCCTGGAGATCGCCGCCGTCTTCGACGACGAACGCTTCCCAGTCACCGCGGGCACGAGCGAATAGGCGCGGCTCGGGCGCACCACCACCCGGAACCCGACAACTCCTGTCAGTGGCCGCCAGAGCTTCCTCTAGCGTCCACCGCCGTGCGCTGGTGGAAACGGGCACCCGACACGAAGACAAGAGTGGAGCCGGAGCTGCCGCCCGCGGGGACCGAGGACGTCGCCGGGTGGGTCATGCACCTGGTGCCGGCGTCGCCCAGGCTCGAAGAGGTCGTCGACACGCTTCGGGACTTGTTCGCGAAGGTGCCGACCCGCGACCTGTTCGACCTGGACACGCAGATCCGGCGACGCACTACGTGGGCCTGGGCCACGCTGACGCCTCGCGACGCGCGCCGACTGGTGTTGCGCAGCGGCGATTCGCTGACCGTGGGCGCGGCGATGTCGATGCATCCCAACGGCCATGTCCGCGAGGTCGGCGTACGGGCCCTGGGGGCGATTCCTGACCCGCGGGCCTTTCGCTGGCTGGTGGTTCGCGCGACCGACTGGGTGCCCGCGATCCGTGACCGAGCGACGGAGTCGGTGCTTCGCGCCACCGGAACGGCGTCGCCGGAAGGTCTCGTCGACGCCTTGCCGCTCGTGCTGGGACGCCGCTTCGAGCTCGGGAGGCGAACCCACGCGATCCGCGCCGCCATGCTCGCACCGCTCACCTCATCTGAGGGACGCGAGGTTCTGCGCACTCGAACCAGCGACGCCGATCCGCTCATCCGTCGTCAAGCTTTCTCCGTCCTGGCAGATGTCGAGCCGAGCATCGCGCTCCTGCACGAGGCCCTCGCGATCGGGGACGTCGTGGCAGCCACCACCGCAGCGCGACCGATCCTCTCCGCTCCTGATACAGGCCATGAAGGCATCTGCGTGCTCTTCGTCAGCCGCCTGGCACAGATGCGCGCGACCGCGGTCTGGGAAGCACACAAACATGGTGGGTTGACAGAGGTCGTGGACGAGGCACTGTTCGACCCGTCCCCAACCGTTCGACGCCTGGCCCAACAGGTCGCCACCAGGGACCGAGACGCCTTGCGAAGCCTGTACATCGACGCCCTCGACACGCAGGCCGGCACGGCGGTGGCTCTGCACGGCCTGGCCGACATGGCAACGCCGGACGACGCCGCGCTTGCGATCGAGTACCTGGACGATCCATACGTCCGCGTCCGCTTCGCCGCAGTCCGATTGCTCGTGGCGGCAACAGCAACGACAGGGCGGGACACGTCCACCAACGATCGATTGGTCGTTCTCGCCCTCGACGCGAGCGGGCGGGTCGCCGGCGAGGCGATCCGCGGACTCCGCGCGCGTGGCCTGTCCGAGCCGATCGTCGAGCGCCTCTACCTCGCAGCGACCATCGCTGATGCCAACGTCCGGCGACGGATCTTCCGCCGAGTGCTCCTCCACACATCCCGGTGGCAGCAGCTCCGCTACGGCCTGCGTGCGCTGACCGCGAGGGACACCACGCTGCACGACCTCGGACTCGAAGTCGTCAAGTACGCGGTCGATTCCTGGAACCAGTCCTCCACTGTCCCCCGCGCCGGCGAACTTGACGAGATTCAATGGAGCCTCGATGCCGCCCGAGTAGGACGCTCGCGTCGCACCGACCAGCTGGTGGCCCGGGTCGCAGACATCCTTGGGTCCTATCATCCACGCACCTATCCGACGGCAGGTGCTTATCCAGGTGCCTAACTCCGCGATACCAGGTGCCCTCGACATCACCCGGTGGCACCAGCGCACCAACGGAACCGCATGTCAGAGCACGTGTCGGCACCCGGCGGCACAGCCGGAAGGGGACTCTTGATCCGCAGGTTCGGGGTCGAGTCCCCGGGGGGGGTACAACACGAAGGCCCTGGTCAGCACGGCTGGCCAGGGCCTTGGTCGTTCTCGGCTCGGGGTGTCGTCGTGGCGCTCGCCGCGTGTACGCGGGTGGATCGTGTCGGGCTCGACCGAGCGGTCTGGCTCGGGCGATCGGGGCAGGGGCGTGTGTCTGCTACTTCATCGAAGGTCGTCCTGCTCCCAGGAATCAAGCAGCGCGCGGGCGGCCTCGTCGTTCGTCGCTCCCCGCCACTCTCCTGTCGTCGGATCCTGCAGGACCCACGGCTGATAGAGGCGACCTTCGATCCAGAGCTGGAGCCATTCGGCCAGCCCCATCTCCTGGCGGAACAAGGCATGTGCGTTGTCGTCGACCAGGTTGGGATCGAAGCCCCACATCGCAGCGCCGGAATCGGAGCAGTCGACGAAGGACGCGATGGCGCAACCCCAGTCGCACACCGGGAAGAGCGACGCCGGAGGTGGCTGCTCGCCCTCGCGGAAGCGGCGGTACAGATCGATGGCCGTCCCGGTGGGCGCCACACCGTGCCCTCCGCGGAGGCCGAGGATGCCGTAGCCCGGCCCGAAGCCGCCATTGGCGACCTCCAGGTAGAGCCTCCGGAGAAGGGGCGGCAGCGGGTACCCCAACTCGTGCTCCGCGTCGTCGACCAGTTCCTGGC
>JAFGIS010000600.1 GCA_016929495.1 Polyangiaceae bacterium | reverse complement strand
GGCTCACCCAGCTGGTCCTGCCATCCATGCGCCGGCGAGGCGCCGGCAAGATCGTCAACGTCTCGTCGATGGCGGGCAAGATCTACGCTCCGCTGGGCTCGTGGTACCACGCGACCAAGCACGCCCTGGAAGGATGGTCGGACTGCCTGCGCCTGGAGCTGGCACCCTTCGGCATCGACGTCGTGATCGTGGAGCCCGGGGTGATCCAGACCGAGTTCGGCGAGGTGATGCGGAAGCCCATGATGGACCGCTCGGGCGGCACCGCCTACGCGAACCTGGCACAGAGGCTGGAGAGGTGGACGGTCCGGGCCTATCGGGGCAACCGGGCGTCACCTCCGTCCGTGATCGCGGATGTCATCGCCAGGGCCATCCGGGCGAGGAGGCCGAGGCCCCGCTATGCGGCCGGGAGGTTCGCGAAAACGACGATGTTCCTGCGGAAGTGGCTCGGCGATCGGCTGTTCGACTGGATTCTGCGGCGCGCGAGCTGATCCGGCAGCACGAGCCACGCCCCTTACGAGACTCGCGCTAGCGCGAGTTTACTTGGAGACGGGCGGCACCCGCCCGCAACGCGTTTCCTACTCTGGGCTTACGACTCTCGCTATGTATACACAAACGGTGGCTCGTTTGGAACGAGGTGTTTGAAGAGCTGTAGAGCCTCGGGCGTGCTCTCCTCGAGCTTCCACTCACAGCGTGGCCGGCCGCCCCTCTTGCCGGAAGACCTGAGTACCATCGCCAGGCGCACCGTGCCGAGCAGATCGAGCAGACCGGAAAGCCCCTCGCAGTAGCCAAGTCCTCGTGCCTCGCGTTCGATGACTCGACCCAGCAGTAGGGCGAGGAGGCAGCAGAAGGTGTGCACGTGGATCTTCTGATCGGTCCAATGGTATTGAGGACGGACCGCCATGTGCTCATCGTCTTTCAGCTGACGAAAGGCCTCCTCTACCTCACTCTGACCACGATAGGCCAGGAGGATTTCCTCGTCTGACCAATCGCTGCGATCGGTGATCAGGATCCTCTTGCCGAACACTTCCTTCTCCAGATCCCGGCGAGCTTCCTCGTCAATCCAGTAACGCAACCGCTCGGAGCCCGTGCGCGCCGGGTCGTACTCGATCTTCAGCACCTTCTTGAGATGTTGCGCGGTGAGCATCGATTCGATGCGCTTCTTGGCGGACGCCACGCTTCGAGGGCCGGAACGTGGCTTCACGAGCTCGGTCTTCCACTGCTCGAGTTCCTGGATGCGCTTCTTGAGGTGCTGCAGCAGGCCGCGGATCTGTCCGCTCTGAAGCTGATCGCTGATGAACAGGAGGACCGTGCGCTCTTTCCCCCAGATAGGCCGCGTCAACCGGAGCACGGGGATGTCACCCAAACAGTCACCACCAAGCGGATGGTAGTCATCAACAGGAATCGCCATGAGGTCCTGGTGATGAGTAGGAACCAACGAGGCCACGTAGCCGAAAGGCGATTCATCCACCCAGTGCTGGTTGTCCTTCGAGAGATTGCCTTTGTCGTAGACGATGGTCAAGTCCTCTACGTCCAGCGAAAGTTTCTCGAGGCGCTCTCGGATGCGGCTCAGAGAATCAGGGAAGGACTTCGCGTCGACCCGGTTTCCCTCGTAGACGTGGGAGCACAGAGGAATCTGGCTTTCTCGCGAAACGAGCAGGGCGAGGCTAAACAGGCGCAGGTCGCCTCGCTTCTGCTTCGAACGGCCTCGTTGCGGCATCTTCGGCCTCGTGTTCGTGGAGGCGATGTAGGTGAAGAAATTGGTCGCGTCGTAGAACAGAGTGTCGAGCCGGATTCCCAGTTGCTCGACGACGACCTTCGTGAGATCGTCTTCTATTCTCTGTAGAGCCTCCACGGGCACGCAATCCATCTGGTCCCAGAAGAACTGCGAGCCCAAGTTGTTGACCCGCAACTTGGGGAAAAGACGTTCAATCGACGTCTGCGAAGCCCAGGACGCCCACGCACGTTTGGATCGTGGTCGGATGGCCCGATTCAAAGCGGCCAGCAGCAGTGTCGTGCCCACCGAGAGACCACGGGCCTTCCGGGTGACGTGACGGTCGATAATCGAGACCACACCGAGTCGGTCCGCCACGGCTTTTAGCGCGGCGACGTCGCCATGCTGGTAGGAGTGGATCCGGAGGTCGCCCCCGGGTCCCTCCAACAGTCGGTCCAGGAGATCGTCTGCGGTGCCCAGATACAGGATCGGCACGGCCCTCGGCTTCCCGTTGATGCGCCGGGACTCGACGATCCGCCAGTAGGTGCGCCCCCCGACTCGATGCTTCTGAAGGCTGGCCATGTTGTTTTGTATATACACAATGGCCGACCCCGTGTCAACGGCTTATTGGACCCTTAAATCGGGCTTGTCTTGGACCTTTTCATCCTCGTCGGCCCAAGAGGTTTTGTGTATACACGTCGCGCAGCTCACAAAAAATGCCCCCAAGGTGGCTTGCTTTAGCCACTTGGGGGCATTCTCGCCGGGCCCTACAGGCTTTTCTTCCAGTAAACTCGCGCTAGGAGACCGTCAGGTCGCGGGCGCCAGGGCCGGCGCGGGCTCGCCCGCGCGCTGGAAGCCCGCCTCGGGCGGGGTGGCCGACTCCGGCACGACGACGACGACGCAAGGGGCATGCTCCAGGACGGACCCGCTGACGGACCCGCGGGTCAATCGGCGCAAGAGGCCGCGGCCCCGGGTGCCGATGACGATCCGGTCCACGCGGGCCTCCCGCGCGTAGCGAACGATCTCGCGCGCCCGCTTCCCGTCCGCCAAGGCGGTGACGAACGGGACGCCGGAGTCGCCGAAGTGCCGTCTCGCGAAAGCCTCGACCTGCTCCTGGCAGGCCGCCTTGTCGGGAGGCTCCCTCCTGCGCAGCACGCCCGCCTCCGGAACGGTGAGAGCAACCTCGACGGGCTGGCACACGTGAAGCACGTGCACCGTCGCCCCGCTCATCTGAGCGAGCCAGCGGGCGACGCGCGCCGCGCGTCCGGACAGCTCGGAGTAGTCCGTGGGAAGCAAGATCCGCTCGAGCTTCATGCAAATCGCTCCTTTCCGCGCCCTTCGTCCCCTAGTGCTGGCTTTCTTAAGTTCTTGTGATAATTCCGGCGAGCGAATTCGTTCGCCATCAAGGCACGCGGACGCAAGCGACCCTGGAG
>JAFGIS010000599.1 GCA_016929495.1 Polyangiaceae bacterium | reverse complement strand
GGCAGATCGCCGAGCGAGCGGTAGTAGGTCTGCGGCAGCCGTCCGCCCGGGTTCGTGTCGCCGAACAACACCTCGGCCACGGCCGTGCCCGCAGCCTGGCCGCCGTATCCCGCCAGAAGGATCGCCGGGATATTCTCCTCGGCCCAGGTGACGGCCAGCGGTGCGCCGGTCACGAGCACGAGCACGGTCTTGGGATTCGCGGCGACGACCGCCCGAACGAGCTCCTCCTGGATGGCAGGCAAGGCGATGTCGGTCCGGTCCCATCCCTCGGCTGCTATCGTCAGGTCGGTGCCGGCAACGACCACGGCCACGTCCGCGGCTGCGGCGGCTTGCGCTGCGGCCTCGATGCTCGATGTCGTGGACGCCCAAGAGATGCCGGTCCCTTCCTCGAACGTGACGGGAATCGCGTCGTCCTGAACTCGGGTCACTATGCCGTCGAGCGCAGTAACCGGTGCAGAAGCGTCCCCGCTGTATCCGCCGAACACCGCCGTCGCTGCATTGGGACCCGTCACCGCAATGGACCCGAGGGAACCCGTGCCGAGCGGCAGGAGCCCATCGTTCTTGAGCAGCCTAGGATCGCTCGTTGGATCGGATAGCCGATCTTCTGAGAACGATCTCGAAATCCTTACATGAGATCATGCTGATTGCTATCGATACGTGCATCTCGCGCATGACGACCTGCCTGGGTATGAAACGCTCCGCGAAGCCCCTGAGAAGGCCACCCCGAGCGGGCTCCCCGCGAACAGCTTCAGCTGGCCTTCGAGCGCGTCCTGGAGACCTTCCAGATCCAGACTCCTGCCGACGACCCAGCTGAGGCCGAGGACGGTGTCCCCGCGGTTTCGCACGCTTCTGGGGAAACGAGTCCAGACCGCGGGACCCCGCGACTAGGTGTGCGCCCAACGAAGTGCTGGAAGGGCTCCTGACCACAGCGAGACGTCCACATTCGGTCGCACGTCGAGGGATCGGACTGATCCGCCCGGCTCGTCATCGGACCCGGATCGATGCTTGCCGGCCTGACCCGCTTCGGCACCCGCGACCGGCGTCCGCTCGGCTCGGCCGCATTGGATTCGATCGAACGTCGAGGGATCGGATTGATCCGCCCGGCTCGTCATCGGACCCAGATCGATGCTTGCCAGCCTGACCCGCTTCGGCACCCGCTACGGGCGTCGGCTCGGCCGCACTATGTCGCCGGAGCGCTCACCATGGATGCGTTTGTGACTCAAGTCCGTCCGCTCATCCGGCTCCTCGGGATCGACACGGCCCGGTGAAAAGCGCCCAGTCCTTCCGATCTATTCAGCCGTTCCGCGACACACGATACGAGCGACCAAAACTCACCAGAGCGCTGGGAATCGCGATTGTCGACTCATCGAGTATCGGATCTTCACAATCCAGTAGCTGATCTAGAAACCGCTGCTACTCGAGGAATGAATTGTAGCTCGAATGGCGGTGGCAACGAGCCGTCCTCGTTGCGTAGCACCCGTCCGTCGGCGTAAACTATTTGATGCGAGCCACCCTTGTGCTCGCCATATCCCCGGAGCGAGCCCATGACGAATCAACTTGGCCTACTTCCTCAGAGCCTAGTCGGCTGCGCATTGTTCCTCCTTGCTGGGTGCGGCAGCGCCGCTGGCGAGCCTCAAGCTGGCCCGAGCAGCACCGGCGGGACGGACGCAGGTGGCGGCAGCGGCGGCTCGGGAGCAACGAGCGTTGCCAGTTCGACCGGCGGGCGACAGGTGGGCGGCGCGGCCGGCAGCGGCGGTCAGTCCAGTGAAGCGACCGGGGGCCAAGGAACCGGTGGCGGCCAGACGGGAGGCACAGCTTCCGGTGGCCAGGTGTCCGGTGGAGGCAGCGGAACAACCGGGGGCAGGGCAAGTGGTGGAAGAGGCGGAACAACTGGGGGCGAAGGAGCTGGTGAGACCGGCGGCGGCCAAGCGGGCGCGGACAGCGGCGGCACGGACGCGACCGGCGGCACGACGAGCGGCACCGGCGGCAGGTCTGGTCGGGGCGGCAGAACCGGCACGGGCGGGGCGACGGGCACCGGCGGGGCGACGGGCACCGGCGGGGCGACGGGCACCGGCGGCGCGTCGGCCGCGGCCGGCTCGACCGGGACGGCGGGCCCGCTCAAGAAGTGGTTCGGCAACATCGACACCCGGGGCTCCATTCGGTCGGATTTTGCCTCGATGTGGGATCAATTTAGCCCGGAGAATGCCGGCAAGTGGGGCTCCGTGCAGGGGGGCGGGCAGAGCTCCTTCAATTGGAACTCGCTCGACCGGATGTACGACTACTGCACGCAGAACAACATCATCTTCAAGGAACACTGCTTTATCTGGGGCGCGCAACAACCTAGCTGGGTGAACAACAGCAATGGGGAGACCGCCGTCAAGGCCTGGATGAAGGCATTCTGCGACCGCTACCCCAATACCAGAGTCATTGATGTGGTGAACGAGCCGCTGCACCCGCAGCCGGCGTACAAAGAGGGCATCGGCGGCGCCGGCAGTAGCGGCTGGGATTGGATCGTCAATGCGCTCAAGTGGGCGAAGGAGGCGTGTCCGAACGCCATCCTGGTCGTGAACGATTACAACACTATCGAGTACTCGAGCGAGAACGGCCGAATCATCTCGCTGGTCAACGCCGTCAAGAACGCTGGCGCGCCCATCGACGCGGTAGGCTGCCAATCCCACGATATCGCCAAGGTCTCGCAGAGCACGATGACGAGCTACGGCCAGAAGATCATCGACCAGACCGGCCTGCCCCTGCACGTCACGGAAATGGACATCGGCATTGCCGACGACAACCAGCAGGCACAGAGGATGAAGGAGTTCGTCACGTGGGCATGGGGCAACGAGGACATCACGGGCGTCACCTACTGGGGTTACATCGTCGGAGCCACGTGGCGAAGCAACACCGGGCTCATGACGGACAGCGGCTCGAAGCGTCCGGCGTTGACCTGGCTTCTGGACTTCCTCGGCCGTTGACCGCGCAGCGCTGTGCCGGCCCGAGCCGGACCAAAGGCGACGAGTACTCGTCACCCTGGAAACATGGTCCGGTCGGTCCCGACCGGCCGCTCTATCTCCGGGAACGTGGACCTTCCAGACCTGCGCGGACGCTCACTGCCCAGGAGCTGATCACCATCCACGAGATGGTCACGTCCACCGAGTAGCGGCACGTGACGACAAGCCGGCTGGCAATCCTCGCCAGTCCTCGCCCAGCGACTGGGCAGGGTCTTCGCCTCCCCGACGGGGCCCCAAGCTGCGGAGCGAAGCGGAGGTACCAAGTAGCGCTGCTTCGCCGCGCTTGAGATGCTCCGCGCGCACCGCCCCCGTACCGCTTCGCGTGGCTTCTGGTGCCGACCAGCAGGGGAGGAGCATGAGCGATGCTGTCGCGATCGACGAGGCTCGGCCCATGCGCTAGGGTCATATCGTGCTCTTGCCGTTCGACCGAGATCGCCTCAGGCAGCGAAATGCCTTGGACGCGGGACAAGAGCTCGCGGCCTCGGCCGAGAAGACGCCTTCGGAGCGCTTCGTCGAGACAGTCGAGCTGTCCGACGTCGTCCGCCAGCTCGCGGTGGCCACCGGCAGCGAGGGAAAGACGGCCGACCTCGAAACCAAGTCACTTCTGTACGTGCGCCCGCTGCGCTTGGCCATGCGTTCATGACCGTCGCCCTCTCGCGTGCACTGTTGGCTGCCGTTGCCGCACTCGACGCAGCAAACCTCCGATATGCCGTCGTGGGAGGGCTGGCCGTCGGTGCCTGGGGCGTCAGTCGGTCGACTCGCGACGCTGACCTCTACGCAGAGCTGCCGGCGGATCGGCGCCCCCAGCTGCAACGTGACCTCCGAGCGGCCGGCTTCGAAGTCCCGGCGATGAACGAAGAGCTCCAGGCGTTCGGCGTGTTCCGCTCGCGGTCCGCCGACGGGATCTTCGTCGACATCTTCGATGCGGTCGGGCCTCTCGGCGAACAGCTACTGAGCCATCGGCGCCAGATCGAAGTATTCGGCCAAAGACTCTGGGTCACCGCTCCGGAGGAGCTCTTCCTACTCAAGGCTTTTTCCGATCGGGCTCGTGACTTCGAGGATCTCGTCGCTCTTGCGTCGGCCCCGAGACTGCAGCTCGACCTCGACTACATCCAACACTGGGCCGAACGCCTCGATCGGAGCATCGGCAGTGAAGAGGTCACCGGGCGCGTGAAGCAGGCGTTGGCGAAGGCCCATCGTCGACAAGGATAGCGGTGCTGCTGCACGATCTCACGGCTGGCACACAAACGCCTGCCGACGGAGGCGTTCGTCCGGGTCTCCCATCTTCGGCGCGGTGTGCCGAGACGCGAGCTAGCGCAACGATCAGCGTGCCCCGTGTCCTAGCGTCGCTGCGGTCCTCGCCGTCGACGGTGGCGAGCCGTGCAGTTCACCCCGAAGGTACGCTTCCAGCATCGTCACGAGCTCCTCGACCAACGCCGAGCGTGAAACGTACTGCGCCTCCATTCGTGGAGCCCGCGACCCCGCTCCCCGGTGCGCCCCCACCGCCCGCGTCACCGAGTCTACCCCCGCTACTTTCCGGAGATGGACCGCCTCGACTCGCGCCCCCAGCTGCGTCTGCGGGACGGCTTGCCGGTCGGAATGTGTGTCGGCGCCCGGTACCGGGATCGCGCGAGCCCATCCAAAGGCACTTGCGTCTCCGCGCCCCGCCCCGCCCTGCACCGAGACGCCGCGATCGCGAGCGATGACCGACCTATGGGCCGCCACGCTGGCGGTCCAACCGTTGCCGCGCTCGACTCGTCGTGGTCTCATCGCCGCATGAGGCGCTGGGTGGTCATCTCCGTCGGCTGGCTTTCGCTCTTGGCTCCGGTGGCCTGCGGTCCGAACATCAGCGAGGTGACGATGGTCACCTATCCGCCGCGCGAGGAGGGCTGCTCGCTCGAGTTCTTGAAGATCGACATGGCTGCGCTGTCCTCCCCCTCGAGCGAGTGGGAGATGATCGGACAGATCGTCCTGAACGAGGAGGGTGAGCAGGATCCGCTCGCCGAGAGATACCGCGCGCTCGTGCGAACGCGAGCTTGCCGGATGGGCGGGGAGGCCATCGGCGTCGCCATGAACGCCCACAACGAGTCCATCCTCGTGTCCGGCACGGCCATCAGCTACGGCGTGCTGCGCAAGCGACGCAGCGAGCCGGAGCAGCCGAGCAAGTTCTGAGGTCTCTTCGCCGTGCACGCGAGCAGCCACCGGCCCATGGACCGCGCCACGCTGAGCGGACGACGACTGTAGCCACCACAGGCGGCGCTGTCGTCGGCGGGCGGTGGCAGCCTACTCCTCCACGACGTACCCTTCTGAGAGGTGCGCATCGAAGTCATCGATCGCCTGCTCGAGGATTTCCCTCAGCTGGTCGACGGCCGACTCCCACGCTCCGGTGGAGATCAGCGGGTCCGCTTCGACGGCGGGCGCTATCTGCTCGGCCCAGCGGGTGAGCTTGGCGTTCATGTCGTCGTAGCTGAACGAGGTGTCGAGCAGCTCGGCGCCCAGCACCGCGAATTCGTCCCAGCTCGTGGCGGCGAGGAGGTTGATCAGCGGGTCGCACCCCGACGGGTAGAGATCGTACTCTTCCCAGACGAGAATGGGATCGCAGTTCGCGGGACGCACATTCCAGTTGGGGACCTGCCGCTCCGCGTAGGGCGTCCCCGGATCCAGGTACGGGTC
>JAFGIS010000598.1 GCA_016929495.1 Polyangiaceae bacterium | reverse complement strand
TGCTTCTGCAGCCGTTTTGCGACGGCAAGACGCGCTGTCGGGCGAGCCGCAGGGACGTTTTGCGGACGCCGAGCAGCGAACGGACGCGTTGGTGCGTCGCTCGGCGTTCGAACAACGCGGTGACGACGCGTCGTGGCGCCGTTTTTCGATGGGCCAACGCGGCCCGGCTAGGTTCCGTGCGCATTTCGCGACCGAAAAATGCCGTCCCGGCTGGCGACCAGGCTGTTTTGGGAGCGACAAGTCCTTGAAGAACCAGCACATCGTTGGCATTCGTCCCGCCGACCTCGCCGGGGTGGCGTTCGCTCGCTGCTCGGCGCGGCCCTGGGGCCCGAGCGTTGGGGCGCGCGGTCAGGGGGCTGCGCGGCCAGCGCGGTTTCGCTCGATTCCAGAATCGCGACGGTGGCGCGTGGCATGGCCGACGGCCAGGACGCCTCGCCGCAGGACCCACAGGGCGACCCGCACTGGACACGCCAGCGTTGGGTCGCGGTCGTCCCGATTGCGCCGCTTGCGAAAGGCGTGTCCCTCATCCTGCGCGATGAAGAGCCCTGCCTCTCGCCCGTGCTCCAGAACCCTCGGCCTCCGTGACGGGAACCCGCGGATCGTTCAACCCAGCTCACTACGGTCTCGGACCGCTGCCCGTCTCACCGCGCTGTGGGATGAACCTCTCGATTCCGTCGCGAAGCGCAGCCCAGACGTGACGATCGAGGTCCTTGGCCAGATCCTCCTGCGACGCGCCGTGCGAGAACATACTCTCTGAGTTTGTGGCTTCGATTCGGAAGCCGCCGAGATGCTTGCCGTCGGAGAGGCTGAAGAGGTGGGCCTCGCCCCTGTAGCTTCCCGGCTCGAAGACCTTCACGCCCGGCGTAGGCACGAATCCGGTCATCTTGTTCTCCGGCTTCCCGGGCGCAGCCCACTCGAACGTCTTCACCACCAAGACGTACTCGGTATGGGCGAGTTCGCTGACTTCATAGTCGAAAGCATCCGATTCCATGAAGTTGTACGCCGCACGGCTCTTGGGGCCCAGGAGCAGCAAACCGCAGGGGCGTGCATTCGGAGTCTGGAAGGGGCGCTGACGGTCCTTCTCTCGGACAGGCATTCCGAACATGGAATGGAGCGTTCCTGCGTCGAGGACGCACAGGCCCCTCGTCGGGATGGTTCCGGAAAGCGCGACTTTGTTCTCGTCGAGACGCTGGAGTTCCGGGATCCGTCTGGCGACCGCCGCGAGCCTTGAGATCTTCGCCTTGGCAGCCGGATCGATCTGGTCGTACATCTGCTTGGTCTTCCGAACGAACCAAGAATCAGCGTCAATGCAGCTGTCGATCGCGGTGGTCGAATTGGCGCTGGTCATGCACTTCACCAGCGCTGAGTAGGACGCCGGTTCCTCCTTACGTTCCAAGGCCAGCTTGTCGAGGCAGTGCCGGCTCCGTAGGGGCCCCGCGCCATGCAACGAAGCGACGTTCTTGCACGCGGGAATGGGATCGGGGACAGGTTCCGTCAGCAGTCCGCACCCGGACAGCCACGGGATGGAAGCCATCAGACGCAGAACGTAGAGACGCATGGTCCACCTATTAACGCAGTACGAGGCAAGTGCATCGTTTCATTTGGAACGATGACCAACAGTGAAGAGGTGCCGCGGGTCAGACGAGTGGTTTGGGGGCCGGAAGCGACGCCCTCACCCAGCTGGGGGCGTCGCTTCCGGCCCCTCGACTCAAGCAAAACGCGGCACGAGTGCTGCGTAGAGAAGCCATGAACGCGTCCAGTCTGCCGAGCGACTGGACGCGGCGCAGCCCGCGAACTATCTCGAGCACGGCAATCGCGGTGAACGTGTAGCGACCGTGCTCCACTCGGTAGGACCGTGCTCCACTCGGTAGGACCGTGCTCCACTCGGTAGGACCGTGCTCCACTCGGTAGGACCGTGCTCGGGCTGCAACGGCAGCGTCCTTTCCCTTGGGGATCATCGCCGTTGCGCACCTGAGGAGGTGACCGAGGTACTGGGGCGGGAGGTGAAAGAGGCGCCTTGATTGCTTCGCCCTCCGTCCGGCTAGCGTCTATGGGGCACGAAAGTCGTTCGAGATGGGTCGAGTTTCGGAACTGATGCCTCGGGTCGAGCGTCGACAGCCGTGAGTCGACAGCCCGAACGGCGGCGATTGCGGGCTCTCGACTCAAGACTCTCGACTGTCGACGCGGGGCTCCGGCGCATCAGTCAGCTCAACCTATCGGGTCGCAGCATGGCTCGTCGGGCTGGGCCCCAGACTCTGGCGGGCGAAGCCCGACGGCCAGTTTGGGGTACGGCGGAGCCCCGCTAGCCTCCATGGGGCACGAAAGTCGTTCCATTCGAGTCGAGTTTCGGAACTGATGCCTCGGGTCGAGCGTCGACAGCCGTGAGTCGACAGTCCGAACGGCGGCGATTGCGGGCTCTTGACTCACTACGCTCGACTGTCGACGCGGGGCTCCGGCGCGTCAGTCAGCACAACCTATAAGTCTCTACCATGCCTGGTCGGGCTGGGGCAGAGCCCCGCTAGAAATCCACCTCCCCATTGACGTGCTTCCCCCTGTCCGTGATCTGCCCCGTGGCATCGACATCCGAATGGCACAAGAAACATCGGGTGTCGTCCGTGTGCGGTGACGCCGGCGGCAGCCCGTGACAGCTCGTGCACGCGAGCGGCCCGGCGCTGCTCGTCCATTCGGGCGATATGGACGAGGTGGGATCGACCGGTTCGTGGCAGTAGGTGCCGGAGCAGGTGCCGGTCGCTGGGTCGTAGCTGGGCGTCGCACCCAGCATCGTGCCCACGGGGCCCAAGAAGTCCGGCTGGACTCGGCCCCAATCGTCGATGTGGCCCGGAGCGTCGATGGTGGCGGGTACGACGTGACACTCGCTGCAGGCGACGGGTCGGCTCGAGGTGCCGCCGCCGAGATGAGCCTGGTGCGCGCCCACTCCCGGTGCGCTCACGCTCGTGTTGCCCGAGGTGTCTGGCGGGGGTGCGGGCGACTGGGACGTGCCGTGGCACGAGCTGCAGTCCATGGCCACGTCGATCTGGCCGTCGACGTGGCGTTCGGGCGCGACGAAGGAGCCGTCGGATGCGATCACGGCGCCGTGGCAGCGCGAGCAGTCGGTGATGGGCGGGTGGGGCAGGGGCGGGGGCAAGCCGTGGCAGGTGCCGCAGGCTTGGCTCGGCGTGCGCGGCTGGTTCCAGATGGGGGTGGCTACGCCGTGGCAGTACGTTCCGGCGCAGCTGCGGTTCGCGGCCGTGT
>JAFGIS010000597.1 GCA_016929495.1 Polyangiaceae bacterium | reverse complement strand
TAAGCCAGCAGCTTCTTGAGCGGCCGCGGGGCCGACGCGCCGCGCCCGAAATGGCTCGCTTCTCTGGGGCAGTGCCGACCACAGCTCCAATCAACCTGGTTCGATCGCAACGAAAGCGTGCAGCGGTAGCGCCTGAGCATCGGCCAGCGATGCGAGCCTGCCATGCAGTTCTCCTGACCTGATGGACGCTTGACGTCCCCTTTCCGTCTGACCAAAGTTGCGATGTTCGCGCGACCGGTCGCGACTAGAATCGGCGTCGGGCGGCCGAGAACCACCTCGTTGCTCGGGATGCATTGCACATGAAGAGACGGGACGCTTTCTGTATCGGGTGCTGGCTACTGGCCGGAGTCTGCAGTTGTTCGAAATCGACCGCGAGCGACGCCACCCATGCTGGCGGCAGCGCTGGGTCCGTGGGCGACGGGTCCGTGGGCGACACCACCGTTCGGACCGTCAGAGCTGACGACGAGGAGCACCTGCTCTATTCCGGCAGAATCGACTTCACGGATCCCGAAGCCCCGACCTTTTCGGCGCCGGGCGTGCTGGTGTCCGCCAAGTTCACCGGCGTCTCGGTCTCGGTGCTGCTCGAGGATGCGTTCAACGGTATCAACTACGCCAACGTGGTCGTGGACGGCACCCAGTACAAGATCCGGCCGGAGCGGAGCAAGGACGAGTACCCGGTCGTCTCGGACCTACCCTACGGCGAACACACCGTGCAACTCGGCAAGAGAACCGAGGCGAGCCAGGGACGGATGACGTTCAGGGGGTTCAAGTTCGGCGGCACTCCCTTGCCCGCTCCGGGTCGTCCGAAGCGTCGCATCGAGATCATCGGCGACTCTATCAGTTGCGGTTCCGGCGACGAGGCGTACTCCGGCTCCCTGGAGTGCGACAATGCCTTGGCCTACGAAAACGCCACGGTCACGTACGGCGCCGTGCTGGCCAGGAACCTTGACGCCGAGTACCACATCACGGCCGTGTCCGGCATCGGGACCATCCGCAACTACAATTGCGCAGACGTGAACACCATGCCGAAGGTGTACGACCGTCTGTTTCTCGAGCAGGAGGATTCACCCATCTGGGACACGGGCCAATTCAGACCTGATGCGATCATCGTCGCGCTCGGTACCAACGACTTCTCGCCCGACAACTGCCACAAGCCCCCGCTCAGCGTCGAGTGTGATCCAGAGAACTACGAGTTGTTCGTCAGCACGCTCAGCGAGTTCGTCGGCAGCACGCTGCGCGGGTACTACCCCAAGGCGCATATCTTCCTCACCTCGAGCCCCTTGCTCGGTGACGGCTGGCCTGATCCCTACCCCATGGGCGACGCGGGAACCGGTGACGCCGAAGCCGGTGGCGCGGGTGCCGGTGGCACTGGTGCCGGTGGTGCTAGCGCGGGTGCCGCTGGCGTGGGAACCGACGCGGGCGCCTCAACCTGTCCGTACACCTCGCGCACGAGCCACATCGCAGCGCTGAGGAAGGTGGTGCGTGACCTCGAAGAGGCCGGGGACTCCAAGGTGCACGTGGTAGATACGGTGCCGAAAGTCGCGGCAAGCGGCTGCACCGGCCATCCCACGGCCAAGGAGCACTCCAACATCGGCGGGACTTGCGCCTCCAACGCGGCCGGCTGCGAGGACTGGCTGCTCAACCCGATCAAAGAGGTCATGGGTTGGTAGACTCGAGCGTGTCGAGGGCTGAAACAGCAGACAGCTGGCTGGAGACCTTCTGCTCAGAAGATTGAGGTACCCGATGAAGACAACCATGGCCGCGAGCGGCGCAACGCTCATTGCAGCTGCAGGCTTGGCGCTGGCTTGCGGCACGGGCCATGGGCACCTCGGCGGTCCCACGGCAGCGAACGGCGGCGCGGACGACGGGAGCGAAGCGCCCGGCGGAGACGGCGGAGCAGGAGGCGCTGGACCGGGAGGCGGCGTCTCGGGCGGCGGCGCTGACGCCGGCCCGGCCTGCGTCGTCAACGATCCTGACAAGCTGCCCGGAAGGATCCCGGCGCCCAATCCGATCATCTCCCAGGGTCGGCCGGTGGTCGCGGGTGGTCCGATCGCTGTCGAGAACCAAGACCAGCTCGTCGATGGACTGCGCAGCAACTGGTACCATGGGACAGACTTCGGGGTTCCATCGGAAAGCGAGCCGGCGTGGGCCGCGATCGATTTGGGCGAAGGACCGAGCCGCGTGCTCTTGATCTGGAGAGACCCCAACGCCGGCGCCTACACTGCCGTAACAGGTGGCGCGCCCTATGACTACCACCTCGACACTTCGGCCGATTCGACCGATGGCGAGGACGGCACGTGGGACACCGTCGCGACCGTCACTGCCAATCCGGTCCACGTGCGCGAGCACGCTTTCGACTTCTCCGGACAGCGATGGGTGAAGCTCGTCATGACCGCAGCGCAACCCTCACCCGAGACCGATGCGGGCACCGATAGCACCTACTCCGTCGCGCTGGACGAGATCTCGGTCTTCGACCTCAGCGAAACCGAAGACGGGGATCCGGCGGACAGTTGGCTTTTCATGGGCGACAGCATCACGCAAGGGGCGTTCCCTGCCACCGCTATTGGCGGCACGCGGTTCGACGAGCTCATACACGCTGCGCGACCGGACTACTACCCTGCCATGGTGCCAGCCGGCATCACCTCGGAGCTCGCAACCGACGGCGTCAGACACATCGTCGAGGACCGTTTCCTCGAGCTCAATCCGGACATGCTCCACGTAGCCATCGGCTACGGCACCAACGATTCCTGGGGCAACAACGACCCGGTTTCCGTGGGATTCGAGGAGACGATGGAGACCTTGGTGAAGGCCGTGCTGGACGTCGGCCGCGTGCCGATCCTGGCCCGCATTCCCTACGCGTGCGAGCCGGATGCGGGCTCGGGCACGCCAGGCGGACATCTGACCATACCCCGGTTCAACGACATCATCGACCGGCTCCAGGCCAAGTACGAGCTGCCTTGCGGTCCGGATCTCTATGGCTGGTTCGCGGCTCATCCCGAGCAGCTCGGCGACTGCGTTCACCCGAATCAGACCGGCTACGAAGAGATGAACCGGCTCTGGGCCGATGCGGCGAGCGTGCTCTATCCGTCGGAGTAGTCTCCACGTCCGACTCGGACCACGACCGCTCGAGGATGCGGCCTGCGCCAGCGGGTTGTGTGCCCCCTGAAAACGTCGTCGCCACCCGCGTTGGGGCACCGCAGTTCGCCCACGGTCGGGACGCGCGCGGCGGCCGGGGCCAACCGGGGCCAACCGGCCAACCGAGACCCTGCAGCGCTCGCCCGCACTGTAGTACTATCCTGCGGCGCATGGATTGCCACGACTCCCCATGGCTCCGACAACGGATCACCGAGCTCACGGGCCGCCGAGTCGACGGCCCACTGCGCGTGCACACCGACACGACCGAGCACGCGGGGATCCTCGGCGGAGACGTGTTGGCGGTCGGCGGGCGCTGCTACTTCGTGCTCGGTGACATGACCGAGGGCCGATTTGGCCTCGACGACCAACCGAAGCCTTGGGTGAAACGCGCCGTGGACGTCGAGTCGGGCGACGACAAGATCGTCAAGATGGTCTTCCTCGAGGACTTCTCGGCTACCGTTGCGGCGTCCCGAATCCATTGCGTCCGCAGCGCGTCCAAGGAGAGCCGCGTCCTCGACGCCGTACGGGGCGATCCGCACTTCATGCAGGGAATAACGGTCTTGGACGACCATGGCAACCCCGTGCGCCTGATCGACTTCATCCGCGGTCCTAGCTTGTATCACGCCATCCAGGAGCTTCGCATGGACCACGCTCGGTACTTCAGCCAGGTGCTTCCGAGCGTGTTCTGTGAGATGATCGCAGCGATCGAGAGCCTCGCCAGACTCCTGCGGCGCGGCCTTGCGCACGGCGACGTGCGCAACGACCATCTGATCGTGGAGCGCGAGACAGGGCGGTTCCGGTGGATCGACTTCGACCTCGATGTAGACTCCACGGATTTCGATCTATGGAGCCTGGGCAACGTCATCTCCTTCGTGGTTGCCAAGGGGATGGCCACGTTCCGCGAGCTGCTGCACGATGAATCCTCTGCGGCCGCGACGCTCGAGCGCCTCGACGAGACCGATGCTTCCATGTTCTATCCCTACCGCGTCATGAACCTCGGAAAGGTGTTCCCGTACCTTCCACGCCGCCTGTGCGACGTGCTCCACCACTTCAGCGCCGGCACCAACATCTCGACCTTCTACC
>JAFGIS010000596.1 GCA_016929495.1 Polyangiaceae bacterium | reverse complement strand
GGCGGGCGCTTCACGCTCATTCCCTGGGACCTCGACAAAACGTTCTGGTACCCGGAGCCGAACTTCTGGTCGGACAACGCTCCCCACGAAAACGGCGGCGTGCCGAACTGGAACGTCGTCACGAGCGACTGTGACGGCTACATATCCTATTTCGACGCCGCGATCGTCGTCAACGGTGTCGCCCAGGAAGGCGCCTACGGGGTACGGGAGATCGACTGCGATCCGTTCTTGAAGCTTCTGCGCGGGGCGATCTACGACCGCCAGAAGGCCATCGCCGACGCGTTCATCGCCGGACCGTTCTCCGAACAGAGCGTGGCGGACAAACTCGAGGCATGGCGAGCCCAGATCGCCGACAGCATCGAGGAAGACCCGCTGGTGGACAGCGCCCAGTGGCAGAGCTCGGCCGACGCGCTGCTTGCCAGTGTGCCGAGTCTGCAGAAAAACCTGAGCCTAATGATGAGCGGGCTGATTGCCGAGTAGCGTCGCCAGGACCTGCTTCGGACCGTAGCAAGCGACATCTCTGGCTGGGCGCGGCACGACGCGCTTCGACCAGATGGCCAGGCGAACGGTGCGACCGGTGGCGAGTGGCAGGCGCGCTGCTTTCTGTCGCAGCGCGCTCAGCTCGCGCGGCCAATCGACCTGGTCCTGCCACTTCACTTCGCCGACCAGAAGCTCCTTCTCATCGGCGTCCTGCGCGACGACATCGAGCTCGAGCGGTTTGCGATCGAGCCCCGGACCCCACCACGAAGCGGCTTCGCCCCAGCGTCGGCCCGACCAGGTCGCGCGTGGTACTGCTTCCCGAACGAGGTCCTCCCAGACGCTCGAGACGTGCGGCGCAAGGCTTCGCTCGACCTCGCGCGCCACTTGTGAAGCGAGCCCCGCCTCGAGCCGAGAGCGGTTCGGCTCCACGAAGCGGAACCACGCCCTCAGGAACGGGTCCGCCAGGCGATAGGCCGTTCGTTTCGAGTCCACCAGCGAGGCACCGAACGGAAGATCGCGACGCACCAGGCCGAGCTCGACCAGTGTGGCCAGCGGCCGCGCGAGCGATGTGGCTGGTCTGCCGAGCCTGCCGGCAATCTCGGACAGCCGATGGCAGCCGGCACCGATCAACGCGAGTACCGACAAAGGCTGGGTGGTGTCTCTGACATCGTCGAGCAGGAGGCGCCGTGGTTCGTCGTGCAGGACTCCGAGGGGGCTCAACGCGACTTGCTCGAAGGCCGCCACAGCGCCTCGGATCGGTGCTGCGATCTCCCAGTACCGAGGGATCCCGCCCCAAAAAGCCAATGACTCGACAGCGCGAACGTCATCGCGCAGCCCGAGGGCGGGCTTGATGAACCCGGCGGGCAGCGGACCGATCTTCAGGATCTCTCGAGCGCGGCCGAAGAGCGGTGCGGACCGATCCAAGACCAGCCCCTGCATGAGCCGCTGTGACGATCCACAAAGAACGAGGTGTGGACGGCGGGAGGGTGCACGACGGTCCACGAGCTTCTGCAGCAGGCTCGGCAGGGTCGGGTCGGCAGCCACGAGCGAAGGGAACTCGTCGAGCGCAATGACCGCTGCGCGCGGCGCTTCGCGCCAGAGACGATCGAGCAGAGACTCCCAGTCCGGATAGCGCACGGCAGCGAATCCGGGCAACAGGCGCTCCAGCTCGGCCGCGAGAGACGCTCGCTGCAGCGAGCCCTCCCGGTCGTCGCCGACGTAGTAGGCCGCACGGCGAGCGGGCAGCACCTCCTGGAGCAGGCGCGATTTTCCACAGCGTCGACGGCCGTAGAGGACCGCCATGGCACCGTCGCTGCCGCGGAGAGCCGAGGCGAGGCGGGCACGCTCTTCTTTGCGGTCAAGAAACGGCAACGGCATGGGGCAGCCCGACTGAGATTATGCAGTAGCTGCATTATGTTGCGCCAGCATAATCCTGTCAACCCGGAAGGTCCTGAGGTGGCGGCGAGCGTCCGCTCAACCCCGCCCGGGCCGGCCCCACGGCTGCATTCGCAGCGGCAGTTCGAGCCCTGCCCGCTCCAGGAGCTCGCGGTCGGCGAGGAGCTCAGCGGTCGGTCCGTCCGCCACCAGCCGCCCCTCCGAAAGCACGAGCGTGCGTTCACACACGTCCAGGACCAGATCGAGATCGTGCGACGCGATGATGCGCGTATGCTCGAAGGATCGCAGATAGCCGATGAGCTTGCGGCGCGAGCCGGGGTCAAGGCTCGCGCTCGGTTCGTCCAGCAGCAGAATGTCCGGATGCAGGGCGAGCACGGTAGCCAGAGCCGCCGCACGACGCTCGCCGCCCGAAAGGCGATGCGGCGGGCGGCTCGAGAGGTGAGCTGCACCCACACGCCCGAGCGCGTCGGCGACGCGCTGCTCGACTTCGTCGGCGGGCAGATGCTGGTTCAGTGGGCCGAACGCGACGTCTTCGCCGACCGTGGGCATGAACAACTGGTCATCTGGATCCTGAAACACGAACCCCACATGACGCCGGACCTCGACGAGGGTGTTGCGCGTGACCGGGCAATCGCCGACGCGCACCTTGCCCCCGGCCGGGAGCAAGACGCCGGCCAAGTGAAGCAGGACCGTCGATTTTCCAGCACCATTGGCGCCCACCAACCCGACGGCTTCGCCATGGTGGATCGTGAAGCTGACCCCGTCGAGCGCCGCATGCCCGTCCGCGTAGGCGAAGCGTACTTCCTGCATGGAGACGATGTGATGGCTCATGACACGAGTCCGCCCAGCCAACGTGGCACGTCCACGCAACGCACCCAAGCACAGAAGGCGATGCAGCCGAGCACGAGGGCCGCGGCGCCCAGCCCGAAGCGGGAGTGCCCCGAACGCCTGAGCTCCCCGTCGAAGCCGCGGCAGAGCATGGCGGTGTGCACGCGTTCTGCGCGGCCGACCGAGCGCAACAGGAGCTCGCCCAGAAGCGAACGCGTGGTACGCCAGGTCGGGCGCAGACGGTCCGGCGCGCGCAAAGCGTGCGCCCTGAGCATACGTGAGGCTTCGGAGCCGAGCACGAACGCATAGCGGTACAGGAGCAACAACTGCGTCACCAGCACGCGCGGCATGCCGAGCTGGCCGAGCGCCGCGGCCATCTGGTCGAACCCCGTCGTGGCGATGAGCACGAGCACGGCCGCAAGAGCGATGGCGAAACGTTCGACGACACACAAGAACGAGACCCAGCCTGCCGACAGCACGAGCGACCCCAGGCGCACCATGGGCACTGGATCGAACAGCGGATTCCAGATTCCGACGAGAATGGCCAACGGCGAGGCCAGCGCGAGCCTGGAAAGCACGACGCGTATCGGTACGTCCCCGAGCGCCATTCCCGCAGCCAGCAGGATGACGAGCGGAAGCGGCCTGAGAAGCTGGTACGGTCCGAACGACGCCGCCGTGACCAGGATCGCGAAGGCGCCCAGGACCTTGGCCCGCGCATCGATTTGGCCCAACGCCGTGGTTCTGCGCGCCAGCTCGTCGAGCGTGTGGACGTGTCGGAGAGCGCGGTCGATGTGTGTCACGGGGCCCGGGGCAGAAGAAGCATCTTTGCCGCGGGAAGGTGCGCTGTGCAAGGAGAGCCGGGCGGCAGACGCCGCGAGCTGGGTCGAACCGGCGCCCATGAGGCCTGAAGACTGGGGCCCTGTCCGGTACCCAGACCCCGCGCTCAGATCGGGTAGTGGCGGGGCTCACGCTGGATCGTGATCCAGCGCAGCTCGGTGAATTCGTCGCGCGCCGCACGTCCGCCCATGCGGCCGAGACCGCTGTCTTTCATGCCCCCGAACGGTGCCTGCGGTTCGTCGAGAACGGTCGAGTCGTTGATGTGCACCATGCCTGTCTCCAGCCGCTCAGCTAGCCAGAGACCTTTTTCGTAGTCGCGGGTGAGCACACCGGCCGACAGTCCGTAGTTCGTGTCGTTGGCGACCCGGAGCGCTTCCTCCATGCCTTCCACGGGCAGGATGGAGACCACTGGCCCGAAGGTCTCTTCGCAGGAGACGCGCATCGGGCGGGCCACGCCGGTGAGCACGGTCGGATAGTAACAGGGACCTTCGTGCTTGCCGCCGCACATGAGCTGGGCACCGGCCGCGAGCGACGCATCCACGTTGGTCTTCACGTGCTCGAGTTGTTTCTGGTTGATGAGCGGACCGATCACCGTCTCGTGCTGTGCGGGGTCGCCTACCTTCAGCGTCTGTGCCTTGGCCGCCAGCTTCTGCGTGAACTCGGACGCGATCGAGCGTTCGATGATGATCCGCCGCACGGACATGCAGATCTGGCCCTGATGGAGGAATGCGCCGAACGCCGCCACGTTGACCGCATGATCCAGGTCTGCGTCACGCAGGATGATGAGTGGATTGTGACCCCCGAGCTCGAGGGCAATGCGCTTCAGATGCTTTCCGCATTTTTCGGCCAGTTCGCGACCGACTGCCGTCGACCCGGTGAAGCTGACACAGCGCACCGCCGGGTTCTCCACGAACTCATCGCCGATTTCTCGATTGGCCTCGGCCGAGTGGGTGACGACGTTGACCACGCCCTGGGGGAATCCCGCAGCCTCGAACAGCTCGGCCAGCATGGTGCCGCCGGAAATGGGGGAATCCGGTGCCGGCTTGAGCACCACCGTATTGCCACACGCCAACGGCAAGGCCACGGCGCGCAATGACAAGATGAGCGGCGCGTTCCAGGGAGAGATGCTTCCGACCACGCCAAGCGGTTGCCGCCGACAGAAGTAGAGAGCACCCGGCATGTTCGCGGGCAGAACGTCGCCGGTGAGCTCGTGCACTTGAGAGGCCGCCTCACGAAGAATGCCCGGCGAGTAGAAACACTGGAACATGGCGAAGCCAAAGGTGGAGCCCGTCTCCTTGACCAGCATCGGCACGAAGTCGTCGCGGCGCTGGTCGAGCAGATCAGCCGCCTTGAGCAGAAGCCCTCGTCGCTCCTGTGGCAGCGTGGAAGACCACTCGGGGAATGCCGCCTGCGCGGCCTCCACCGCCCGCTTCGCCTCGGCCCGGCCGCCCGCCGCCACACGGGCCATGGGAACGCCGTGGTACGGATCCAGGTCCTCGAAGGTCCTGCCGCCTTGTGCGCCGACCCACTCGCCTCCGATGTACATCAGCTGGTCTGTCATCGTGCCCTTCCTCTGTTCATACGAGGCGTCGATGGCTGCCGCGGCTGCCGATCGACCTCGCTGTCGCTCACTCTTCGGCGGTGGATGTCCGCGCTTGTTCGAGCCAGCCACCACGGGGTGTCCATGCTCGCAAGGCACGCCGCTCTTGTCCATCGGGTCCAAGCAAAGACTCGATGCTCGAGCCCGACCGCGCCGGACCGAGCGGGCGGTTGGAGGTGCGAGGCCTGGGCAGGCGCCCGCAGATCGTCGGCCCGTCGAGGCAAATCGGCTTGGCCTGAACGTCCGGGCAGCGTGGGTAGCGTCGCTCCACTGCCGGACATGCGACGACATCGGAAGCCCAGGTCGTCCGTGGCCCCAGTAGGAGCGGTGCGGGGACGGATCCTTGGCGCTCCTGGGTCGACGATGGTCGCGATCGCGTCGTGTCTCTGCCCGGCGGTCGCAGCCGTACAGCCCAGAACCGATTCGCCGCGCGGCGTCTGGGATCTGTGCGACCCACGATACTCGACGTGGTTCACGAAGCAGCGTCCGGTTGTGCATGGCGATCTCGCGTCTGCTCTGGTCGGCGTCGACGAACCTCGCTGCGTGCGAGGGCAGTCCGGCGATCGCCCACTCGGTCTTGCCAAGCAACGTCGGGCAGCATGCAACGACGCCTCAACGAACCAGAGCATGGGTGCCGATCCTGGAGCGCGCGGGGGACTTCGTAGAGTCGCCCTCGCGCAACCGTCTGTCGCCAGAGAGTCGCGTCCTTGCGACCGATTGCGCACGCCTGTCCATCCGACAGCAGACTACTCACCAAGGCACGCGTGCAGGTCCTGGTTCTGCTCTTCGCACACGCCAGGCGCCAGCACGACGTCACGGTTCGCGTCACATTCGTAGTCCATGGCCTCGCGCAGGTCGCTGCAGTCGAGCAGGCTTTCTGCCTCTGTGGGACACTGCTCGGCCGCATCGAGCCACGCTTTGGTGCAATCGGAGAGATAGCCGCTCTCGTACACTGCCATGCAACCGAAAAGGTAGCCGATGGCCTGCTGACTCTCGCACGCGGCCAGCGCGCGGTCGGCCAGGCTTCGCTCGGGCTCTTGGCCTTGCTGCGCACCCCCGGCCGCTGCGCTCGGTCCGGCGGCCCCGCCTGCCTCGCCGTTGCCGGTGGCTTTCGTGCCAGCGCCCATGCCGCCTGATCCACCTTCTGCGCGCCCGGCTTCCCCGGGACGCCCCGTGGTGCTCGTCGCGCCACCCGTCGTACCGGTACCGGCCTGTTGGTCGGAGTCCCTCTTCTCGTCCTGTGTCCCGCACCCTTGAGCCGTCGATCCCAGCAGTGCGAGCCACGCACACCACCAGACGTCAGATCGAGACATCGCCTGTTCACTCCTTCCGACTGCAATCGTTGCGCCGGTGCGACCCAAGGCCGCCCGGACCGCTCCGCGGCATTCGGACTACTCGAGAGCCGTCTTGCGCAGGGCTTCAGTCAGCTGCGCGGACACTCCGTGGCCTGCAAGGTACGCGCCAATCCCACCCGCCTGGTCCACGCGCGCGACCACTCCGTCCATCCATGCGGCCTGGACCTCCGTCTCCTGGTTCGACACCATGTCCGCAACCACGGTGTCGACCGGCACGCCGATCGCCATCAGAACCAGCGCGGTCATCAAGCTGGCGCGGTCACGTCCGATCACACAGTGAACGATGGCCGGCAGGGCGTCCGATGCGGCCAACCGTGTGAAAACCTCTGCCAGCACCGGCTCCAAGGCATCGAGGGTTTGCAGATACGATTGCTCGCTCGGCGGCAGGATTTTGGGCACGTCGGCGTCGTAGTAGGAAGCTGCGGTATGCACGCATTGCACGTCGGGGTCCGACGAAACCTCCGATGCCGAGCGCATGTCGATCACGGTTCGGATCCCGAGGGCCCTGAACGCATCGCAGCCGTCGGCTGTGAGGGCAGAAAGCTGCCCTGAGCGGATGAGCGCGTTCTGACGCACGCGATGTCCGTCGGCGGTCACCAGACCGCCAGTCTGGCGCGCGTTGACAACACCGTCGAGCGACACAGGGCCGCCCAAAATCGTGGAATCGCTACCTTCCGCCTCCGATACGCCGGACGCGCCAGCCGCGTTTCTTCCGGGGCTGGCAGCGTCGAAAGGCGCGCGCGGACCGGCCGTGCTCGAACCGCAACCTGGGCCCAGCAGTCCCAAGACTGCGAAGAAAGCCCAGCGGTTCGATGGGGGATCTCGACGCGAGTGCGGCATGGCAGCTCCTTTGGAGGTGCGCGCACGAGCTGCTTGGGTTCGCCCCGCATGGCTCTGTCTGCGCATGCCGGAATGGCTGGCCGATGATACGTCCCATCGAGGCCCACGCCAACCGCACTCGTACCTTGGCACACTAAGTGCTGGAGAACGCCGACGGCCGTGCTATTTTGCGCCGCGCGTATCCAGTCATGACTCGCCCAGACCGCCCGCTCGTCCCGTACCGTGCCGATGTCCTGCCGGCACAGCTTGGCTGGGCGGACTCGCACGCCGGCTCGTGTTGCTGCCGGAGCATTCCATGAACGGGCATTCGGCGGTGGCAGGCGCGCTCGTCGCTCTGGCGTTGTTGGGGATCGGTAGCGCCTCGGCGAGTCCAGAACCCACGCCGACCAGTCTTGCGCGCACCATCGCTGAAGCGCGGCGACTCGAGCAGAGCGGCAAACCCGACGTCGCCATCGAGCGTCTCAAATCGGCACGGGAGCACCATCGCTCGAGTGAGACGCTCGTCTTGGCGCTCGCTGCTGCCTACCTCGCGGACCACAATCCGTTCTGGGCGCTCAACGTACTGAGCGAGCACTCGGCGACGTATCCGCCGGCATGCCAGGCGCGCGCCTGGGCGGCGTGGGTACAGATAGGGCAAGCCAACCTCGACGAGGCAGAGGTCTGGCTCGAGACGGATGAGTGTTCCGAGCCGCCCGAGCTCCGGGCGCGCTTTCTCGTTCTGCGGGCGCTCATCGCGCACCACCGTCAACGTGCGTCCGAGGCGGCAGTACTGCTCGCACGCGCGCGTGGTGTTGGCCACCTGTATGCCGAAGACCGCGAGCTTCTGGATCATCTGAGTGCCCGCTATCAGCCGGGTCGGCTGCCGCTGCTATCCTTCAGCCTCGAGCTAGCCGCCGGAGTCACGAGCAACGGCCTGGCCGGTGTGCCTGTCGACACGCAGTCGAGAGTTGATGCGGACTCCACGGTGGTGTTGCTCGGGGCATACGCACGCGTCGTGGGGTCGAACAGCGGGCTCGTGCGGCCGGTTTTCGAGCTCGACGCACGCGCCCAAGAGCTCGTGCGTGATGCGGTCCAGGACTACAGCTACCGGCAGCTAGCGCTCAGGCCCGGCGTGCTACTGGGCCGCCGGATACCACGTCTCGAGCTGCGCTACGCCGTCGAGGCCGTGCAGCTCCAGGGCGGCGACCGGTACCAGTCCGGTCCCGTATGGTACTCGGAGGCTCACCGTGGCGAATACGAGCTCGAGGCCACTCACAACCTCTCCGTGTTCGGCGGGGCCGGGTACCGCCTGATCCGCGACCGTGCCCGCACCCGCTTCGAGCTCGACGAGGGCGCCGTCTGGGGCACTCCGCTCGGGGCCGGAACGAACCTGATTGTCGGAGCCTCGGCGCGCTGGTACTCGGCTCGTGTCAGTGCCTACACCGAGCTCGGCGCGACAGCGCTCGCACAGCTGGACATGCGCCTGCCCAGCCAGCTCGGTCTGCGCGTGAATGCATCCCTCTCGGGTGACGCGTACCCGCACTCGGAAGGCTACTTCCCCAGCGCCGCAGACCGTGAACGAAGCGAAATGCTGACGCGCGCGAGCGGTGGCCTGTGGTGGCCCGCAGCCTCCCCGCTCCGCGGCGGTATCGAATACGCCTACACACGACGCGACAGCACAGCGACCGACTACAGCTACATCGACCATCGAGCGCTCTTGCGCATCCAGTGGTCGGACGACAGTGACCGACTCGGCACGACGACCGTGCCCCGCGAAGGCCGGGTGACGCTCGAGACCGGTCTGCGAGGCAGCGCGAGCCGCGGACCCACCGGGACATCGGTTCGCGAACTTCTGCGCCAGGACGAATCCGCCCAGCGGAGTTCGTCGTGTTTGAAGTGATGGTGCGGCGCACGAACCCGCGGCCAGGGCCTCAGCGCGCCGGCTCGCAGGCCGACTTGCGAACGGCGGTTTTGGGCATATGCTCATAACGCTGTCTTCGGGCAGCCCCAGGCTGCGCCACCGTCGGATCCCCGCACTCTGCGGCGCAGCTCACATGAGAAGGACCGCCACCGTGAACATCTGTATCCCAGTTATCGACAACCAAGGGCACGAAAGCCGGGTCTCGTCGCATTTTGGCTCAGCCCCCGCCTTCGTGATCGTGGACACCGAAACCGGCACCTGCCGCGCAATCGTCAACGACAACCAGCACCGCGGCCATGGCATGTGCGCGCCCATCGCGTCACTGCGCGGCGAGAACATCGACGGCATGGTCGTGGGCGGGATCGGGATGGGGGCACTGAGCAAGCTCAGTGCTGCGAACATCCAGGTCTACATGGCAGAGCAGCCAACCGTGGCGGATACACTGGCTGCGTTCAGGGCTGGGATGCTCAAGCCCGTGGAGCCGTCCATGGCCTGCGCTCGGCACGGCCATGGCCACACCTAGGGCATCGATGCCCCAAAGCCCAAGGGTACCCGAGCAGATCTGCGCAGAGCGACGGGTATCCCGACGCCCTCGCGCAGTCGGGGACGTCGAAATGGCCATCGCTTCAACCGGCGCGAGCTACTGGGACGGTCCGGCCATGCTACTATCCGACGACGGGCCCCGGGCATGGCTGGCATCCCCCGATAGATCGGTGACTTTTGGGTCGCTGCTGTGAGCACCAAGACAAAGCGCAACAAACCGATGTCATTGCTCGGCGGCATCGCCACCGACGCGATCCTCGAGAGCATCTCTGACGGCGTCTTCACGGTCGACCGGGAATGGCGCGTGTCGTCGTTCAACCGGGCTGCCGAGCAGATCACGGGTATTCGTCGGCAGGACGCCCTGGGTCGGCGATGCTCCGATGTATTTCGTGCCAGCATGTGCGAGACCGAATGCGCCCTGCGCCACACGATGACCACCGGCTCGGCGGTCATCAACAGGACGGCATTCATCGTCAATTCCTTGGGAAGGCGCATACCGATCAGTGTCTCGACGGCGCTGCTGCGCAACGAGCTCGGAGCCGTGGTGGGTGGCGCCGAGACGTTTCGGGACCTGAGCCTCATCGAGGAGCTTCGGAAGGAAATCAGAGGCCGCTTCCAGCTCGGAGATCTCCTGAGCCGCAGCGCTTCGATGCGCAAGGTGCTCGAGGTCATTCCGCGCATCGCCGAAAGCGAGAGCACGATTCTGATCCAGGGGGAAACGGGAACAGGCAAGGAGCTCGTTGCGCGCGCCATCCACGGGCTCAGCTCGCGTTGCCGGGGCGCATTCGTTGCCGTCAATTGCGGCGCGCTACCGGACACACTGCTCGAGTCCGAGCTCTTCGGATACAAGTCAGGCGCCTTCACGGGAGCAACCCGAGACAAGCCTGGTCGTTTCGCGCTCGCCCGGGGCGGCACCCTGTTCCTGGACGAGATTGGCGAGGTGAGTCCCGCTCTGCAGGTGCGCCTGCTTCGGGCTTTGCAGGAAAAGCAGTACGAACCGCTCGGAGCCACGCGGTCAGAGGAAGCAGACGTACGGATCATAGCCGCAACGAACCGCGATCTGAACGCCCTGGTGGAGGCCGGTGCCTTTCGTCAGGACCTCTACTACCGCGTCAACGTCATGAAGCTCGAGCTGCCGCCGCTGCGCCAGCGGCGCGAGGACATCCCGCTCTTGGTCGAGCATTTCGTCTCGGTTTTCAACGCCGTCCAGAACAAGCAAGTCTCGGGCGTGAGCCCGGATGTCCTGGGCGTTCTCATGGCCCACGACTACCCAGGAAATGTAAGGGAGCTGCAAAACATCATCGAGCACGCGTTCGTGCTCGTGAAGGAAGGCCGAATCGAACTCGAGCACCTGCCGGCGGAGCTCGTACCCACCTCAGCCCGACGTGTCGGTGCCCGCCGGGTGGTCGAGACAGTGAGGGCTCTCGAAGCTCAGGCGATCCACGATGCGCTCGCTCGCAGCGGCGGCAACCGACTCGCAGCGGCGCGCGAGCTCGGGATGCACAAGAGCACCTTCTTCCGAAAGGCGCGCATGCTCGGGATCGACCTCCCCGAGAAGGACGGAAGATCCCAACCCAGGGCCCTACTCGAGAAGTAGCCACGGTTCCACTCCCGCGCCACTGGCTCGCGCCAGAGTCGCGGCTGTGCGACCGTGCGCTCGCTACGGCCTCACAGGGACACCCGTGCATCGGTGCTTGCCGGCGGATTCCTGCACGATGCCGGATGGCGACAACTGGCACAATCCCTGCCTACTGCAGAGCGTGTGGAGTCGTACACGCAATGAAGGCAGCCCTTACGGTCTGGAACGGTCGGGTCTCCCCGGTGTTCGACGTGAGCAGGGAAGCCGTCGTACTGATGATCGAAGACGGGTCCGTGGCCGCGCTCTCGCACGAGAGCCTCGATACGCCCAACGCCTCGCTGAAGGTCGACCGGGTCGTGGAACTTGGCATCGACGTACTGGTGTGCGGCGCCATTTCGGAGAGCCTGCACCGTGAGCTCTGCGCCCGCAGCGTGACCGTGTACGGGTTCGTCGCAGGCGAAATCGAGCAGGTCATAGACGCCCTGGTCGCGGGCGCGTTGCCGGCCAGCGCGCTGTCGATGCCAGGCTGTGGTGGCAAGCGACACAGACGCAGGCGCGGGCACAACGAGGAACCGCGATGACCGGACGGTGTCGCTGCATCGGCATCGGCAGGTGTGTGTGTCGGCCCAGCATGGGATGCCAAGGTCGGTTGAGTCCATGCCGGCGTCGCCACGTGTGTCCGTGTGAGTAGGCCGTCGACGAATGGATGAGGATGGCAGGATGATAGCCGATCGACTCAAGTTGCTTCTGTCCGGTTCCGCCACCGTGGAAGCGGGGATGGAAACGACCAACCAAGCACAGGAAGAGGCAGGATCTCCGTCAGGCTGTGCGCCCGTGACGGAGGCCCCGATAGCAACCCTCTGGCTCGCCCTGTTGTGTCTGCTCGGTGTTGCCGTATCGGTCGAGCTGACCCGTATCCACGTGTTCGCGCACACCGATCCCAACTACCAGTCGGTCTGTGCACTCAACGAAGGCGTCAACTGCGAAACGGTCGCCGTGTCTCCCCACTCGGTATTCGGCGGCCTTCCGGTCTCGGTCTGGGGCATCGTCGGCTACCTCGCCATGGGCATTCTGGCCCTCTGGGGCCGCAGTACGAAGCGTCTCCACGCAGCGTGGCCTCTCGGACTCCTGCTGCTGTTGACGGCCTTCGCGGCCGCTGTCTCTGCGGTGCTCGCGTTCATTTCAGCGACCCGGATCGACTCGCTTTGCGTCTTCTGTGTCAGCTCGTACGCTATCAACGCGGCGCTGCTGACCGTCACTCTGTTGGCCGTCCGGCGCTGTCGCGTGCGCGGCTGGCAGTTGGTCGCGCTCGACCTCGGGGCGCTGGTGAAGCGTCCGGCGCTCTCCGTGGGGCTGGCGCTTCTGGGTGCCGCTGCGTTGGGCCTGCTCTGGGCCTGGGTGCCGTCGTACTGGCGCGTGCCCGGCTGGACGGACCTACCCAACCTTGCGTCCGGATCCACGAACGAAGGCCACCACTGGATTGGCGCCCGTAGCCCAACACTGACGATTGTCGAGTTCTCGGACTACGAGTGCCCCCATTGTCGCGCGGCCCACAAGGCCGTGCGCATGCTCGCTAGCAAGCATCCTGACGAGATACGTCTGGTTCACAGGCATCTTCCGCTCGACATGGCGTGCCATCCTGGGCTGCGGCGTCCGTTCCACCGGCGCGCCTGCTGGTTCGCCGAGGCCGCTGAGTGCGCCGGACTTCAGGGTCGCTTCTGGGAGATGAACGACGCGCTCTTCGCGACGCAGGAGACGACAAGGAGCATCGACGTGGACCCCGAGGCGCTCGCCGTCCGCCTCGGCCTGGATCGCTCGGAGTTCAAACGCTGCCTTGCGAATCGGGCGACCACCGAGCGCGTCCGCCGCGACCTAGACGACGCCATCGCCAAGCATCTGTCCGGGACTCCGAGTTTCTTGATCGGTGAGCAGCTGTTTCTCGGTCGCATACCCGAGGCGAGGCTCGAGCGCCTGCTGGCGGAAGGCGGCGTGAAGGCTTCCTCTCTTGCAGAGCAACGGCGACCAGGGCAGTCATGAATGGAGTCGTACAGGAGCCGCCAGTGGTCGCATCGGGTTCGGTACGCACAGCGCGCCAGGCGAGGCTGGACGCCTTCCGAGCCCTCGAACACCCGCAGTGCGTCCTGTGTGGCCCAGCCAACCCCTTCGGCCTGAAACTCGGCTTCGAGGTTCAGAGCGACGGGTCGGTGGTTGCCTGCATCCCATGCCGTGAGATCTTCCAGAGCTACCCAGGTACACTCCACGGCGGCGCCATCGCGGCCGTACTCGATGCCGCGATGACCAACGTTCTCTTCTCGCGCGGCATCGTGGCGTTCACGGCGGAGCTCACCGTTCGGTTTCTCGCCCCCGCGCAGCTTGGCCGTAACGCGGTCGTTCGCGCAGCGCTCGATCCACCGGCGTCCCATCTGCTGTATCGCGTGCACGGCGAGCTGGCGCAGGATCGGACGCTCGTGGCGCGCGCCTCGGCGAAATTCATGGCCAAAGATCGGCCGCAGGATTCCGAGGTGGCGTGCTCAGGGGGCGTTCCCCGAACGTTCGATGCTCGAAGGACGGGCAAATGTCACAGCGCCTTGGCACATCCGGCCCGATCGAGGGTATAAGAGCGGCATGACTGCGAGCTCGGCCGAGACCAAAGTCACTATCCTCGTGGACAACGAGGCCCAGGAAGCGCTCATCCCCGAGCATGGCTTGTCGGTGTGGATCGAGGCGCCGGGCGAGCAGTTGCTCGTCGACACGGGACAGGGCCCGGCATTGGCCCGCAACGCTTCCGAGCTGGGCGTGCCCCTGTCCTCGGTGAAGCGCCTCGTTCTGAGTCACGGCCACTATGATCACACGGGGGGCGTCCCGGAGGTGCTCAAATGCGCGCCGACCGCTCGGGTCTACTGTCACCCCGGATCCGTCAGCGCTCGCTACTCCATTCGTGGCGAACTGCCCAAACCCATTGGAATGCCTGCTGCAGCGAGGCTGGCGCTCGAGAGCCTGCCGGCAGGGATGCTGCACTGGACCACTCGCCCCGTCGGTCTGGGTGATGGCGTGGGCATCACGGGTCCTATTCCACGGCTCACGGACTACGAAGACACGGGCGGTCCTTTCTTCGTCCACCCGGAGAGCCGTCACGCCGACCCAATCGACGATGAGCTGGCGTTGTGGGTCCGAACGGACGACGGACTCGTGGTGGTCGTGGGCTGCAGCCATGCGGGCCTGATCAATACACTTCGCCATGCGCAGCGGGTTGCCGAGTGCCCGAGGATCCACGCCGTGTTGGGAGGATTCCATCTGCTGGAGGCCAGTGAAGCACGCATCGAGCGTACGGTAGAAGCCCTCGCCGAAATGCAGCCCGACTTGGTGGCCCCGTGTCATTGCACGGGGTCGCGCGCCGTGGATGCGCTCAAGGCGGCGCTGGCGCAGCGGGTGCAGCCCGGCTTGGCGGGGGCAACGTTCACGTTCGGTGCGCCTGTCGGGCCCTGGGTGGAGGGATTCGGTGAGACCCCGGCTGGAGTACACGCATGAGGTTGGCATGGCTGTAGGAGCCCTGGCTCGCGCGCTCGCCGAAGCGAGTGCCCTCACCCTGGCCAGCGCGGCTGTCGCGCTGGGAGTCAATTGTGTGCGTGACGATCGGTTGCCGCTCGTGGCACGAGAAGAGTACACCATTCTGGTGCCCTGCCCCGAACCGGTCGGAGAGGCCAAACCGCTCGCACCGGATGACCCGAAGGTCGTGGCCAGGGACACCCTGGTCATCGACGCCCGCTCCAAGGAGGAGTTCCAGCGCTGGCATCTGCACCGTGCGATGCACCTCGAGTTCGATTGGCTCGGTCCCCCGCCAGACAAGGAGGTGGCTCTCGTGGCCAAGAAGATGGCCGCGTCCCGAACTCGGAACATCGTGGTCTACGGCGATGGAGGCGACCCTGACACCGGAAGGGAGTGGGCGCGCCTGCTTTCGGGTGCACGCCTCAAGAACGTGCACTACGTGACCGGTGGCGCAGCGGCGCTGAATCCCGAGGTCGAGGGGGCGTCGCAATGAAATGGCCCCGTCTTGCTCGAGTGAATAGATACTTGGCGTTGGCCGTCAGACTGTACCTCGGGTGGCTCTTCGCAGAAGCCTCCCTCCACAAGATCGCCAAGCCAGCCTCATTCGCCCTGGACGTGGCCACCTACCAACTGCTTCCGCTCTATTCGGTCAACGCCTTCGCCATTGTCGTGCCCTGGGTGGAGCTGGTGGCCGGCATCCTGCTCGTCGCGGGGCTTCGCGTCAGGGCGGCTGCCCTGCTGGTCGTGGGTATGATGGTGTCGTTCATGGTGGCCCTGGGCTGGGCCTTGCACCTCGGGCTCGACATGACCTGCGGCTGCTTCGCGTCGCAGGGAGCCGTTGGCGAGGATCCGATTTCCGGCTGGACCATGCTGAGGGACGGCACCTGGCTGGCCATGGGGCTATACGTGCTCTTCGCCGATCGCAATCCGATCGGCATCGAACCTTGGATAGCCAAAGCAAGGAGATCACGATGATACGCTCTCTCGTGCTCGGTTTGACCTTGACGCTTGCCACGTTCCTCTGTGTGCCTCGTGCGGCCGCGCAGACACGCGACTGCGATGGTCTCAAGGGTGCCAAGCGAGAGCTCGCGTCGGCGATTCTGAAGACGCAGCACGCCTACCGCTGCTGTGATCGAACACTGGACGAATGCCTCAAGCGCAAGCCCGTATGCCGGGTCGTCAAACGGCTGGCGAACGACATCTGCCGCCGCGTGGCTGCCGGTCAGGATCGTGCCACCATCGCACGCGGGCTGGCTCGCCGCGCGACGAGCATGATGCGCTCGGGAAAACGCTACCCGATTGCCCTCACGAACATGCCTGTCGCAGGGGATGCCTCCGCCAAAGTCACCGCGGTCCTGTACCTGTGCCCGCGCTGTCCTTTCTGCTCGCGCATGCTCCCCGCTCTGTACGAGGCAGTCACACAAGGTGCGCTCAAGGGCAAAGTCAAGCTCTACGTTCGGCCGTACCCCTTGCGAAGCCACCGGGGCTCTACGGAGGGATCGATGGCGTGGATGGCCGCAATCAAGCTGGGGAAGTTCTGGCCGTTCGCGCTGAAGCTCTACTCGGAGTTCAACAGCTTCGACCCTGCCAAGCTGCCGGAGTGGGCCGAAGCGACGGGAATGGACAGGCAGGAGTTTAGGCGGCTCCAAGGAAACGCCGCTCTGCGCGCGGCGCTCGTGGAGTCGAAGAAGGAGGGCGTTCGCAACGAAGTCGACGCCACTCCGACGCTCTTCATCAATGGACGCAAATACGTCGGCGATCTCGATACGTCGCTCGTGGCAGACGTGCTGGCCGAAGAGTACGAAGCCGTGGCGGGGACTGAACGCTGACCGCTGAGGCCGTTGTCGAGCCCCTCGACCAGCAGGGACGTCACAGGTCTCCTTGGGCCACGTCGCCTTCCGCTACAGCGCGCTGTCGAAAGCTGAATTCAGCTTCCACCAGATAGCTCTGATGCGAGGCCGCCGCAGAACACCATCCCGACGGAAACGAAAGACTCCTCGAAGTCGTCTCCGCCGCAGGCCTCGACGTGGGCTGGGTCGACGATACAGACTGCAGCCTCACGGTAAGCGGAGCAGACTCCGGAGCGCGCTTGCTGCTTGCACTCTTGATACTCCGTCAGGGAGTCCGTGTCGGCAACCGGGCAGTTGGCGTAGCACGCTTCGTGCTCACACCGGCTCTTGTGCTGCTGGTGCACGGCGCATCCGGCTTCGCCCACGAGCTCGATGCACCCCGCGAAATTGGTCTCCCGAAGGATGCCGGACAGTATCAGCGGCCCATACTCCGCGTCATCGGCTGGCGTCGGGCGAAGACACTCACCGCACTCTGCGTACTCACCCCCCGCCTCGAAGGACGCGCAGTCGGCGCTGTCCAGACAATCGGCGCTGTACTGCCTAATCAGGGCCTCGCTGCAGAGATCCTGGGGCGCCCGTGCTGGCACGTACGCTGGGGCTGCCCAATCGTTCATCTCAGCTGGCTCACAGTCGACTGCAGCGCCGCCGGTAGCCTTGGTTTCCGTCGAACCGCCAGCACTGCTGCCGCCGCTCGCAACGCTCTGACCGCCGGCCGCGCTGCTACCGCCGCTCGGAAGGCCAGCGCGCCCGCCACCCGAGAGACCGCCCGTTGCGAGCGTAGCTCCGCCGCCCGTTGCAGCGGTCGCGCCTTCGCAAATGCAAGGGTCGAACCGTTCGCCATCGTCTCTGCACACCTGGTAGCCGCTGCATCCTTCGGGGCCGATGCACGCCACCGATTGACCCGCCACGCAACCGCGCGAGTCGGACTCGTTCGAGCCGCACCCTACGCTCAGAGTTAGAGCAAGCCCCAGCACCGGCGCCCGCCGTGTTGTCAGGCTTCCCGGTTGGCTCGAGCTCAGCAGTCGACGCGAGGCTAGATTCCGTCCCGTGCACATCGTGGGTCGTGAGAGGCAGTGCTGTGATTGCCGTGCGCATGCAAGAGCCGATCCATGCCGTTCGCCGCAAACGCGCCTGCATGTCCTGGCCCTTGCCATTTCGATGCGAAGCCGTCGTCTGCGACAAAGGCCCCAGCGACGGTGACCGCAAAGCGACTCTGAGTCACCGGAAGGGTCGCACGAATGCGACTCCTCCAGTGTCCTGTCGCTGGCGCCGTCATTTCCCGCACGGCGGCTTGTCGCAGCGGGTCTCTCGCCCGCAGCAGGGGGTTTCTCGCTCGCAATGGCTCGACGCCCCCCGGCCCTTCATGATGAAGCTGGTCCCGCCCGCGATGAGTCGAGTGACCTGTTCGCCACAGGTCGGGCAGCGGCTGAGCGGAGGCGCCGAGATCGACTGCTGCTCCTCGAACTGACCGCATCGTGTGCACTGGTAGACGTACGTTGGCATGGGCGCACCTAGTGGTCGCAGGCGTTGGCGCCCGTACTCAGGCAGCCGTCGAGGAACGCACGAACCAGGATACCCGGCTGGTCACTCGATGCGCCGACGACCACGCGGATGCCGTTTTCCGCGAACAGGCTCTGCGCACGAGATCCCATCCCGCCGGCGATGATGACCGTCGCGCCCTGCTCGCGCAGCCATCTGGGGAACGTGCCCGGCTCGTGCGGTGGCGGCTTCAGCACCTGCGTTTGAAGGACACTCTTGCCCTCTGCGTCGACGTCGAACAGGACGAACTGTTCGCAGTGACCGAAGTGCGAGGACAGCACTCCGCCGGTGACCGGCACTGCGATCCTGGACAGCGCCCCGTCGCGCGCCGCAACGGGCCGTTCAGTCGCGGCGCGCAGCTCCGGCTCGAGCAGTGTCCTCACGATGCGGCCGAAGGCCTTGGCTGTTTCGGAGTGGGGGTGGGCCAGCACCATGGGCTTGCCGCTGTCGCCAGACACCACGACCTCCGGCTCGATGGGGATGGATCCCAGATAGGGCACTCTCATCTCCTCGGCCATGGCACGGCCACCGTCCGCACCGAAGATCCGCACGAGCTCTCCGCACTTCGGACAGGTGAAGCCGCTCATGTTCTCGACGACCCCCAGCACCGGAAGCTCCAGCTGCCGGCAGAAGACGATGCAGCGGCGCACGTCCTGAACCGCAACCTCCTGCGGCGTGGTGACCACCACGGCGCCGTCCGCGTTTTCGATGAGCTGCGCCACAGCCAGGGGCTCGTCGCCCGTGCCGGGCGGCGAGTCGATCACCAGGTAGTCGAGCTCGCCCCACTCGACGTCTTTGAGGAACTGCTTGATGGCGCCGTACTTCCTGGGACCACGCCAGATGACTGCATCGTCCCGCGCCTGCAGCAACAAGCCGATCGACATCACATGGAGGTTGCCGTCGCCATAGCGCAGCGCGACGGGAAGCAAGGCGTCTTCACTTGCGGCAATCTGGCTTCCCTCGAGGTGCAGGAGCTTCGGCACGCTCGGTCCGTGGATATCGACGTCGAGGATGCCGACCCGCTTGCCCGCCAGCGCGAGGGCGGTCGCGAGGTTGACAGCGACGGTGCTCTTGCCGACGCCGCCTTTCCCGGAAACGACCATGATCTTGCGCTGGATGCGGCACATCCGCGACAGCAGCACCTGGCGCTCGAGGAAGTCCTCCTCGCGCTCTCCAGGACGCTTCTGCTGCGCAGTACACTGGGAATCGTTGCAGCTGTTGCAGGTCTTCTCGGTCGTCATCTTGTGACCCTTTCTGAAGTGGGCACCCGTGGCTCGACGGCTCCTTGCTCATGCGTTCGTCGACGCCATCGCCGCCCGGACGCGCGTCCAGAGCGCTCGGATATCTAGCGAGGCGGGGCTGTCGCCGTGCTCCACCACGGCGTGTCTGCTCACCTGGGCCGTGGTGACAGAATCGTCGTAGCGGACTCTGCCGACAACCGGCATGCCCCACCGTGAAGCCTCGGCTTCGATGGCATCCGCAACCTCGGAGTTGAGGTCTGCCTTGTTGATGCAAACCACGGCTTCGACGTTGAGCTGTCGGCAGAGCTCGGCGACGCGCCGGAGATCGTGCAGTCCGGACAACGTCGGCTCGGTAACCACGAGCGCCATCCGCGCTCCAGAGATCGAGGCGATGACTGGGCAGCCGATGCCCGGGGAACCGTCGCAGAGCACGAGCTGTCTCTGGCTCGCGTCTGCCACCGCTTTCCCGTGACGCCGAACGAGTGACACGAGCTTGCCACTGTTTTCCTGGGCGATGCCGAGGCGCGCGTGGACCATGGGACCGTGCCGGGTGTCTGAGACGAACCATTCGCCGTTCGTCGTGGGCACGAGGGCAGCGGCATGCTCGGGGCACTGGTCAACACACACGCCGCAGCCCTCGCACGAGAGAGGGTCGACCTCACAGCTGGCGCAGGTTGCAGCGGAGGACGCGCGGACGGCATCGAACCGGCAGAGATGTACGCACCGCTCGCAGCCAGCGCAGAGGGCGGCGTCGATCACCGCCAGCTTGCCTCCGGCGAACGGGTGCCGCTGTTGAACCGTGGGGCCGAGCACCAGATGCAAGTCCGCGGCGTCGACGTCGCAATCGGCCATGGCCGCCCGTTCGGCGAGGGCGACGAACGATGCGACGATGCTGGTTTTTCCTGTCCCACCCTTGCCGCTGACGACCACGAGCTCATCGGGCTCGCGCCGTTTTTTCCCCAGGGTCACCAGCTCCGCAGGAAGTGCCGCGCCACCGGCGATATCGGCGAAGTGGGCCGCCGGACGTGCGACGCTCGTGGGCCGGTCCACACAAGCCAGGCCGCAAAGCCCAGCGTACAACTCCAAGAGGCGCGGCTTCAGCTCGGGGATCACGTCCGAGCACAGCTCCCCCCGCGAATAGGCCTGGGCTATCCTTCGGTCGCTCGGGATCTCGAGCAAGACAGGAATGCCCTCGTCCGCGCAGTACTCGTACACGGCGCGGTCGCCCGTTCCCGCGCGATTGACGACCACTCCGAACGGTATGCCGAGGTCCCGGACCAAGTGCACGGCCAAACTCAAGTCGTTCAGGCCAAAGGGCGTGGGCTCCGACACCAGCAAAACGACATCCGCTGTCTTTACCGAGGCGATCACTGGGCAGGACGTGCCCGGCGGCGCGTCGAGCACGAGCGCATGCACGTTGGGTGCGGCCTCCAGCACCGCGCGGATCACGGGCGGCGCCATGGCCTCTCCCACGTTCAGTCTGCCTTGGACGACGAGCAGTCGACCCGCGAGGCCTTGCTCCACCGCGCCGACGACTCGTGGCACCTCTCGGATCGCCCCGGCCGGGCAAGCGAGTGTGCATCCGCCGCAGCCGTGGCAGAGCTTGGGAAAGGTCAGCACCCTGTTGGGCAGCGATACGATGGCCGAGTAGCGACACGCGGCGCCGCAGGCGTCGCACAGGGTGCAGCGGGCTTCGTCGACCTCGGGCACGGGGATCGTCACGTCGAACGTCCTGTGGACGGTCGGTCTGAGGAACAAATGGCCGTTCGGCTCCTCGACGTCGCAATCGGCGTACGCCGTGCACGTTCCGGCCTCGGCCAGGATGGCCGCCAGGGTGGTGGCGACGGTCGTCTTGCCCGTTCCTCCCTTGCCGCTCGCGACGGCGATGCGGATCGGTCGACTCATTCGGCAGCGCCTCGCGCCAACGCTGCCCGGCCAAGAGCAGAAACGTCGAGCTCGGGATGCTTCCGGGTGTCAGTCATGTGTGCCCACGACCCTGCGCCGAGTGGCTCTCCACGTTGGGGGCTGCGGCCGGCGCGAGCAGTCCTGCGTTGAACCGAGCAAGGACGTCGGCGACCGTACCGGTGCAACCCACAACGACACCGATGCCGGCCGCGCTCAGCGTCTGGTACGCATTGGGTCCACAGTTGCCCGTGAGGACGGCTCGGACGCCCTTGTGCGCCACCAACTGGGCCGTCTTGATCCCTGCTCCGCCGCCGAGCGAACCGTTTTCGTTGTCGATGACCTCGAGGCTCATTGTGTCCGTCTCGACCAGCAGGAAGATCGAGCAGCGACCAAATCGCGGCTCGACGGCCGCGTCCAGCGTTCTGCCTGTGGCACTGATAGCAACCTTCATGCGTGCTCCCTGTCGACGGCGTCGGATGCCCGGTTGTCGAGCTTCTCCGGAGCGAGCGCTTCGCGTCCAACCCAGAACCCCGGTCCCGGCCGTCCATTTCGAACGATGCAAGCCGCTGTCGTGGCGCGCTCCTTCACAACCCTCCCCTCAGCAGGAACCGTGCCGCCATCGGCGCAGCGTGTTTCTCTTCGAGAAATGCTGGGAATCACGCCGGGTTGGTCAGGGCCAGCGTACGCGCGGAGTCGCATTCCTGCGACTCCGCGGCTCGACCGGAGCCGGAAACGGAGACTCTGTTGCCTCCGAGGCCTTCGCTTTCGGCCTAGTGCATCGTTTCAATTGAAGCGACGGGTTTTTCGCCGCCCCCGACCGGGCGAGGGGGGGCGAATCCCGGAGACTAGCGGCGAGGGTCACCCGCGCCCGTGGGTCGTACACCGGCTTGCGTACCGCTGGAGGCAGCGGCTACAGGCCTCTCGCACCAGCGACAGCACCGCGCGCGCCTCACACGCCGACCCTCGGGGACGACCGGCCCCCCCTCCATGCGCAGCGACTTCCCATGAAGCAGCGCATCGACGACCACACGTCGGCCCCTCTCGAGCAGCCTCCCGACAGTGCCGCGGGAGACACCCATACGGTCTGCAGCCTGCTCGTGCGAGAGGCCTTCGAGGTCCACGAGCCGCAGCGCCTCCAGTTCATCGAGGGCGAGCACAGCCTCGACGAGGTCAGCCATCGGCACACCGCGCGGCTTGAAGTACGTCACCGATGGCGGGTGCCCGACGCTTCGTGGCTTGTGAGGTCGCGGCATGGTACTCGCGGATCTCCGAGCTCGAGAGCGTAGCCCGATCTGTCGCCAGTCGCTGGAGCGAATCGGCTCCCGGACTTCTCGACGGCACCGGCGGCTCGACCGCGAATCGTACGAAGCCGCCAGGCCGCTGGGCCGCATCGGCCAAGGGCCATCACCAGGGGCCATTGCGCCTCGGAAACCTGGAACGGGTGTTCGGGGCCAGCGACCGCAGCGCGGCGCGAGCCCGCACCCTCTGCGTGTCCCGCTGGCTCCTACTGGATGAATCTGTTCATCCCAGCCGTCGAGGTCGCCATGCTGAGCACGAATCTCAAGCACATCTTGTCCGAATCCGACTTTCACAGAACGCTGAACGACCACGAAAACGTGATGGTCTGCTGCGGCCGCATGGGGCCGATGTGCATCCCCGTCTACGATGTGATGGAGAAACTCGAGCCGAAGTACCCCCACGTCGCGTTCCGAGACCTCGAGTTCGACGGTCCTGCCGGTCACCTCATCAGGCAGTTGCCCGAAACACGCAGCTTCAACGGCTTGCCTTTCACGGTGTACTTCCGCAACGGCAAGGTCGTCGCCGCCACGAGCAGCGTCCAGAACCGCAAGCAAGTCACCGAGATCCTCGAGCGCGTGTTCGCGACGCAGGTCCTTTCGGCCGCTGCAAACGCATGAGGCCGCCGGCCCGGTAGGAGCTCAGCCATGAACCAGCACTACGATGTGGTCGTTCTCGGCGGAGGGCCCGCCGGGCTCACGGCGGGCATCTACCTCGGCCGCGCGCGAGTGAAAACACTGATCGTCGACAGCGGTTCGCTTGGCGGCCAGATGATAATGACCTACGCGGTGGCCAACTACCCCGGCGTACTCGAGGCGTCGGGTCGTGACATCGCCATGACGATGAAGGCCCAGGCGACGCAGTTCGGCTGCGACCTGATGCCGAACGTCGAGGTCGCGCGCATCGATCTTTCGGGGGCGACCAAGCTCGTCGAGATCGAAGACGAAGGCACCTTCACGGCCTCCGGGGTGATCATCGCCACCGGCGGCGTTCCGCGCACGCTCGGTCTGCCCTCCGAGGCCTTGTTCAAGGGCCGAGGCATTTCCTACTGTGCGACCTGCGACGGCGACTTCTTCACCGGCAAGCACGTCGTCGCTATCGGCGGCGGCAACTCCGCTATCGAGGAGTCGGTCGCGCTGGCGAAGCACGCGGCCTCAGTGACCGTCGTGCATGAGTTCGACCACTTCCAGGCCCATCCATTCGCCGTGGAAGAAGCCCGGAGAAACTCGAAGCTCAGGTTTCTGATGGAGCAGGACATCCGTGAGTTCGTGGGCGACCAGACGCTGGAGAAGGTCATCGTGTCACACAAGCGCACGGGGGAGGTCACCGAGATCCCGGCCGCCGGCGCATTCATCTTCATCGGCTACGTGCCGAACACCGCCATGTTCCGCGGGCAGATCGCGCTCAATGATCGCGGCGAGATCCTGACCGACGAGGCGATGAAAACCAATGTGCCCGGCGTGTTTGCCGCGGGAGATTCCCGGGTCAAGCGCTACCGTCAGATTACGACGGCCGTAGCCGACGGCACCATCGCGGCCCTGAGCGCTACCGAATATCTTCGTGGCGATGGGCAAGCACGTGCGGCGCGCGCACCGACATCTCCGGCACGTTGACCACGGACGCGAGATCTCACGGCAGTTGGGTCGCGGAGCCGGAACGGGTCACCGAAGCAACGAAGCGGCGCAGCGGAGTCCGGGAGTCGCAGACCGAGCGCGGGGCTACTCGGGGCTGCTGCGACAGGGTTGACGTGCTCTGCGCCTTGTCGAACCCTACGTCTCATGGCCAAGCTCGTGAGGTTCGGTGTAGCGATGGAAAGTGACCTGCTCCACGAGTTCGACGAACTCATTGTGCGCCGCGGGCATGAGAACCGTTCGGAGGCGCTGCGTGATCTGGTCAGGAAGGAGCTCACGGCGGACTCGTGGGACCGCGGCGGAACGAGCGTCGCGACCATTACGCTCGTGTTCGATCACCACGTGCGCGAGCTCACCGAACGCCTTACCGAGATCCAGCATGACCACAGCACCAACATCATTTCCACCCTTCACGTGCATTTGGACCACGACAGATGCCTCGAGGTGATCGTGGCGCGCGGACCCGCTCAGACCATCAAGGCCATGGCGGATCGCTTGATGGGCGCCCGCGGCGTGCTGACCGGCAGCATCACTCCAGCCGCCCTCGCGGCCCAGGGCGGCCGAAGGAAGCGGACCCACGAGCACCGGGAGAGAAGCTAGCCTGCGCTCTCTTCCGAGAGCGCATCAACCAGGCTGTCCGGCACAGAGCAGGGCGGCGGCTGACTTCTCCGCGCGAGCTCGTCGTCGAGCGGGGCGTCCCAGACCGGAGGCTGACCGCGGTCACGCGTCTCGGCCGGCCTACGCACGCAGCCCATGGCGGCCACGATACTGTGGATACCTGCCCAGCGCGCGAGCGGCAGCGCCCGGCGTAGACCTCGGCGCTGCTCGCCCTGCGCAGCACAGTGCTCCTTCGCGCGATCGAAGGCCTCGTAGTAACGCGCTACGGCGCGTCCAGGGGAACAGCGTTGGTAGGCATTGCAGGCCGCGCGCTCTGCCATCGCGCGAAGCCGGGGTGGATGCCGAAGCAATGTCAGGACCTCCTTGGCGAAACGCCAGTTGGCCGTGCGCTCGTCAGGTCCGGGTTCCACCAGCAGGCCGTCGTTTCCGTGCGTGATCTGTTGTGAGACACCCATCCCGTCCGCGAATGCGACCACGGGCAGCCCGCACCAGAGGGCCTCGCTGACGACCTGGCCATACGTTTCCGACAATGACGTGTACACGAACAGGTCGGAATGCCGATACCAGGTGGGGATATGCGTCAGGGCCTGCTCTCCCGGGAAGAAGGCACGGTCGGCAATGCCGAGCTGTTCCGCTGATTCGCGAAATGCGTCGTGGTCGGGCCCGTCGCCCACGAGCGTGAGCGTCGCGTCCGGCGCAGCCGGTGCGATGAGTCGGGCGAAGATCTCGAGCAACCTCTGCACGCCCTTCTCTCGGGTGTGTCGACAGACGACCAACAGACGCGAGCCGCGCCGCGCTCGCGCCGGGAACGGGTCCTCGCCAACTGGAGCGCTGAAGACCTTCGGCTCGACGCTACGCGGTATGACGTGGATGGGCACCCGAACGCCGCGCTCGCGCCAGTAGTCCTTCAATCCGGCGCTCAAAACGATGAGACCGTCGCTCCGGTTGTACACGTCCGCCGACGTGCGCTCGACGAAAGGAATGAGCCCCTTGTCGAAGATGGAGTGGACCAGGGCGCTGCCGTTCAACTTGTCCGGGATCAGGACGTTGTACACGCTCGGCAAGTGGATGGTGTTCACGCACAACAGAGGAATGCGTTGCGTAGTTCGCAGCCACACGCCAAGCTCCATCAACTCGGATCCGGTCTGGCCAAGCATGATGTCGAAGTGCTGCTCGGCCGCGCTTCGCAAGACAGCGCGCGTTGGAAACGGCACGAACACACCCGGGTGGGTCCGGAGCGGAACGCTCGGCAGCGAGAGATGCCGCCGTGGAAGCTCCCAGTCGCGTGCGGCCGGGTCGCGCGGGCCCACGATGGTGACGTCGTGCCCGCGCCGCGAGAATTCCCGATAGAAGAACTGCGACGCGTAGGAGGACCCATTCGCATACGGAACGCGCACGTAGTCGTTCAGAATGGCGATGTGCTGCGGCCAGTCTGCCAGGCGTGTACCGTCGCCGTTCGGTCTGGCGTGATCACCGGCGGGCGTTTCTGGTAGATGCATTTGCGACATGCGCATACTCGACTTGGCTGAGTTCTATTCGGAACGGGGCGGAGGTGTTCGTTCCTACCTCGGCAAGCTGGTGCGAACGGCCGCCCAGATGGGTCACGAAGTGGTCGTGGTCGCTCCGGGTCCACGGGATGAACAGCTCGCGCTCGAAGGCAAGGCGGGGCGAGTCATACGCTATCGAGCGCCGGTCATGCCCTATGACTCGACCTACCACGTCCCCTTTCGCGTGGACCGGATGGCGGCCATTGTTCGGGCCGAGAAGCCGGACATCCTCCAGGTGAGCACACCCTTCGTGCCCGCATGGGTCGCCGCTGCGCTCGGAAATGTTCCGGTCCGCGCCTATGTGCATCACGCCGACCCGATCGGCTGCTATCTTCGGCCGTTCGCACGCCAGCGGCTGCCGAGACCTTTGGCCAGGGTTCTGGAGGCTCCGGCCTGGGCCTACGTCGCGCGTCTCAGCCGCGCATTCGACGTCACTATCGCGGCTGGACAGTGGCTCGCGGACGAGTTGGTTCGACATCGCTGCCAGCGTGTTCAGGTCGTCGAGTTCGGCGTGGACCATCGGGATTTCGGACCAGAACACGCGAGCCCGGCTCTTCGGGACCAACTGCTCGGCCCCTTGGCGAAGTGTGTCGACGCAAAGCTCCTGCTTGTTGCGGGACGCATGGCGATCGACAAGCGGCAGGCGCGCCTGGTCGAAGCGGTCAAGCGAGTAGCCGCGTGCCGCCCGGTCGGCCTCGTGCTGCTGGGGGACGGTCCAGAACGCGGGCGCCTGGTCGAAGCTGGACGCTCGCTCGAGTCCTTCCGCTATTTCCCGTTCACGCGCGACCGCGCCCAGTACGCCGAGATCCTCGCTACGGTCGACGCGTTGGTTCACGGCTCCCCGTGTGAGACGTTTGGATTCGTGCTCGCCGAAGCGATGGCATCGGGCACGCCTTTGGTCGTGCCGGACGCTGGAGGCGCAGCGGCGTTGGCCGGTCCTGGATTCTCCGAGCGCTATCCACCCTACGGAGGGCCGGACGCAGTCGAAACAGCGATCCGTCGACTGCTCGACCGCTCCAGCCCGCAGGTCCGGACAGCTGCCCGCAACGCTGCGGATGCACTCCCGTCCACAGAGGAGCACTTCCGGAATCTGTTCAGGTTGTACGAAGACCTGCTTCACGGGGGAGGGAACGGTGCTGATGGGTGATCGTGTGCGCAGTGTGTTGCTCTTCCGCTACACACGGAGATTCACAGGTGTGACGAATACGCCTCACCTGAAGGGCCAATGTCGGAGATCCTGGGTGGGAAGCGGGCTGCGGCTAGGCCGCATGCAAGATATGTACTGGGCCGATTTGTCCGGCACGCGCCCGACGCTTCGTCCGCAATAGCCCGCAATCAGAAAGAAATCCCGGCGCCCCCGCATCCACGGCGAGATTTGACCCGATGGCCGTTCTGTTGCACTCCGTTCCGGAGCGCGCCCATCCAGCAGCGTCTTGGGGGCTCGCGCGCTGCCAGGAGCAACGAACGGCTCGGCCGTTTTCCAAATCAGGCCAGCCCGGTCGGGCCCCATTTCGGGGCCTCGAGCGGCGCCCAGGTGGCGTCGGCGCCCTGCCGAACACAGTCGCCGCCCGAGGCTTTGGCGCGGTAGAGCGCCTCGTCGGCCCGCGCCACGAGCGAGAGCGCCATGCTCTGGAAATAGGGGGACGGGACGGGACGTCCAAAGTCGTCCGCGCCGAAGGGGTGAGCCGCCAGCGTCGAGAAACCCGCGCTGCTGCGCAGGTGCAGGTCTCCTCTGGAAGTCGCGACGACCGTCGAGCGCACGAGCTCCAGGATCCGTTCGGCCACGTGTGCCGCACCGTCGGGGCCGGTCTGCGGAAGTACGATGATGAACTCGTCGCCGCCGTAGCGACCGATCACGTCGTTTTCTCGTGTCGCTGCACGCAGGACCTTGCCGATTGCGGCCAGGGCTTGGTCGCCAGCCAAGTGTCCGTTGCGGTCATTGATGGTTTTGAGGCCGTCCATGTCGACCATCAGGATGGACACCGGTTGCCTCGAACGAAACGCGGTTCTGACCTCACGCCGCATCCAGTTCTCGAAGAAGCGTCGCGCGTGCACGCCCGTCAGTGGATCGAGCGCGGCCATCTCGTACAGTTGCACGTTCTGGATGGCGACCGTGGCCTGGTTGGCGAAGACTCGAAATAGCTCTCCCTCTTCCGGCGTGAGCGCAGGCTCCCGGATGAACAGAACACCCAGCATCAGGTCGCCCACCCTGAGCGGGACGATGGTCGCATCTTCGTACGTCGTGACCTCGGGACGCCTCAAGGCGGCCGTGACTGCCGCCGTTTCTCGTGCGGAGAGGCACTCGCTGAGCGTCGCACGATTCTCGAACGGGCCTGTGCCTCTCTCGACGACGAGCACCGCCTCCTCGCCCATCACGGCGAGCAGGCCGTCCGGGAGATCGTCTTCTCGAAACTCGCCTGTCGGGGAGCGTACGGTCGCGAGTAGACGGCGAGCCTGCGTCAAGACGTCGTGCAGCAGGTCGGGCAGGGGCTGGATTCTATGCAGCGCCGGCGTGCCCGCCAGCACCGCGCTCAAACCCCGCCGGCTGCGTTCGAGACGTTGCACGGCGTGAGCCGCCTTGAGGCCAGCGTCCGTCCAGAGTAGCAGCCGATCCGGACCCTCTCCCTTGTCGTAGTAGCCCTGTATGTCGAGCCTCCTCAGCATCTCGCGCGGAGGCTGTTCATTGACGTAGCCCGTCTGCAGGATGACTTGTACGAGGGGATCGAACGACCGAAGCGCAACGACGACTTCTTCTCCGGTCATTCCCGGCATGTAGTAGTCGAGCAACAGCAGATCGACGTGCTGTCGGCGCAGCACTTCCAGTGCGTCTGCTCCGGTACCGACCGATATCACCCCGTGCCCTTCCGACTCGAGTAGGCGCCGGGTGGCTTCACGATACTCGGGGTCATCGTCAGCGAGCAGGATGGCGAAACCAGACTCGGGCGTGGTGCGGTGCTTTCGTGTCACGCTACCGCTCCCACGGCAGAACAGCTTGGTTCGACCAACGAGTCAAGACGCCCCAGACCTTCAAAATCCGCCTCCGAACGACACGCGGATCATCATACCAGAGCCTGCGCAGCGTGTGCCGTTCGAACGGCACGCACGTCAACGACCATCCCGGCGGCTGACCAGCTCGATCCGACCTGGCTTTCTGGGCTGGTGTCCAATCGCGGCAGTTCGCCACGGAGTTCGACAGCCTGTCGCGTTGCCATGGTCACGGCAAGCTGCCCGGGGGGTGCCAGTGGGTTGGCTCGCCCACATGTAGGCAGGCGCCGCCGCCCGCCTTCGCTCGATACAGCGCCTCATCCGCCTTGAGCACGAGCGCTTGCGCGATGTTCTGGAAGTACGCGACCGGCACCGGTCGTGCGAACTCCCCACGGCTGAGCTGGTGGGCCAACAGGACACTGATCCCGAGACTCGCCCGCACGTCGATGCGCTCGCCCGCCTCGGACACGACCATATCCTCCAGCAGCGACAGGATGCGACGCCCCATCCGTTCGGCGCCACGCGCGCCGGTCTGAGGCAGGACCATCACGAATTCGTCGCCTCCGTATCGTCCGACGACGTCGTGCTCGCGGCTCGCGTCCCGGAGCACCTTGCCGACGGCAGCCAGGGCACGATCGCCGGCAAGGTGCCCCAGGGTGTCGTTGATGCTCTTCAGGCCGTCCATGTCGATCATCACCGCGCTCACGGGTCGACGTGATCGGAAGGCGACCCGGACCTCACGCCGGAGCCAGTTCTCGAAGAACCGTCGCGCATGCACGCCCGTGAGCGGGTCCATTGCGGCCATCTCGTAGAGTTGCATGTTCTGAATGGCCACGGTCGCCTGATTGGCGAAGACTCTCAGCAGCTCCGCATCGACCTGGGAGCGCGTTGGTCGATCGAGGTAGAGCACGCCGAGGGTGACGTCGCCCACGGTCAATGGGACGATCGTGGCGCCGTCGGAAACACGAAGCTCGCCGCGTCGCAAAGTGTCGATGACCTCCGTGTACCGCTCGCGCGACAGACACTCGTCGAGCTTCGGACCGCACGAGAAGCGGCCTATGCCCGCCTGGATGGTCAACCCTGATTCCTCGGCGATCAGAGCCAAGAAACCATCGGCCGCAGCATCCTCGGTGTGAGCCACGCCGCCCTCGGGCAAGACCGCCAGGAAACAGCTGCCCGCTCCGACCAGCGCAGCCCCCTGGTTGAGGACGTCTGTGAAGACGTCGGTCAAGGGCCTGACACGATGCAGCGTCGACGTGCCGTCCAGTATGGCCCTGAGCCCTCGTCGACTCCGGTTGAGACGCCGAAGCGCGTGTGCGGCTTTGAGCGCCGCGTCGGTCCAAAGCAACAGCTTTTCCGGTCCTTCGCTCTTGTCGTGGTACCCTTGGATGTCGAGCCGCCGCAGCATCTCGCGTGGAGGACGCTCGTCGGCGTAGCCGGTCTGGATCACTACCTGTATTTCGCTGCCAAAGCGCCTCAGCTCGGCCACGACTTCCTCGGCGGTCAGGTCCGGCATGAAGTAGTCGAGCAGGAGCAGGTCAACGTCGTTCTCGCGGACCAAGCGCAGAGCTTCCTGGCCGTTGCCGGCGACGAGCACATGGTGTCCTTCGGACTGGAGGAGCAACTGGGTAGCTCCGACGTAGTCCGGATCGTCGTCAGCCAATACCAGGCTGAAACCGGTGTTCGAGGGGCCTGTACGCCTCCGGGCCATGGCGGCTCAACGCTCCTCGGACAACGGGAAGAGCACCCGGAACGTCGTCCCTGCCCCCGGCGTGCTCTGCACTTCGACACTGCCCCCGAAGTCACTCGTGACGATGTCGTGAACGATCGCGAGCCCCAAACCCGTACCCTGTCCAAACGGTTTCGTGGTGAACATCGGCTCGAAGACCCTGGAAAGGATATCGGAAGAGATGCCCACGCCTTGGTCCGTCACGGACAACTCGACGCCCCCGTCCCTGCGCCGCAGCTCGAGGCGGATCTCGCCGCCGCCCATGGGGCTACTGGCGTCTATTGCGTTCGTCACGAGATTGGTGACGACTTGGGCGAGCCGACCAGGGGACCCAGCTAGCTCGAGTTCGTCCGAGTCGTGTTCAAACGTGGCTCGACACTTGCCTTTGCGCAAGGTGTGGCTGAGCAGCATCAGCGCCTCGTCGATGTAGGGCACTGCATTGAACACGAGCATCTGGTGCGGCCGCATGTCACGTGTGTGTGTCTTGATCCCCCGAACGAAGTCCGCGGCACGCTGCGCGGCGCCACCAGCAAGGTCGATCGCCCTGGACATCTCCTGGGCGATTTCGAGATGGTCCTCCGCAGTCACGTCCATGTCTTTGACCGACGCCCGGTACTCCTCCACCAACCGACTCAACTCGACCAGTGCCGTGCGCACCGCCGCAAGCGGCGTGTTCATTTCGTGCGCGATGCTTGCGGTCAGCCGTCCGAGGCTCGCCATCTTCTCCGATATGAGCAGTTTCTGCTGTCCCTCTTTCAGGGCCTGGTAGGCCTCCTCCAGCTGCGTGGCTCTGCTCGCAAGGTCATCGAGGAGGCGTTGCTGCTCCTTGTCCTTGTCGATGACCTCTTGGACGAGCAGGGCGCCCTTCAGAGCCGCGCTGACCTGGTCCCTGAGCGATTCGTAGATGGTGCCGTGGCGCGGCCCGGTTTCGAACAAGCCGATGCCGAGTTGATGCTCCTTGAAGAACAGCGGCAGGACCACATAGCTGTGGCGCCGCTCCTCGGGCAACAGCTCTCGCGGCACGAGCTGTCGGGCCGGATACACGGTGCCGGCGTGGGAGGGGGCTTGCGGACGCGCTTCGTCGTAAGCGAGCACCAGGCGCAGCTTCTCCGTCGGATTGGCTTCGTGGTCGTACAGGGCGACGTAGCAGCTCGTGATCTGCAGTCGCGGGAACTGTGTCGCGATGCCATTCATCAGCGCGACCACGTCGAAGGTCGTGATCAGCGCCTCGCCTGTCTCGCTCAGCGTGCGTGCCCAGCGCTCGGCCCGCAGCCGATGTTGGCCCTGAGCCCGCTCGACTGCACTGCCGACGAGCAGCCGTGCCTGCTGCAGCAAGTCCTCTGCGATCGAGCGCGCGTCGGCATCCGTCGCGAGCGGTCCCAAGGCGTGCCGGCGAAGGGCGGTGATCACGTCCTGCCATCGGCTCAGGTCACCCTCGTGGGCGGCTGCTTCCACCAGGATGTCCTCGAGCGCGCACACGAAGCGTTCCGGTGCACCGGATTTCACGTCGGCAACGAAGGCATCGACGAGACGCTCGGCCCAGCCAGGCGCAGTGCCCGCCGCCGTAGTGCGCATCGCCTGCGTCATATCCTTGAGCACGTCCCGGCGACCGGCGTTGAAGGTATCGTCGAACGTGTCGGCGGGAACATCCGCGCCGCGAAGCACGAGCGGACGCGCCTGATACGAATAACAGCCGCAGGAGCGGCGCGCCACGAGCTCGGTGTGCAGAATGACCTTGTCCGGCACGCTCTCGCCATGCAGGCTCGCGATGAGCATCTCGCACGCTCGCCTGCCCTGTTCGTACAGTGGTTGCCGAACCGTGGTCAGCGGCGGCGTTTCGAAGCGTGCTTCCTCCACGTCGTCGAATCCGACGACGGCAACGTCGCCCGGCAGACGTACGCCGCGCACCCGAAGCTCGTCCATGGCGCCGAGCGCGATGTAGTCGCTCGCAGCCACAAGCGCGTCGAATTGAACATGGCGCTCGTCGAGGAGCTTGCGAACGGCTGCTGCCCCGGCAGGGCGCTGGAAGTCACAGACCGTCACGAGCTCGGAATACAGAGGGATGCCGTGCTCTTCCAGAACCTGCCGGAACACCGTGAAACGGCGCTCGGCCTCGGCGTTGACGTCCGGGCCCCGCAGGAAAGCGATGCGCCGGGCCCCGTGCGCGCGGATGAGATGCACGATGGCTTGGCGTGTGCCGGTGGCATTGTCGACCAGCACGCTCGGAGTGCCGGGAAGTGCCACGGCGATGCTGCACATGGGCAGCGGCTGGAATCTTTCGCAGTAGCGGGCCAACTCGGCGGGCCCCACGAAGTTGGCGATCGTGCCGGTCATCAGCATCAGACCGTCGACGTTCTCCGGACCGGCGAGCTCGTACACGACGTTGCGCTGTACGCTGAAACGTAGGGGCGAACGCAACGCGCCGCCGGTGAACACGATCAGGTTCGCGTCGTGCTCGCTGGCCGCGTCGGAGATCCCCCCCAGAACGGTGTTCTGATAGTCGTCCTCGAGCCAATCTACGAGCAGCCCGAGCGTGATTCGGCCGTGGCTATGCTGCTGAAGTTGCACTTGTCGTCTCGCTTCGTGAGACTCGCCTACGGTTCCGTGGGGACGGCACGGCTACCAGAGTGTCCGATCTCACCCGCCGGACGAACGAGTCTACCAAAGCACCCGGTGCCAAGTCGCTGGGCTTCGACGCTCGATGAATGCCTACAGTCGCGCACTGGTTTCCGCTACGGGCACATTGGATACCGCGTGGGCAGCGCGCTCGCGCCTCCGGGCAACAGCCAGGCTGGCCGCCCGAGCTGCCACGAGAAGAGCACCTGCGCTTGTTGGTGCGATGCAGGTGCGCACTGCTGGTTCGAGGCCGCGCTTGGCGGGCGGTTCGGGTCGCCAACAACACCAGAGCGGTGCGGGCGCGAGTGCTGCCCGCGCCGCTTACGCTGGGTCAGGGGAGGGTCTGCACGGACTCGGGGCGCAATGGCCCTCGTTCAGTGTTCGAACTGGATGGGCGGCGGCTCGTCAGCCACGAGATGGCCAAATCGCTCTCGGAACTCCGCCACGCTTATTCGTGCCGTGTTCGCGAACTTTTCCAGTTCGTGTGGATCTTCGAAGTCATCACGCCTCAGCCGGAGCATGTAGCGACGGGCGATGCGGTAATGGTCGGTGTTGATGTCGACCATCCGAACCCGTGTCCTCTTGGTCGTCGGGTCGAGCAGCTCTGGAAACGGCACTGGACGGAATTCACCGTGCTGGATCGTGATCATCGCGTCCGTGCCGCCCTCGAGCAAGAACTTGGAAGCGCAGTAGCCCAGATCGCGTGTGTACTCCATGTCGAGCGGAATTGGGTCGGCGCACCTGAGCTCGTAGCCCAGATCCTTCGCGACGATGGTCGCGCTGGCACCGTAGCTGGCAAGTTGCTGTTCGACCTTGAGCTTGAGGTAGCTCGAGAACCGAGTCTGGGCACTTCGCAGGGCGTCGGGGTCGCTGAGGTCGGCGTCAGCGAACTCGGCTCGGTCGCCCGGGCCGAGGCGCCCCACCAGCGCCAACGCGATGAGCGCAACGCCATCCGTTCGTCCGTAGCTCAAACGCTTGATCATGGAGCCGACCAACGTGTCGACGATCGTGCTCACGGGGACGATGGGCTCGGGGAATTCCTCCGGAATAATGGTCAGCGTCGCACCGGCGGCCTTGCCGATGCCCAGGGCGAGGTGTCCGGCCTTCCTTCCCATCGTACCTACGAAGTACCAGCGGGACGTCGTGCGCGCGTCGACCTGGAGGTTCTGAACAATGGCCGTTCCGAAATGGCGAACGGTTTGGAAGCCGAAGGTTGGAATACCGTAGGGCAGGTCCAGATCGTTGTCGATGGTCTTCGGAACGTGAGCGACGTGCAAAGCCCCCGCAGCCTGCTCGGAGATCCGCATGGCAGACAAGGCCGTGTCATCGCCACCGATGGTGATGAGTCGATGGACGCCCATGCTCTGCAGTGCTGCGACGGTATTGGCCAGGTGCTGCGGATTGTGTGTCGGGTTGGCGCGGCTGATGCCGAGCACGGAGCCCCCGCGGTGGTGGATGCCCGCGATGCTCTTGATGGTGAGCGGCACTGCTTTGCTGGTGTCGCGCTCCATGAGCCAGCGGAACCCATCCATGAGACCCACGACCTCCACGCCCGAGATCGCCGCCCGAATGGTGGCCGCGCCAATGACGCTGTTGATGCCCGGAGCTGGTCCGCCCGAGGCCAGGATTGCCATCTTGCCCGAGTCGGTCATCGCGAGCAGCCTATGGCGACTTCGAAACGAACGCTACGAGCGTTCGCCGAATGCTGGCCGTGTCCGTCGTCCGCACGAATCGTGCACAACTGCTGGACCCGGGGCGCGCGGATCGGCCGGCGCGCGGGGCGCGTGCGTCCCGTAACACCCCGAAAACAGTGGCCTATCCCTCGCGGCGCGCGGACCGCATCCGTTCGAGCGCCGGCCTCGACACCCCGGGGTCGGGGCAGGGGACCTCCGCGGATTCGAGTGAGAGCCATCAGGCGTCGTGCCGCGACAGAGGTCGCCGGACGGGGCTCGCGGATCGGCCGGCAGCCCAGGGTGCTTCCACCGGTAGCCCTCGAGGCGCGACGCTGCCGACAGCAAGGTTGCGCGCCGAGCATGGCCAGATATATGGTTTCGCCGTGTTTGGTCCCACGCTTGTCTTTGCCGCCTCACGTGTTCCTTCCCTGCAGCACAGGCTCGCAGCGTTCCTGCTTGGCGGCGCAGCCGCCCTCGGGAGCCTTGCCTTGTGGTCTGCTCCGGCTGCTGCGCAGGCTCCTGGCGCAGGCCCCAAGGACGAGGAGGCGAAGAAGCTCGCCGAAGAGGCGATCTTCACCGACTACCTGGCAACGGAGTTCACGGCCGCGCAGGAGAAGCTGGCCGGCGCACTGGACCTCTGTGGAACGGACCAGTGCTCTGCTGGGGTCGTCGCCAGGATCCACCGAGATCTCGGCGTGGTCCTGGTAGCGGGTCTTCAGGATCCGGAGAACGGCAAGGCCGAGTTGGTGCTCGCGCTGCAAGCGGATCCGTCGATCACGCTCGACAAGGACCTGGCGACTCCGGAACTCGAGACAGCGTTTGCGCAGGCGCGGCAGGAGGTGACCGGTGCAACGGGCGCGCCGCCAGCGGGACAGCCGCCAGGCGGACAGCCGCCAGCCAGCGGACTGGCGGAGGGGACGATCCCACCTGAGCTCCAGTCGGGAACGTCAGAGGCCGACGAGGTGGTCTGCCCGCCGGACTTCCCTGGATGCGGCGAGCAAGACGAGGGCTTCGAAGGCAGCTTCTGCGACGCCGCCTCGCCCTGCCCGGAAGGCTACGACTGCGTCGACAACAAGTGCGAGGAAGTCGAGATCCCCATCTCCGAGGAGGCGATGCGCAAGAACTGGGTCGGGCTCGGGGCTCAGCAGGACTGGCTGCTGCTCACCTCGGGCAAAGACCTCTGCTGGAGCGACTACTACTGCTTCTACCGGGACACCGACCGATACTACATGGATGAGTTCGGTTCGATCGCCAAATCCGCTGACAATCCAGGTCAAGAGGTCGGCGACAAGCTCGACTCTCTCGGAGCGGTGCTAGCAACGACGCGCGTCATGATTGCGTTCGACCGCGCCGTTTCGAACAACATTTCGCTCGGGGCGCGCGTGGGATTCGCATTCCGGGGGGGGGGCCCGCAGGCGCCCAGCGGCAACGCGTTCGTGCCCATCCACGCGGAAGTGCGCGGTACGCTCTGGTTCGGCAAGGGCGTGTTCAACAAGGTGGGTTTCAGACCTTTCCTGTTCGCTGGCGGCGGCTTGGCACAGGTGGACGCAAAGGTGCCGATCCCGGCTCGAGGCGACGCGGTGGACGCGACCGGGAAACCGGTCCAGACCCCCTTGAACCTCGACGCCTGGCGCAAAACGGGTCTGTCGTTCGTGTCGGCGGGACTCGGGACAGGCTACGCGTTCTCACCCAGCTTCTACCTCTTTTTGGAGGCGAAGGCACTGCAGCTGCTCGGTGCCTCGGGCACGGCGGGAGCCCTGCAGCTCGGCGGCGCATACGGGTTCTAGTCTCCGGCTGAACCGAACTGCTCCGAACCCTCCGCGCGATGGCGGGCGACCAGGACGGAGATGTCGTCGTCCTGGACCGCTACCCAGTCGCGAACCGCACCCACCAAGACGTCTCGAATGACGTCGACCGGCTCGGTGCCGATCTGTTCCAGCACGCCGCACAGTCGCTCGACTCCGAAAGACTGCTGCTCCGAATCCCGCCCTGCAACCACGCCGTCGGTATAGAGCAACAGAACGTCTCCGTCTTCCAGCTGAAAGCGACGGTCGACAGCGTGAGCGTCGATATTGGCCACCACGGCGAGCTGGGCACCCGGCGTCACGATCAACTCACAGCGGCGCGTTCCGGCACGGTAGACGATGATGTCCTCGTGTGCTCCAGAGAAGACCACCTCGCCCGAGCGCCGATACCGAAGCAGCGTGCAGGTGGCGTGCTCCTCGCGCCGCAGTCGCTCCCGGACGTTCTCGAACAGCACCGTGTTGAGCACGCGCAAGACATCGCTCGGCGACGCGTCCGGGTGGTACCGCGCTACGCCCGCCACCGCGCTCTGAATCATCATCACCATCAGACCCGTCTGGAGGCCGTGCCCCGCAACGTCCCCGATGCCGAGCCAGCAGCCGTCGGTGCACGACAGAACGTCGTAGTAGTCCCCACCCACCTGTTCCGCGGGCAGCATCGCAGCCGCGATGTCGAGACCCTCGACGTGAACGTCGTGCGGCAGAATGCTGGTTTGGATGCTCGAGGCTATCTGCATCTCTTTCGCGAGATGCTCCCGCTCGGCGGCCTGCCGTCTCTCGGTTTCCGCGACGACCTGCTGAACGAGCAGTGCGCCCTTCAGCGCGCTGCCGATCTGGTCGCGCAACGTCTCGTACGCAAACCCCACCCGGGGTCCCATCTCGAACAGAACGTAGCCCAGCTGTTCGCGCTCGAACAGCAAAGGCTCCACGACGTACGTGTAGCGTCGGTGGGTCGGCAGTAGCCCGGGCGGCACCAGCTGCGGCGGGGAGAACAGGTCACCGGCGGGCCGCACGCCACCGGCATCGGCATCGTAGCACAGGACGAGACGACACTGCTGGTCTGCGGATGGGATGCCTTCGTAGAGCACCATATAGCAACTGCGGATCCGCAGCGTGGGCAGCTGCCGCGCGACGACGTTGGCCACTGCGTCCACATCAAGCGACGTAAACAGCGCTTCGCCGACCGCACGTAGCGTCCGCGACCAGTTCTCCAACTCCAGACGCTTCTGCGCCTGGGCGCGCTCTGCGACGCTTCCGGTCAACGCGCGCGCCGTGTGAAGCAAGCCTTCGCACAGCGCCAGCTGCTCGGGTGTGTGACCGAGCGTCGGCAGCAGGTGGGTTCGAAGCACGCTGAGTGCCCCCTGCCAGGCGTCCATTCCGCCGACAGAGACTTCGAGCAGCGTCTCCTGAACGGCCGCGGAGAACTCTTTCTCGCTCCGGCCCCGCAGCGCCGCCTCGAACGCGGAAAGCAGGCGCGCCACGTAGTTGCGGTCGATGTCGACCGCCGAGCGGTGCACGACCGAGTGCATGTCCTCGAGTATCTGCTCGCCGTGCTCTCGCAGCAGCTGCTCGAAGTCCTCACTCTCGTGGACGACCAAGTCGGGCACCATGTGACCCATGCAACCGCAGGAGCTCCGAATGACCAGCTCGGTGCGAAGCACCAGTGTCTCGGGCACGGGTTTGCCGTCGAGCTGATCGAGCACCAGGCGAGCCGCCTCCTCGCCCTGCTCCTCGAGCGGCTGCCGAACCGTGGTGAGCGGTATCGGAGAGAACCGTCCGTCCTGGATATCGTCGAAGCCGACCAGCGCCACATCGTGCGGAATACGGATGCCGCGGGCATGCAGTGCTTCCATGGCTCCCAGAGCCATGAAGTCGTTGGCTGCCACGATGGCGTCGAAGTGGACCCTCCGTTCGTCCAGCAACGTGCGCACCGCGTCGATTCCGGAGGGCATGTGGAAGTTGCCGAGCGTCACGAGCTCTGGCTTGAAGGGCAGCCCATGTTCACTGAGCACGGTGCGATAGACGTGGTAGCGTTCCTCCGCTTCGTCGTTCACGCCCGGGCCGCGGATGAAGGCGATCCGGCGCAGGCCGTGGCACGTGATCAGATGCGTGATCACTTCGCGCATGCCGCTCGCGTTGTCGATCAGCGCCGCCGGCAGACCGGGAATCGCGGCACCCATGGCGCTCATGGGC
>JAFGIS010000595.1 GCA_016929495.1 Polyangiaceae bacterium | reverse complement strand
CTTGCTGCTTGAGCGCGCTATGGGCGCCGCGCGCGCGTGCCTGCGTCTTGACCTTGGGACGGAGCCCCTGCGCTCCGAGCCGTGCCAGGTCCGGCTGCATCAAGGCGACCCGCCAACGGAGCTCGAGATCCGCGACGCCTTCTGGACGATGGGCATAGAAGAACTCGAGGGGATCGGGGGTCTTGTAGCCGGTGAGCGCCAGGACGGACTCATCGACGACGACCAACGCCACGCGAGCATTCGGCACGGGGTGGTCGGCGGCGTCGTGCACGGCGAGCTGGACGTGGGTCTTGGCACCGGGGCTCAGCGTCTGTTTCTTGGGCGAGATGTCGATGGCGAGCGCGCGGCCGAGCGGGGGGATCCGGAGCACGGTCGAGCCGGCGGCAAAGGCAGGACGTCGCGGCAGCGTTGCGTCAGGGAGGCCCGCTTCGTTCTCGCGGATCTCCGCGCCGACCAGATCCAGGCGCACCGTGACGTTCGGCACGTAGCGCTCGAACAGGGACACCTCGAGCACGGCGCTCTTTTCGGGCAAGCTCACCCGGCGGATCTGTTCGATGCCGTTGCGGCGCACGGTGAGCACGCCCTCGGCAGGAGCAAAGGGAGCCATGACGAGCAGGCGCGCCGTCTGCCCGCCGCGGTATGCTTCGCGATCGGGCACGAGCTCCACCTTGCCTCGCGGGACGCTCGGTCCTTCGGGGACCTTCTCGCCCATCACCCAGACCCGAGACTCGCTCCGGCTCTTGCGCCCCACTTCGTCGCTCACCAGGGCCGAGATCAGGTACTCCCCCGAATGGCTCATCGCCAGCGTACACTTCTCGGCGGCTACGGCGGAGGTGACGGCGCAACGGACGGCGTCGGCTTCGGCCTCCACGTAGTCTTGAGCGTCCCGGTCCCACTCCAGACGCGCGGCTTTGACTTGGACGGGCCGGCCCGAAATCGGCTTCCCGTCGAGATCGGTGACGATCACCTCGAGCTCGACGCTCTCGCCGACTCGCACCATGCGCTCGCGGCCGCGCAAACCTGCGGTCACCAGGGCTGGATGGACGACGAGATCGGCCCGAGCGGTCCACTGTTGCTGGTTGACGTCGGTGACGCTGGCGTCGAGATCCAGCTTGCGCGGGAAATGGGGAGGTAGAGCATCGAAGTCGATACGCAGACGGTGCGTGCCGTCCGCGCGAGTCCGCGCCTTCCAGGTCTCGGGCTCGCTGGTTCTGGAGGGACGCCACCAGGAGAAGAAGCGCGGTGCTTTGCCGAAGCTGTAGCTCGACCAGCCCGGGGGCTTGAAGGCGGCATCACTGGCCCGGACCGCCCACTGGACCTCGGCGCTCGGAAGCCCGCCTCCGGCGTAGTACGCCGCGTTGACCGAGGCGATGGCATGGCGTCCGACCAGGTGTGGGCCCTCGCTGACCGTGGCGCTCACCTCGAATTCCGGACGGCGGAACTCCTGGATCTGGAATTCGTGCGTCGCGAAGGTCGAGCCTCCGACGTCCGACAGCTCGATGGTCGCGCTTCCGAGATTGGCGTTCTTCGGTAGATCGAACCCGAGGTGGAAGCCCTGCGTCTCATCGAGTTTGGCCCGGCCCTTGGCGAGCTCCGCTCCGCGCGGATCGCGGACGCGGTACTCGATCTGCGCCCCTGTGTTCATCGGCAGGCGCGAGACGTCTCCACCGCGCTGCATACCGACGAGGCGACCCCAGCCCTTGGCATAGACGTGCTCGCCGGGCTTGTAGAGCCCGCGGTCGGTATACAACAACCAACGCTGGTCGTTCCAGGATGGCAGCGGGGCGAAGCTGCTGTCTTCCCAGCGTCCGGCGTTGCGGGCGGGAAGGAAGGCGCTGTCGCTGCCCTCGCGTGCGACCAGGATCGGGCTCCTGCCGTAGAGAGGCAGTTTCGCAATTCCGCTCGGGTCGGTGCGGCCCTTGGAGTCCGTACCGAGCAGCGACAGGTCTACGGCTCCGAGCGCCTTGCCGTCCCCCAAAACGCTCGCCCAGCCGTACAGCGAGTCCCCGTCCCAGAACGCCTGAAGACCGATGGCCGTCGATTCGACCCAGCAGCGTACCCACTCGCGCTGGATCCCGCCCCACGGGTCGCGCTTCGGCGGCGTGGTCGGCTCGACCAGGGCGATCACGTTGCCTCGGCCCCCCGTGAGTGCAGGGCCGAGGTCCACCAGGGTCTCCACGAGCTCGTCGGGGACCTTCCGGGTCTTGACGACGCGGTCGAAGACGAGCGTCCCCGGCGGCGCGGTCACCTTCTGATCGTGGTCCCATGCCTCGCGGAACGTAAGGTACTTGATCCAGTCCGCGGGCGTCACTCGATACAGGCGTACGCGCAGCGTCGGACGGTTGACGCTGAACACGGCGAGGCGGTCCGGGAAGGCCGGGTCGGCGATGACCATGGGCAGTTGTTCGGAGAACAGCACCGGCTCGGCCGAGCCGACCTTGATCTTGCCGTGCGCGGGAGCTTCGAGGCGCTGCCCGAACGTGTCGAGCAGGCCCGGCAGCACCGTCACCGTGTATTCGGTACGGCCTTTCGAGCGTCCGTGGATGGTCAGGACCTCGCCCTGGGCTTCGACCTTCATGCCTGGTAGGGGCGGCTCGACGCGGATGAGCTCGCGCTCCACGGAGGAGGCGACCAGGGGGTTGTTGAAACGGATGAACCAAGAGGCGAGCGGTGGACACTGGTCGCCACCCCAGGCGCAGTCCATTTCCTCGACCGCCAGGGGCCGGTAGGTGCCAAAGGAGTTGCTCTGTGCGTGCGGGGTGAGCTTGGGGCCTTCTGCCGAGGGCAGCCCCGCCGCGAAGGTCACGTCGAAGTCCGTGGCCTTGGGCAGCGGATCACGCGCGCGAAACGCCAACCAGCGTCCAGGCTCGACGCTCTGAGTCAGAGAACGCAGGCGGCGATCGTGGGCGACCTCGTCGGCCGTAGCCAGACGCAGGGCGATGGACGGCGCGCTGCCAGCATCGCCCGCGCGCCGCAGTGTGGTCTTGCCGAGCACGCGTTCTGGCTGGATGCGCTGGTTGAAGGAAGCGAAAATGATGGGCTCCAGATCTTGCGGTCCCGAATAGCGGTTTGGCTCGATCTGTTCGATGGCCACGGTCGGCGTCGAGAACTGCCAGCGTTTCTCGGCGGCGATGCGCACTCCGGCGACGCTGTGGGTGGCTGCGGGCACGGTGACCGTGTAGTCCGTAGCCATCGGAAAGCGCTCGTGCTCGGGATCGAAGAGCACGGTCTGCGTCCCGATCCAGCGCCAATGTCCGGCCGGAAGTGGCACGAGCTCGACGGGGGGTTCGAGCTTGGCGAGCTCTGCGTGGGAGGTGAGCTCGACCATGGGCGCCGAGAAGGTGACGCTCAGCTGGGGTGCGATGCTGACCTGACCCTCGGGCAGATAGCGCTCGACCTCGAGAGCCTGTCGTGCCGCCGCGGGACGCGTCGCCGAGAGCGAAGGGACCGGCGGAGGAAACGCCGTCCGGAGGGTCTGGCCGGGTCGCGGCGCCGGGATGGACTTCTTGCGGAGCGCGTACGCCTTGACCTCGGGCGCCTTGGACATGCGCGGCAGTCGTCCGAGCAGGGTGCGCGTGGCCTTGTCGTCGAGCGCAGTCGCTCGGGCCTCTACGTGTTTAGGTGGTTCGGGATCGGCATCGCTGAGGCGGAAACCCAATCCCGTCTTGGACTCGCGCGGCGGACCTTCCTTCTTGGGCACGGGTTGAGCCACCCCGGGCGGCCTGGGCGCCGTGGAACGTGGCTGCTGCGGACAGCCTCCCATGCCCAGCGGGATCCCCAAGGTGACGAGCCACAGCAGCGCTCGGTGGTGAAAGCGCCCTTGGCCGTGAGCAATACTGCCCAATCGATGCCTCCGAATCATGTGGCATTGGACACATGAACACGCGCTGGAGGCAAGAGGGTGCTACGCCGCGGCCAGGAATGACGCCCTTCGTGGCTGCCCCCGGACAATACGTCAGGGCACGGCCGGCGTCCTGCGGACGCCGGTGGCCCCAAGTCCCGCTCTCGCGGGCCGGGGCCACGCACAGCAGACACGTTGAGTAGGCATTGAGCCCACTCGAGCGGGCCTACTCGCAGCGACCCTCGTTGCACTTGGGCGGTGCACCCTCACCCCAGCTCGACCACGAACGACTCCCGGCGCAGGTCGAACCTCGAATCGAGGCGTACCTGCCATGCCGTTTCGACGAGGCACTCGGCGAACGCGCCAGTGCTCTGGGTGGAGATATCGACGATTTCGTCGTAGGTCGTCTCGATGGCCAGGGTGACGTGCCACCCGCTCGGGGGCTTGTGGGCCGCGACACACGCCCGGCCATCGATCAGTCGAGCGAGATCCGGCGGTTGCCGGACGCTGCCCGCACCGAGCCTTCCGGCGCCCGAGCCGAAGCTGGACAGAGCGAGGGAGCCCCTGCCCGTGCCGAAGCCGACACTCGAGGGGCGGGTACCGGGCTCGAAGGCCACGTAGGAGGTGACGGGCGAAACGGCGCGGCCGAAGAGCGCGAGCTTCATCATCTCGTCCGGAGAAAGGTCCTGGTGTTGGTCACTTCCGAAGACCCAGGCCGCGGTGGCCCTGGAGAACTCGGACGTGGCTGCGACCTTTCGACGCACCGGATCGCTCCAGAGCTGGCCCGTGAGCACGACGTGGGACGGCGCCGTGTCGGCCGCCAGCCAGGCCCGCAGTCCGTCCCCCTCGCGGAGCGAGGTGGTTTCGAGCGAGAAGCCGCCGGCCGAGAGTCTGTCGACGCGTATCGGGCGCACCAGCTCGAGCACCACCGGCACCAGCTCCTTGGGCGTGCTCCCCGCAAAACCGCGCAGCGTCGCGAAGATGCCGTGGTGGTGCGTCGCAAGTTCCGCGAGCGCATGTTCGTCGTCACGCTCCAGGCTGTAACGGTCATCGAGTTCGGGTACGATCCCGTGAACCACGGTATCCGTCGGGATCGGCTTCAACGACGAAAGGACCTCGTCAGGAGACAGGGAGGAGCGCAGAAGGTCATCGGTGAGCAGAACGACTCGGCGCGGGCCGGGACGCGCCTTGAGCACACGGGCCACGAGCGCCGCGCCCGCCTCGAGGGCGCTGCCGTTGCCGAGATCGAGGGCGCGGGAAGCGGCCGCCTGCCGGAGCTTCTCGTCGAGCTCTGCCGCGGGGACGAACGTGTTGAAGACGCGCGCCGCGCGGCGGCGGTATGCGATGATTTCGAACTGTGCGTCCGGAACGTGCGTCGCGTAGGCGCGCAGCGTGGCGAGCTCGGCAGCGAGCTTCTTGGCGCCGATCGAGTACGACGCGTCCACGACGAAGACGACCTGCGCGCGGGTCGGGAGCTTCGAGAGCTCGGGAGCGACGTCGACTTCGAGCCGAGCGAACGCGTGAGCGCCCGATGCGACGGCCCGACCCAGGCGAGCCGTCATCACGTCGATCGGCGGTGGCGCAACGGAGATGGGCGCGACTCCGGCGTCCGCCGCGCTCTCGCGTGCATCGGGGATGAACACGGGCGTGTCTGCGGCATCCACGGTGGTCGCGTCGGCCCCACTGCCGAACGCCAGAGTCCATCCGTTGAGTGTGCCCACGTCGAGGGCGGCGTGATCGCTGACCACGAGCCGCCACCTTCCGGCTCCCGGCGTACCTGGAGGTACCTTCACCGTGTACTTGCCTTTGAGGTCGTTCTTCGTCCCACCACCACGCTGGTGGATCGCCACCCGCTCACCCCGTGGAGTCACGAGCTCGACCACGAGATCCCCTTGGTACGTGTGGTTGATGTCCAGAGCGAGCCGCAGCGTGTCGATCGAGCGCCGGGTGTGGCTCGACTCGGGTACGACGATCGCGCTTGCCACGTAGCTCGCGCTCGGGTCAGCTTTGACGAGATCTTGCCAGTCTTCGTGGCCAGGAGCAGCGAGCACGACGGGGGTCTCGGGTGCCGCGCGTCGACCGTCCACGGTGACCGGCGTCCGTGCGTAGCCCCATCCGGGCCTCACCACGATCGTAGGCGTTGCCAGCGGTTTCGAAGAGCCATGCTCCGCCGAATCCTCGTTGACGCGGGGGTATGACAGCCAGTACCGACCGTGCGCGTACGTCGTCGGAACGGTGAGCGTGTATTCGACGGTCGACACCTGCCCCGGCATCACGGGAAACACCTGCAGATGCAGCTTGTCGGCCCACTGCCACTGAAGCAGGGCGGGATCCTTGGGAGCATAGGGGGCGAACCCGGTGAGCTCCTCGTAGAGCGCCGCGGCTTTCTCGCGCTCCATCAGCTCGGCGGCGAACCAGCGGTCGCGCGCCCGGATCCGCAAACCCGTTGCCGCAGCACCGGCCGGTAGATCGATGTCCAGTCCGGCTTCGTCCGCAACGGAGCCCGAATTCTCGAATTGCCGATGCACCACACAGGTAGCGATCCCTTCGGAAATGCGGATCTGTACCGCATGGGACACCTCACGCAGCGACTGCTCGCGCGTTGCACGCAACGAATCCGCCCAAGCGACGTCGGAGCACAGAAGTGCTGCGATGATGCAGACCGCGGTTCTCATGATCCCCGTGGACAACGGCGGGCAACGTGGAGTTCCCGACGGCGTGCGTGGCGAGCCCGGCACCTGGACCCAGCAGCAGGGGCTCGTGGCCAGCGACACCGAGAACATTGACGACTACTCCGCCTGGTGTTCCGGTTGGTACCCGTCTCGGTAGTCTGCTGCAGTCTCACTGGCCGGTGACGTTCTGGGGCTGGAGCAAGCGCGGAAGACTACAGCACCAGTGGCCAAGAGAGCGCTGAAGGATTCGACGGTCGTTGCAGTTGCACCGCGCCGCGCGCTGATTGTGCGACAGAGCTAGCTGAGAGACGGCAGGAGTATGGTATGCTTACGATTATGCCTTCAATCCTTGTGTCTGAGATTGAAGGATCTGTCCCGCTGTTCAGCCAAGCTCGGCTGCTCCTCCGCGCGGACCCAATCGTCGGGATCACCCCCCAATCGGTCGCTGCGGAGCGAAGCCAAGAACACGACGCGTGGCGACTGGACCTGGCCGGAATCCGCATGGGCCCTACAAGGACCAACGAATAGAATGAACCTGAGCACCCTCATCGGACTCTCAACAACCTTGATCTTGACCTGCATCGCCGCCTGCGGCTCAGAAAGCTCGAACAGCCAGAGCGGTGCCGGCACGGGCGGCGTCTCCGGGACCGGAGGAGACAACGGTGGCACGAGTCCCGGCGGCGGTGGCACGAGTCCCGGCGGCGGTGGCACCAGCACTGGCAGCGGTGGCACCAGCATCAGCAGCGGTGGCACCAGCGTCAGCAGCGGTGGCACCAGCGTCAGCGGCGGCGCTACCAGCGTCAGCGGCGGTGGTAGCAGCGTCAGCAGCGGCGGCACCAGTAGCAGTAGTGGCGGTACCAGCACGGGCCGTGGCGGTACCAGCACGGGCCGCGGCGGCACCAGCACGGGCCGCGGCGGCACCAGCACGGGCACTGGGGGAGGCACCGCCAGCGGCGGCGGCGCGCCAGGGACCGGCG
>JAFGIS010000594.1 GCA_016929495.1 Polyangiaceae bacterium | reverse complement strand
CTGTCGCCGCCGGTTGCACTGTCGCCGCCGGTTGCACTGTCGCCGCCGGTTGCGGCGGTAGCGCCGGCGATGCCTGCCGTGCCCGCTTCGGACGGCTCTGCGGAAGCACCGGCGATGCCCGCCGTACCCGCCTCGGACGTCTCTCCGCCGGTTGCGGTGCTGCCGCCGGTCGCGGTCTCACCGCCAAATGCGGGAATACCGGCGATGCCCGCGGTGCCCGCCTCGGACGTCTCTCCGCCGGTTGCGGTACCACCGCCAGACGAGGGCGTACCAGCGCTGCCCGCTGCGCCAGCGGCCTCACCGGCACCACCTGCGCCAGCGGCTTCACCGGCACCACCGGCACCACCTGCTCCGGGTTGCTCCTCGGACCTGCCCGGCGTCAGCTCCTCGCCGGTCTCGAACGTGAGGTCGCCTACCCCGTCATAGAGCTTGCCGCTGAGCCAAGCAGCCGCTGAATTCCCGTCGGTGTTGCCGGCGAGCCGCAGCGTGGCGTTCGGATTCGAGGTGTCAACGACGCTTCCATAGGTGACTGCCGTCCCGATCGTGTCGTCGTCGATGGCGAACGAGTCCATGATCGTGACGCCCGTCGCCTTGGTCCAGGCCTCTCCAACGGCCGGAACGGTGCCCGCTATCTGAACGAGCAAGAACGATGATGCGCCGCTGTTGTGGTCGCCGTTCAGCACCTCACCGTTGTCCAGAGGCGTGCCGGTGACCGTGGTGGTGCTGGCATCGGGCGAGTGGGTCGTCGTGTTGCCGATGTACAGCAGGCCATTGTTTCCGAGCGCGCACGTTCCGCCGCACGCCGTCCCGAGGTCGACGATATAGCTGACCTTCCCGCTCACGCCGACAGCCACGAAGTAGACGCCTTCGAGCGTCGCATTGGCCGTGCCGATCAGCTCAACGTACTCGTAGCCGTTCTCGGTCACAGTGGGGGGGTTGAAGTCGATCTCGTTGAGAAGCACCCACTCATCGCCGCCGAGCCGTTGCCCCGCGTTCCCGATGGGTTCGTCGCTGCGGTTCATCGAGCAGCCAACCAACAGCGCCAAGAGCGTCGAACTGGCGCCCGCAAACGTGCGAAAACGGGAAATACGCTTCATCTCCTACCTCCGAGTGCAAAACTCCGGGTCCCGAGACCACGGATACTACGCCGCCGTTTGGCGCAACTCAACCGGCATGATAGTGACGCACACTCGTCGGCACGACCTCGCGAAAACGCGCAAATGACGGCGCTCGGGCCTGCGTCATGCAGACACCGCGTCGTACGCACATCAGCGCCTCCTCTCGCGTTTCTCTCCGGTCGGCTGAAAAGCCGTGTCATTGGGGCGGAGCCGGGGCTTATGAAGATGCCATTGCGTCCGTAGCGGCGCACGATTCGGTGCAGTGTGCCTGAAATGAGCACCTACGACTGGTCCGCCTCAGCAATCCAGCTCGAGATTCGACCTACTCGTATCACAGATGCATCGGATGCGCGGGTGTGGCCGAAGCGAAATGCCGCTGGTGCATCGTCTCGGCAGAAACGACCATCGACCATGAAGGGCTACCGTGGGTCAGACGAGGCGGTTGGGGGGCAGAGCCTCGCCGCGATCCGTCAGCTCGGCCGCGGCCAAGGGATGGCGTGATCGTGAGACAGCCGGTGGCCGGCCCGCTCCAGCGCCGCTCGGCAGCGTGCGCAAAGGTCGTACTCTCGGTCAGTCGTGAGCACCGAGCCGCGCGCGTCTTCCATCAGACAACCGACCGTCGGGCAATGCGCGAGTCCGAGCGTGTGGCCCACCTCGTGCACGGCCGTCTTGCCAAAGCGTATGGTCGCGTGCGACTCGTCTTGTGCCAGCCGGCGGCAACGGAAGGAAGACAAGACGCAGACCTGACCGCTGCGCGTGGCCAGGCCCAAAATACCCCAGTCCGCGTAGGGGGGCTTCGTCGTCGAGATGTCCACCGAGGTCGCTCCGATGAGCCGGTATGCATCGCTCGGCAAGCGTGACTCGAGAAACGTGAGCAAGGAATCGGCGCGGTAGCGTTTGCGCGGCGCATAATACGCCTCGCGAGGGAGCGCCACGCGTGGCAACACCAGGACCTCGGCTGCATAGAAGCTCACGAGGGAACGTTGCGCGAACTCGATGTCCCGTTCTACGTCTTCGGGGCCCAGAGGCAGAAGGTAGTAGCGGGGCAATGTGGAAGCCGCACGCCCTGCGTCCGATGAACCAAGGGACGGCGCGGCAGACGGTCCGGTGGAGCCGTCCGACGCCGGAGGGCTCTGCTGCCGTGCCGTTCGAACGCTGCGAGCTTTCTGCTCGGTGGGCTTCCCGGGGACGGCCCCACCAGCGACCCGCAGGGGTCCACTTCGGTCAAAACGCGCCGAGTCATGGCATCCGAGCACGACGGCCGCCAGCGCCGCCAGCCAGTCTCGTCGCGATAGGCCCGCCCCGACTGCAGTGCGGGTCGGGCGGCTGCCCGCCTCTTCTCTGCGGTTCCGACAAACCCTGATCATATGTTCCTATCGAGTGTCCAGCGCGGCGAGAATCATACCTCGATGCTCTCCGCGCCTGCTGCGCCGCATGCCGCCTCGTGGTGACGTATCCCCGACGCGCGATTTGGCCAAATGCTTGTAGCCGGACTGGAACATCGAGCCGCCTGAAGTACGTCCCAAAACCGAGGCCAGCTTGGCCCAGTTCGCGGTAGATAGGCAAGCATGATCAGCCTACCGGCGCAGGGCGAACGTTTGGGGAAATACGAGCTCGTCACGGTGCTGGCGAAGTCTCCTCTCGGACCGACTTGCTTGGCTCAATCCACCGAGCCTTCGGACGCAACGCCCGCTGTGGTTGCCGTGAGGAGACTAACGTTGGGTTCGGCTCTGCCGAAAACGGACAAGGACCTTCTTGCGCAGGCCGCCGTCTGGGCGCTCTCCGAGACCAGTGAAGGCGCGCTCAACTCCGTGGACATCGTCGTTACCGGACACGAGCTCGGCTTGGTGCGCGAGCACGCCATTGGCCAACCGCTGCGCACGCTTCTGCGCCGTTGCACGCTCAATGCGCAGATAGTGCCTTCCACGGTCGCGCTCCGTCTCGCGCTGGATGTGCTGGAAACGTTGAACGTGGCCGGGAGCAAAGACCACCGACTCGCGTCGGGGGTTGCCGTGCACTGCGGCCTGCTCGGGCCCGACTTTCTCTGGGTCACTTCCGATGGGCGTACTCTCCTGACCGACATCGGCGTATCCTCCGCGCTTCGCGCTGCGGCCGCTTTTGGTGGCCTTGCCGATCTGGTTGCGTACAGCGCACCGGAGCAGCTGAGCGGCAGCTTGGATGACCAGCGATCGGACATCTTCGTTCTCGGCGTGATGCTCTGGGAGCTCTTGTCCGGTGGACGACGCTTGTTTCAGGGCTCGGACCCATCCGGGGTTGCGACCGCCGTGAGCTCGGCGCCGATCGTGGCGCCGACCGCGTCTGGCTCGACGCCGAGCGAGGTCGAGACAGCCGCGCTGGACATCGTCATGCGCGCACTGGACCGCGACTTGGACCAGCGCTTCCAGAGCCCGGCCCAGATGAGGCAGGCCATAGCCGATCTCGCACCCTCCGCGGTGGCGAGCCGCGAGGAGGTGGCCAGCTTGATCGCCATACTGTCGGGCGGCGAGCTGGCGATGCAGGACGAGGCTGTTCGCCGGGCGCTCGGCCACGCTTCGAGCCAGCACGCGGACGCAACCACCGAGGCACGCAAACCCGTGTCGACTGCTCCGTCGTCGATGCAGCCGCGGCTGTCGCCCGAACAGGACGCGCCTCCCGTCTCCTCTCCGCCACCCAAGCCAGCGTCGTCGCTGGCGGCGTCCCTGCCGTCCAAGCCGGCATCGTCGCCGGCGTCGCAGCCGCCCGCCCCACTGGCCGCAGGCCTGAACGGCCCCGCGAGCGCCGTTCCGGAGAGCGTCCCTCCGCAGACCGACGAGGTGGATTCGGCTTGGGGCGAGGAGCAGGGCTCCGCAGCCATCGCGCCCGCGGCAGCCGCTTCAACGCCTGTCGTCGCTGGCGTAGACACAGCGGCAGAAGGCGTGGCTCCGGCCGCTGCGCCTGCGCCTCGACCTGGGGCGTCCACGCCGTCCGCGGCCCTCTCGCCGTCCGCCAGCCAGCAGCCGAGTAACGCGCAGAGCGCCGCGCTACAGTCCGGTGCTGCTCGGGTGATCACGCTGGCCTCAGCGGGTAGCGCGCCATCGCGCCGCGCGGTTTCCGTCTCCGAGGCCAGCGCGCGAGCCATCGCCGCCGAGCCTAGCCGCAGTCCGAGATGGCAAATCGCGGCGACAGCGGTGTTCCTGGCGCTGGCCGGTCTGTTCGCGATCATTGCGCTCATGCGCAAGCCCGCAACGCGTGAGCCGAAGTCCGTGGTTGCGGTGGCCGAAGTCGCGACAGCGACAGAACCCGCTTCCTCCGCTGCGCCGAGCACGCCAACGCCGACCGTCGTCGCGCCCAGCACCTCTGCCGAGCCGGCAGTCCCCGCCGAGATGCCTGCGGGTCAGGCTCGGGCCGACGACGCCGGCCCGACTGGCGAGGGCGAGGACGCGAGTTCATTGGCGGCAGCCCTGTCCGGGCGTCTGTCTGGCTCCAGAGCTTCCGCTCGCAACGAGCCCGACAAGCCAAAAACGAAGGGCAAGGGCGCTCGTTCCCGCAAGAAGACGTCGGGCTCCGCAGGCCGCCCTCGCACGACCGACGTTCTCACGCAGCGCCGCTGAAGAGACAGAGAGATGCCGACACCATCGCGGCGATGAGAGCCACGACCGCGACGCGGCATACATCCCGGTGGGAATCGACAACGAGGTCGGACAGCAGCTAGGCTTCCTCGTCCTGCTCCGGCTCCCGTGACGCTGCCGCCGCGGACTCGGGCTCTGGCGCGGTCACGTCGAGCGGCTCCAGGATCACCGTGCTCAGCGGGGGCAGGGTCATCTCGAGCGAGAAGGGTTTGCCCTGCCACGGCGTCGGACAGGCCAGCACGTCGTCATGCTCCACGTGGTTCGAGCCCCAGTACGCGTCCGAGTCGCTATCCATCAGAAAACGGTAGTGCCCGGCGTAGGGCGCGCCGATACGGTACCTGGCACGCGGGACGGGTGTGAAGTTGCAGACGAAGAGCAGGCACTGTTTGCGTCCGCGCGACCAGCGCAAGAACGAGATGACGCTGTTGTCGCGATCGTGGAAGTCGATCCACTCGAATCCCTCCCAGTTGAAGTCCTGGTCCCACAGGGCAGAGTGACCACGATAGATCCGATTGAGGTCGCTCACAAACGCCGAGAGCTTCCGGTGCGGCTCGTACTGGAGCAGGTGCCAATCCAGGCTCTGGTTCGCGTTCCACTCGTTCCACTGCCCGATCTCCGTGCCCATGAAGAGCAGCTTCTTGCCCGGGTGTCCGTACATGAAGGCGATCAGAGCGCGCAAGTTGGCGAACTTCTGCCATATGTCGCCCGTCATCTTGTTGAGGAGCGAGCGTTTGCCGTGCGTGACCTCGTCGTGCGACAGAACCAAGACGAAGTTCTCGTGGAACGCGTACAGCAGGGCAAAAGTGATCATGTCCTGGTGGTATTTGCGATGGATCGGCTCCTTGGACATGTAGGTCAGGAAGTCGTTCATCCACCCCATGTTCCACTTCAGGTTGAAGCCGAGCCCGCCGAGGTACGTGGGCTTCGACACGCCGGGCCAGGCCGTGGATTCCTCAGCGATCATCATGGCCGACGGATAGCGTTCGAAAACGACCTCGTTCAGTCGCTTGAGGAAGTAGATGGCTTCCAGCGCCTCGCGGCCGCCGTGGAAGTTCGGAGCCCATTCGCCCTCCTTGCGCGAGTAGTCGAGGTAGAGCATCGAGGCGACGGCGTCGACGCGAAGCCCGTCGAGGTGGTACTTGTCGAACCAGAACAAGGCATTGCTGATGAGGAAAGCCTGCACCTCGTTGCGTCCGTAGTTGAAGATCAGCGTGCCCCAATCCTTGTGCTCACGCTTGTGTGGATCAGAGTGCTCGTACAGGAAAGTCCCGTCGAAGTACGAAAGGCCGAAGTCGTCGCGCGGGAAGTGGGCGGGGACCCAATCCATGATGACCCCGATTCCATGCTGATGCATCGTATCGACGAAGTACTTGAAGTCATCCGGGCTGCCGAAGCGCGACGTCGGTGCATAGTAGCCCAGGACCTGGTAGCCCCACGAGGCGTCGAACGGGTGCTCGGAAACGGGCAAGAGCTCGATGTGCGTGAACCCGAGAGCTTTGACGTGCAAAGCCAGCTTGTCCGCGAGCTCCCGGTAGGTGAGGAACCGGTTGTTCTCCTCGGGGACCCTCATCCAGGAGCCCAGGTGGACCTCGTAGATGGAAACGGGCTGGTGCAGTACATCGCCTGCGGCCCGGCGAGCCATCCATCCCTGATCGTGCCAGGCATACTTCTCGAGATCCGTCACGACCGAGGCCGTGCGCGGCCGAAGCTCACACGCAAAGGCATAGGGATCCGCCTTCTGATAGACATGGCCGATGTCCGTCTTGATCTCGTACTTGTAGAGTGTGCCCGCGCCCATGCCCGGTACGAAGATCTCCCACACACCCGACCCGCCGAGGACGCGCATCTGGTGGCGCCGGCCGTCCCAGCCGTTGAAGTCGCCCACGACGCTCACGCGCCGCGCATTGGGGGCCCACACGGCGAATCGTACTCCCGCGACTCCGTCGACCGTCGCGAGGTGCGCGCCCAGCCGTTCGTATGCCAGGAAGAGGTTGCCCTCGCCCAGCAGGTGCAGATCGTAGTCCGCCAGCTGAGGAGGGAACGCGTAGGGATCCCGGTAGGTCCGCTCGTGGCCGCCCGGGTATACGGCCCGGAGCTCGTACGGTACGGGCTCCGAGCATCCTTCGAGGGTGCACTCGAAGAAGTCCGGAGCGTACCGCTGCTGCATCCGCAGCGCCCGCCCCGAGTTGCCTTTCTCGATGACATGCAGCTCTTGTGCCCCAGGTTCGTAGCAGCGGATGACGAGCTGCCGCCCCGCTTCGGTCTCGACGATGTGCGGACCAAGCACATCGAAAGGTGCATGGTGATCGGTGCCAACGAGCTGGTGGACTGCAGAAGCGATATCATTCACGGTTGGTTCCCCTGGGCCCTTTCTCGAGCGCAGGTGATAGCACAACCGGCGGCGCCCTCAGCAACGCGTGGGCCAGATTGTCACATGTGCGCGAATGGGCGCGGTTCTGCCCTACCCAGCCACAAATGGGCGTGCGCCGTTCGGGGGCTCGGGAACAGCCGGCCGAGGTCCTGCGACGGGGCGTTCAGCTGCCCTTGACAAGTTCTGCTACGGCCTGGCAGGAAAGTGGCCCAATGGCTAGTGACGCAGCAAGACCGACACGCGGCGGGTGGTTCGAGCAGCAGGCACGGAGCGTGCGCCGGCACACTTCGGCGTGGTTTGCCGCTGTCGCGTGTGCCGTGTGGGCCGCCGCGTGCGCTGAGCCGACGCCAGCGGCTGCACCCGCCCCCTCACCGGCCCCGACGGCACCGGTGGCCCCGAGGCGTGCCCCGGTTCCCCCGGACAGCCTGCCGCAGCCTTCGCTCGATGGGCTCACGCTGAGCCCGGCGCCGATGGCCTCGCCGTCGAAGAAGGCCCCGAAGCTGAGCTTCGTCGCCCCGACGCTCGACCAGGAGCTGCCAGCCACGTCCTCACGCACAGCGGTCCTGGCCGGCGATTTCGAGATCAAGCTGGCTGTCAAGGACTGGGACCGGAAGGCGAAGGGCTCGCACATCCACTTCATTCTGGACGAAGGGAAGACCGGGCAAGCGACGGTGTTGCCTGCCGGAACGCAACCCCATTTCGACGCCCCGCTGTCCCTGTTCGCCCTTTCGCGCAACAAGCCACTCGCAGCCGGCGAGCACGTGCTTGCCGCTTTCGCGTGTCGCGTCGGACACGAATCGATCAAGACCGAGGGCTCACTAGCCGTGGTTCGATTCTGGGTCGGTCCCAAACGCACCCGGCAGCGATGGTCGCCCACGCTGCCGATGCTGTTGTTCTATCATCCCGAAGTGCAGTACGAAGCGTCCGGTGCCGCCCGGGCGCTGATCGATTGGCAGCTCTGCAACGTCACGTTGGGTGCCGGCCACTATCGTCTCGACCTCAGCATCAATGAGGGAGCGGCACCCAGGAATACGCGGCGTACGTTCGGCATTACGCAATGGCGTCCGTATTTCATCGAGGGGCTCCAGAAGGAGCCGGGCGCGTACACGATCACGCTCCAGCTCGTGGACCGTTCCGGCAAACCCGTTCTCGGGCCATGGAGCTCGGCGAGCCAGGCGATCAGCATGCAACCGAAGGAAAACGCGGCATCGGGTCCGGCCTCCGTCGCCCGGTGAAGCGGCCTCCGGCCGGACAGGTCGCGTCGGAGCCGACCTCATTGGGGCGGATACACACCAGGCAACCGGCCCCATCGTGAGCTAGACTGCCCGGACCGCATCGGCCCCGTATCGTTCGACGAGAGATGTCTTCGCTCGCAGCCTTCTCGACGCCTTTCGCCAATTCCGATGGTCGTACCACGGCGTTCGTTTCCGGTGGTGCGGACGCCTATGCGAACGCTCGACAGGTGCTTTCTCGTTTCGATCTCGGGGTCGCGCGCAACCGACGCGTGCTGCTCAAACCGAACGCGGGCCGCACCGTCCCGGCCGGCCTCGGCATCACGACCGAGCCTCAGGTCGTTGCGGCTGCCATCGACGCGTTCGTCGAGGCCGGAGCCGACGTTTCGGTCGGAGACAGCCCGATCGTCGGAGTGAAAGAGCTGCAGGCCCTCGAATCGACGGGTATCGCCGACGTCGCGCGTGCGCGCAATTGCCGGGTGCTCTACATGGACAAGCGCCGCTACGTCGAGGTACCTCTGCCCGAAGGTCGGGCGATCCATTCGCTCAGAGTCTGCCCGGACGTGTTCGAGCACGACCTGGTCGTCTCCATCCCGGTGATGAAGACGCACATGCACACTCGTGTCAGCCTCGCCGTCAAGAACATGAAGGGCTGCCTTTGGCGAAGGAGCAAGGTGGACCTTCACATGCTGCCCGCCGTGCCGGGCTACGGCGACAAGTCGCTCGACGTGGCGATCGCCGACATGTCGGCCGTGCTCCGTCCCCACCTGTCGCTCATCGACGGAACCGTCGGCATGCAGGGGCTCGGGCCGAGCGCCGGGACGCAGAAGCCTCTGGGCGCCGTGGTGGCCAGCGCCGATGCCTTTGCGGCTGACGCTGTCGCCTGCGCGCTCATGGGCATCGCCGCCGAGGAGGTGCCTCACCTGCGGCTCGGAGCCGAGTGGGGCTATGGCATCATCGATCTGGAGCGGATCGACGTCACGCCGGAGGACTGGCAACAGCGCGCCTCGCCCTTCGAGCGCGCTCCGACGAGTCTGGCGATCGAGTTCGCCGGCGTGGACGTGCGCGACGACAAATCGTGCAGCGCCTGCCAGTCGACGCTGCTTCTGTACTTGCGGCGTTTCGGCGAGAAGCTGGTGGCCGACTTCGGCAACGGCAGCCCGGTGGTGGTGGCCATCGGCAAAGGCCACGCCGAGGTGCCCCGGGGTACGATCTGTATCGGCAACTGCCTGCTCGAGCATCGCGCGCGCGGTGTCTTCGTCCCCGGCTGTCCTCCGGTCGGCAGTGCCATAGAACGTACCATCGACGCAGCGCGCGCAGGCGTCCCGAGTCCCGCCTACGCGGAGGAGATCGAGACGGATGACGAGGAGGACGAGGAGGCGGTGTGACCGGACAGGAGGTTCTCATGGGCAGGCGGTACGCCGTCCCAGTGTTCGGCGAGGTCTCGAATCGCGAGCAGAGAGAGGCGGACCTCTTTCTTGACGAACTGATCGGCGCAAGACGGATCAGGCCGGACCGGCAGGGGGAGGGCTTTGTCCCTCCCGAGGACGAGACGGTGGCCTACCGCACGGGCGAGCTGCGGGCACGGCCGGGCTGGACCTACGTGGCCTACCTGCAGCACGGGCTCGTGCGGCTGGGCTTCCACGTCCTCCGCCCGACGCCGGCCGGGCGCATCGGCAACGTCGGGTGGGTTACCAACAATCCGGGCAGCATCGACCTCGAACGACCCGGTCCGAACGCTCGCGTGTGTGCACGCGTCGCGGTGGAGCACGGAGCCTTCGAGAAGAACGCCGACGACATCTCGACATACCGGCGGTTCGCCGTGTTCCCGAGCGCGAAGTTGGGGGCCGCCGCGATACTCCCGGAGATGTTCTGCCTCGCCCGGCACAATGGCAACCCGCCGGTCGGCAGCGTGCTGGGCATGTACTACGGCATCAGGGACGCTGAGCGACGAGCCGCATACGTCACCGACATCCGGGTGCGCCTGGTCCGGTCGTACGCGCGTAGGCTCCGCCTGACCGATCGCGGCCTCTCCGACTCGGAGCGAACGCGGCGTGCCACGGACCTCGCCAATGGCCTGCTCGCTCGACGCATGCTCGAGCTCGAGCGGTTCGTCACCTACGACTCACAGTATCTCGAGGCGGCGGTGCTCGACGTCGAGAGTGCGCGCGACATGGCACGGGTCGGCCTGCGGTTCTCTTGCAGTGGGTTTCGCAACGCGGCCAAAGTGCGAAGCATCTACGCCCGCGAAGCGGCCAAGCTGCGAGAAATCCAGGCGCTCGTCGACTCCGCCGCCGCGGCGACGGAGCTACGGACCGTGCTCGAGTGCCTGCGCCGAATCAGGGAGACAGGACACTAGGACGCCGAGCAGCTCTCCGTCTCGATACCAAGCGAGTCGAGCGCGACGCACTGGCCTGCCAGGCAGGCCAGGCCCTGACGGCAGAGCGCTGTTGGCGACTCGCAGTCCTGTCCCTCGAGGCGAGGCTGCGCGCAATACGAAACCGTACACTTTGGATCCGCGCACAGACACTCGATGCCCTCGACCTGGGTGTTGCAGTCTCCCGGCTCGCGGCCGTACGCGTGAGTCCGAGTGCAGGGCCTGCCCAACACCGAAACATCGGGCTCCGTGCCTGCGTCCGGGGACGTCGGGTCCACGCACGTGCCCGCCACGCAGGTCAGCGATTCGGCGCAGAGCGCCGTAACACTGTCACAGCTCTCGCCGGACGGTCGCGGTACGGCGCATATCGTGCTCGCGCAGTCCGTCCCGCTGCACAAGCAAGCGAGTCCCTCGGCGCAGATCTCGTCCCAGCCGAAGCAGGGCTCGCCCGCGACCCGGTCTGCATAGCAGGTGTGCGACGGGACGTCGGTGACGCTGCCGTAGGTGTTGCAGTAGGCGCCTTGTACGCATTGCGTGTACCCGCAGGATTCACCGATCTGTCTCAGGGCGACGCAGTCGCCGGTGGGTCGGCTCGTGCACGTTGCGCCCTCGGCGCACGCGCCCATGCTGACGAAGGTAGGTACGCAGGGCTCGCCGATGGGAGGCAGGGGCTGACAGGTCCCCTCGGTCGGCTCGTCCTCGCCCTCGGGCGCGAGCTCGATGCCGCAGACGAAGCCTTCTTCGCACGGGGTAGTGCGCGTGCACGTTGCGCCGAGCGGCAGCGGGTCCACGCACGTGCTCAGGTGGCACACCTGGCCCGCAGGGCATGGCGTGGCATCGTCGCAACGAACCACTTCGACGATTTCGACGATCTCTTCGCAGTGGCCCGCCGCGCACCTCTGACCGGTGGGGCACGGCATGGTCGGGCCGCAGGAACCCGGGGCCGGTTCGCTGATGTCCACGCAGGCGCTCTCTTGGCACGTCTGGCCCATCGAGCAGGGCGTGTGCTCGTCGCACGCTCCATTCCGGGGGGCCGGGCTGACGCACTGGCCGCAGGTCAATTGGTACTCGGGAACCATCCCGCCCAGACAGACTCCCGACTGGCACTGAGCGTCGAAGACGCAGTCCGAGCCGTCCTCGCGCTCACCCGAGCGCTGACTGCAGGCAGGCCAACGATCGACCCTGAGCTCGTCGCAGCTGTGGGTCGTCCACTGCTCGGCACAGGACAGGACCTCGGGGACCGTCCAGGTGCTCTCGGACGAGAACAGGATGTCCGGGCACAGATCCGCCGGACTGGCGCAGGGTCGAAACGTCGGCGCTTCGCAGTCTCGGATGCGCGCACAGATGGTATCGAAGTAGAAACGGCACGCCTGCGCACGACTCGCGTCGTCGCCCGGAGGCGTCAGCTCGCCGACGTGGCTCGTCGCGTTGCCTGAACCGCCTTCGCCGCTGCCGACCGAGCCCCCTGAGGCGTCGCTGCCGCCCGTGCCCGCTGTGCCCGCGTCAGCTGCCCCACCCGGTTGGCCGGCGTTCGACGCCGCCGGTGTCTGCCCGCCTTGGTTGCTGCTCGCTGCCGTCGAGCTCTTGGGGCCCTTGCTGCCACAACCCAGAACCAGCGCCACCAGCGCCCATGCCAAGACAAGGTTCTTCGACAGAGTACCCTCTTTCGCCGGATGCGCGGCGAAGCCGCAGCCGGAGGTTTGACGAGGCTCGAGGCGATTGGATACATACCATGTCTCGGGGTCGTGCGGCCGGCCCGAAACCAAGACGTTTCAGGGTGAGTCGCCGACCGAGCTACTCGCACGCGATGACCGTCACGGCGTCCGCAGCAGGCAGGCTGTCACCCAGGAACCGGAGCGATTGTCTCTCTGCCTCGGGGCAGTTCGCCACGAAGGCCGGGTTGCCGACCTGTTGCTCGGGTCGGTCGGCGATGTAGCAGTAGCCGTGGATGCTTTCGTCCGTCGTCGGCTCCCTCTGACACGCCGCCAGCTCCGCGCGCTGCAGCTGCTGGATCTTGCAGAGCGTGAAGCTGTTGCAGTCGACTGCCGTGCCTATGCCGCATTGGTTGGCGCGGTTGAGCGCATCACGTACGGCCTCGTCGAGCGCGGCGTCCTCTGAGTTCGAGGTGTCGACCGGCTGCCGACCCGTCAGTTCAGAACAGCGGTCTGGGTCGCTCGAGAGCGCCTCGACCACCTGGCACGGAACACGGCCGTTCTGGTCCACGTCCAACTTGCGGGACAGACAGCGACCCCCGAGCTTCTCCGTGATGCGGTCGATGATCGCGTGGATAGCCGGGTTGTAGCCGTAGTTGGCGTCGCTCGTCCCGAGGCCCTCGAGAACCTTGGGGCAAATGGAAGCGACGATCGAGTTGTCTCCGTAGAACCTGAGCACCTCGAGCTCGCGGAGCCCGGGATAGGCCTTGGCGCGGGTCTGGACCGTGCTGTACGAGCCGTCGTCTTGCTGGCAGAGCGGCTTGAGCCGGTCGCTGACCGTGGCCAGGTCGTCGGTTGGGTCGAAGCACTCGCACGAGTTCGTGCCGATCTCCGCGCAGTCACGAGGCTTTCCGTCCAGCATGGGTGCGAGGTCGAAAACGCACGCGTATTCGAGGTCCTCGTGGTTCGCTGGGTTCCACTCGTGTCCGTTGACTGGGTTCGCGTTGGGGTCCGTTGAAGCGGGAGGCGCTGGAGCGACGCCGAGAAGCGGGTGAACGGGGCCGTCGGTGCGCGGCGCGGTGTCCTCCCACATCAGCGCGTCCGTCGGCTTGGTGCCGAGCGGATTGTCCTTGGTCGTAGGGGCTCCGTAGAACAGCGCCCAGTCGAGCTCGTTCGGTCGCTTGTACGCCAGCTGGTCCGGCGCCTCCCGGGTCTCGTCGGTCGCCAGATCCTGCCAGGGCACGCCCACGATGCCGGCCAGGAAGACCTGCCAGGGCTCGCGCTTGGCCGGGACGATCACTTGCGCCGAGTGCTGCAAGTCGGTGTAGAGCGGGTTGCGGACCGGCTTGCCGGGAGAGCAGGGGATGCCGAGCTCCTTGGCGCGCCGGCACTGGCAGTCGTTGTCCCCGAAGTCCGAATCCGGACAGAGCTCGATGCTGTCCAGGCCGGTCGAGTAGCGCGAGGTCGGGTACAGGAAATCGATCCCGAACCTGCGTTTCTGGTCCCAGCAGCGCACATGGGTCGCATCGTCCTTGCCCGTCTGGCAACCGGCATCGGTCGACAGCGCCGGGCAGCCCGCAGGAGCCTCCACGTAGCCGCAGAACGTGCAGCACTGGTCATTCGGATTCTCTGCGCACCTCGCGGTGCCCTTGTCGATCTTGGGCTGGCTCGCTAGCCAGCCATAGTTGGCATCCATGATCGAGCAGTCGTTTTCGTCGGTGAGCATGATGATGGCGACCAGCGAGTCCGGCCGCAAGAACGCCTTGCGTTGGGCCAGGATCGTGGCATCCGCCTCCGCGGATCGAACCGTCATGTTGCTGTTCGGATCGAAGCTCACGGCCGCCGGCGGATCCGGATCGATCAAGAAGCGGTACCAGGCCTCCAGCGATGCCTCGTAGCCGCAGCCCTCCTCCCCCACGGCCGTGATGAGGGCCGTGAAGTCCCTCGTGAGGGTACCGATGTCGCTGATGCCCGGCGGGGTGGCTTTGCGCGGATCGCCGGCGGAGCGGTTGTCCCAGTTGAGGAAGCCGGCGTTGTCGTAGGTTGCCGGCATCGTGGGTCCGGGACGCAAGTTCGCGGTGAGCAAGTGCGCGTGGTCGTCCTGCATCGCCTGGTTGCAGAACTCCGGATTGCCGTGCCCGCCCATGCTGGAGGTCACGACGCCGATGTGCACGTCCGGGACCGGCGGGAACTCGCGCACGTAACCAGAGGGGCAGTCGCCCGATGGGCTCGTGGGCTGCTCGGACGCATCCAGTGGCGTGTGTTCCCCGGCCGCATTCGCTTCGACCGTGACGCAGGGCGGGTTCAAGAGCCTATCGAGGAGCACGGGGACGGCCTGGGCGAGCAGGTCCTGCTTGTCCTGCATGGCGGCCGAGTTGTCGACCATGAACAGCAGATCGATGCGATCGATCGCCGTCCCCGCAGACTCGTCGACGAAGACATTGCCGGTGTTGCCGATGACCGTTCTGCCGTCGTCTGCGCCCGCGCTGGCGCCGTCGCGTCCAGTCGATGCACCGGCCTGGCCGCCGCTGGTCTTCGCAGAGCCACCGCCGCAGTGCAGGAGCACAACAGACACCACCACCAACGTCGCGAACGACAACGCCCTTCCGAGCTGCCCTTGACGCATCATCAACCTCTAGACCCCGTGCGAGGCGAATTCAAGACAGCCCGATGCGCGTTGGCGGTCGGCGCTACCTGGGCCGGGTTCGCCCCACCGAGCTTCACGGAGCGCGCTCACCGGTACCTACAGCCGCCACGGAGCCGGCGGCTTTGAGCGGGCTGCAGCTGCGCCCCCCATTCCCAGGTTCTCCGTCGCGTCCTACTCGTATCGTAGCGCCCGGGTCTCCTGCCAGACCCGTCTGAGCAGCCATTGATCACCCACGGAGGGAGCGCTGGCCGTTCCGACGATCATGACCGACCCGCCCTCGGGCCTCGGGTTGTTGCCCCACTCGTAGTAGTCCTGCAAGCCGAAGCCGTGGCCAATCTCGTGCAGAGTGACCGTATTGTCTTCCTGGTCGAGGCCGTTGACAAAGGTGCCTACAGGAATGCGGATGCCCCAGTCGCCGCCCACCGCCGCAGCGCCAGCGCCCGGCAGCGCATCGTCGAGCCATACCGAGTAGTCGAAGTGGTTCGCCTCGCCCCCGGCGCAGTCCGGGAACTCGTGGTCCCAATTGAAGAAGAAGCCGCAGTCGTCCGGGCACTTGGGCTCGTTTGGCGGATCGGAGCCACTCTCGGTTTCGGTGTACACCGGCACGGTTCGGTCGCTCCACTCGATCAGGCTTTCCTGACCCGGTTTCACGGCCCAACCCGTGATTTTCACCTTCACGCCGGAGTACGGAAAGCAGTCGTACCCGTCGAGGAAGGCGAACCACCTATTGAACCAACGCTCCATCGCCGGCGCGATCTTGTCGCGAACGTCCGTCGTAGCACTTCGCGTGGCGCCCCAGCGAATGCACAGGTTGATCTCGCCGCCTCCCTTCACGGCCGAATCGTGGAGCCACGCGCTTCGGCTGCTGATGTTGTTGCCTGCCTCGGCGTTCCAGCTGGCCTCGACCCAGTCAGCGACCGACGCGGGAGGATCCTCTACTTCGCAGGTCCCCGAACCCCCGGTGCCCGCCCCGCCGGAGCTGCCGCCGCCGGAGCTGCCGCCGCCCGTCGGCATACCGCCGGTGTCGCCGCCGCCGGTGCCAGTGCTACCGCCGGCACCGCCAGCGCTGCGGCCGCCGGTGCTGCGGCCGCCCGTGACCGGGGATCCGCCGTTCGACGCGCCACCGGTATCGGACACGCCTCCGGTCGGGACCTGCGTCCGCCCGCCCGTGCTCGATGTGCCGCCCGTTTCGCTGCGTCCGCCCGTGCTCGAGCCCGCGGGCCCCTGACCACCGCTCGCGTCGACTCCGCCAGAACCTGGCCCTGCGCCGGTCCCCGTGCCCCCGACCGCCGACCTCCCGCCGGTCGGAGTCCCCCCGGTTGAACCGCCCGCCCCCGCCGTCGCGTTCCCTCCGGTCTCCGACTGAGCCGTGCCACCGGACCCGCCGGCAGGTCCGTCTGACTCCTCCCCACCGCTTCCGGCGTCGTCGCCCGAGCCTGTCCCAGAAGAACAGGCCACGAGGATTGCAGCCATCAGCGCGCTCAGCCCCGGCCACCTGGCAGAATACGATTTCATTGCCGACACGATCTCCTCTGGGGTTGGTCGAATCTGTACGCTGAGGCCAGGCACAGGACGACCGGACGGCTAGTCTGCGAGCAGCGCGCTACCCACCCGCTCCGTGTCCATGCTCCGGTGCTCGCGCCTGAACGAACCGCAGGGTCGCGGTGCGGTCCTTGGCAGGCACACCGAAAAGATCGAACACGAGCGCGTCGAGCGTCGCGCGAAGTGCAGGGCTGACGCCCGTTGCGGTAGCAGAGCGGGTCACCTCCTCGATGCGACTCATGAGCGCGGGGTCTTGCGGCGGCCGCGGCAGCGCCCTCAAGTGCGCGATCTTGACCTGAGGGAACGCGGCCTGGCGGGCGTCGCGTCGGAGCGCGAGGTGCAGCGCACGATACAGGGCACTGTTGAGCAAGCCCACGACCAGTGCCGGCGGCCAGTCCGGGTGATCGAAGCCGGCGAGCAGACTGTTGCGAAACGGCTGTCCGTTATGCAAGGCGGCAATCGGGACTCGAGCGGTCTGGCGCACGACGAAGCGAACGCGCGTGTAGTCGGACTCGGGACGCATCCGACATCGCGCTCTGCGCAAGAGCTCCGGGTCGTCGCGAAGGTAGAGCTGGACGGCCCCTTCGTGAAACTCACGGACGTTCCTGCCCTCGAGCAATGGATAGCGGTGCCCTGCGTCCGGGCGCGGACTGCGCAACAGCAGCGTGCGCGTCACCTCGCTTGTCGTCTGAAGCCCCATCTCGCCGAACAGCTCGCCGGGCAGGCGCTCTGCTCGCCCGAGCGTATCGAGCAGCCGCGGCGGGTCGACGGTACTCGCCTCGGCATGGGCCCGAGCTCGCTCGACGAGCGTCCAGGGGTGGTCGCTCTGCTCCGCGGCCGGGTCGGGATCGGCGACCAGCGCAAAGCAGGGCTGGGTGACACCTGCGAACGCATCCTGACCGAACTCGAGCAAGGGCTCGCGCACAGTGTGGCTCTGCGTCACGGCGCGCCGCACGGCTCGGTAGCCGTCTAGATCCGCGACCGGGCTCGGCACGAGCAAGGCGACCACTGCGCGCGGGGCGAGCCGCACGGCCCGCTCGACGAACAGACCGTGCAGCGTGGGGTAGCCGCGCATGCTGGCAAAGTGCGTGGCGTAGTAGCGGCGCCGTGCAGGGTCGAGCCCCTGCGAGGCACGGCCCGCATACGCGACCCACGGGGGATTGCCGAGCAGAACGTCGAAACCGCCTCGTGCGAACACGGCAGGAAACTCGGTGAGCCAGTCGAAGCTTGCGCCCAGCGCCAGCGTGCGCTGCTCGTCACGCCGGCCATCGCTTCCGCAAAGTGCGTCGCCGACGCGCAGATTCGCGCCGAGCCGCGTCGGGTCGAGCTCACGGTCGCCTGCCCAAAGCCACAGGGACGCTTCCGTGACGGCGACTGCCAGTGGGTCGATGTCCACGCCGTACAGACACTCTGTCACCCAACGCGCGCGCCGAGACGCCGTTTCGGATCGAGGCGCAGGCCCGAGTCGGCGTTCCAGGAGCGCGAGCAGCTGCTGGCCCGACTCGAGCAGGAAAGCCCCGCCCCCGAGTGCAGGATCGCAGAGCATCAGCCTCCCCAGAGTCCCTGCGTCCGAGTCGGCCCACCGCCGAAGCGCCGACTCGACCACGGCCGTTACCAACCGCTCCGGCGTGTAGTAGCTCCCAGTACGCTTGCGGTGTCGACCGGGCCGAAGCACGAGCTTGCCGGACGCGCTGGTGCGTTCGGTCTCGGTCGTGAGCAGAGCTTCGAAGAGGCGTCCAATCGCCCGCGGATCCGGGCCGAGAGGCCCGAGCAGCATCGGCCGGAGCAGCTCGGTCAGAGACTCGGAGCGCGGCGCCTGGGGCTTTGGGCCCGCAAAGAGGCGACAGCGACGAAGTATCGCCGGGTCGAGCAACCCGCTCTGCTCAGCGATATCCCACGTTGCCGCCCGCAGTACTCCGAGGCGCAGCGCGTGGTCGAGCTCCCCGGTCGTGACCTCGGCGAGCGGCTGGCCCGTTCGGCGAGAGGCCGCCCACTGCAAGGCATCGAGCGAGAGCTCCAGGGCAGCCAGAGCGACCTGCCGCACCTCCGGCGGCTCGCGTGGGGCAATCGGGCCGTTCGGTATGACCATGGACGGCCCCAGCGTTGTCACGGTCAGGCGCCGGCGTCAAAGAGGCGCTCGCGCGCAGCTCGGAGATCGGCACAAAGAGCGTCGGGCACCCGGGGCGCGCCGGCGCGCACGGTCCCAAGTGCCCGTTCGAATCGACGACCGACGACTACTGGCGAGTCAGGCGAATCGTGTAGGGACTGTTGTTGAGCACAATGGTCCCCTCGAGCTTGGTGCCGTCATCGCTCAGCGCTCCGTCCAGCTTCACGACGGTGCCCTGAGTGACGCTGCAGCTCGCCTGCGTGCAGGTGCATGGCCCCCAGCACAAGTCCTCCTTGGCGCAGGACACGGCTATGTGTTCGCCATTGGGCCCGTTGTAGAAGCAACCCGTCCCCTCCTCGTACCCGCCTCCGGTGTTCGGGACGCAGAAATACATGTCGTTCTGCGCATCGTAGAACGGCGTCTGCAGCGCACACCAATCGCTCACTGCGTCGTACGAGTGGATCTCCAGGCGTAGCCTCGTGTCGTCGAGCTGGGTCCCATGCACGGGGTAGGCGATTCGCTCGTACACGCGGTCAAAACCCGGTTTCGCGTACTCGTCGCCCGCCGCCGACGGCGGGTAGGCCGCATCCGGATCCGTCGGCGGAGCCAGCGCGTCGCCATCGCCGAACAGCACCGTACCCTGGCCCTGTTCATCCAGCACGACGCGGATCCGATCCGAGCCGGAAGGCAGGCTGTAGGCCTCGATGTAGCCATCCCAATTCGCCGCGAAATCCTCGAGGCTCAAGGTCGTATCGACCGGGTCGTCCGTGCCCAGGCTCTTTTCGCTGTCCGAGCACGCACAGAGCGCCGCGCTCGCTGCTACCAGTATCACTGCCGCAGTACCCATCGTCTTTCGCATGGTGTCCTCCTAACGACTCCCCTTAGGCCTTTGATCCAAATTACCTAGTCAACTCGCGAGGTTGCAGTTCATAGT
>JAFGIS010000593.1 GCA_016929495.1 Polyangiaceae bacterium | reverse complement strand
CCGCCGGGCTTGAGCACCCGGAAGGCCTCGCCGAAGACCGCTTCCTTGTCCGGGGACAGGTTGATGACGCAGTTCGAGAGGATGACGTCCACCTCGCCGTCGGCCACGGGCAGGTGCTCGATCTCCCCGAGCCGGAAGTCGACGTTCTGCGCGGCGGCCTGGCGGGCGTTGGCGCGGGCCTTCTGCACCATCTCGGGCGTCATGTCGACGCCGATCACGCGTCCCTTGGCGCCGACCTGCTTCGCCGCCAGGAAGCAGTCGAAGCCGCCCCCGGCGCCCAGGTCGAGGACCGTCTCGCCCACATGCAGGGCCGCAATGGCCTGCGGGTTCCCGCAGCCGAGGCCCAGGTTGGCGCCCTCGGGGACGCTGTCGAGGTCCTCGGGCGAGTATCCGAGCGAAAGGCTCGCGTCCGGGGCGGGCGCGCAGCAGCCAGGCGAACAGCAGCAGCCCGAGCTCTCCTGCTTGGCGACCTTGCCGTACCGGTCGCGCACGGCGGCGCGCACCTCGTCATGTTTCTCGTCGTGCGGTTTCTTGCTCATCGTGGTTCTCCTCGGCGGTCTGATTGGACAGCTAGACGCTCGATCCGGTTGCGGAGCTCGTCGCGCACCTCGCGGAACGCGGCAAGACGTGCGACCTCGGGGCGGACGCTGGTGGGGTGGGAACCCACCGACCACACCCGTACCTCGGCGGGCAGCAGCCTGCGGGCAATGCCCTCGGCCATCTGACTGCGAGCCGAGTTGGCCACGCAGAGGAAAAGAACGCCCTTCATGCGACTGCTTCCTTCTTGCCGTAGTACTTGCGGCCGAGCCAGAGCGCGACGTTGACGAGCCCGATCATCACCGGCACCTCGACGAGCGGGCCGATGACCGCCGCGAAGGCCGCACCATGGCTGATGGTGAAGGTCGCGACCGCCACCGCGATGGCGAGCTCGAAGTTGTTGGATGCGCTTGGCGACGTTCTCGGCGTGCGCGCCGGCGGCGGACCCGATGCTCATCGGGTGACTCCTGCGAGCGGCCCTCTGCGCACCCGCTTGCGAGTCTTCTTGACGGCGGCGCACGCGCTGTCCTGCGCACAGACCGCGCCGCGGTTCTTCGCCGTGAGCCACTCGTGCAGCTTGGCGAGCAGCGGGGCGGCGTCCGGCCTTCTGGCCAAGCTCGCCTGCAGCAGCTCTAGGTGTTCCCGCACCATGGCGTCCTCGACCGGGCGCAGCGCGTAGTACGACCAGAGCCCCTCCTTACGGTCGGTGACCAGGTCCGCGTGCCGCAGCGTGGAGAGGTGCCGCGATGCCTTGGACTGTGTGATCTCGAGCGCCGCCATGATGTCGCAGACGCACAGCTCCCGGTGGTTGAACAGGAGCCACAGCATCTTGAGCCGAGCCTCGTCGGCGAGAACCCTGAAAAACTGGGCTGCGTCTCTCACGGTACCTCCGCGTGAACCATATTCGTATAACCGGTTGCCCGGATGATATCAAGAGGTGCAAGCGGCATGAGGCCCCGCTCGCCGGCTCGCTGAGCGGAGGGACGGGCCGCTCTCTGCCTGTCAACCAGGCCCGAGGGGCCGACCAACCCGAACCGTTCCACGGCTGCTAACCTTGCACCCCGACACGGGGGCGTGCGGTCTTGCGGCAAAAGACTTCTCTGGGCCGGCAACCTGTGATAGTCGCGACATTTGCTCGTCTTTTGAGTCAGATCAGGACGGACCAGAGGAAGCGATGAAGGTGTTCTGGATCAACAGATGTTGCTGAAGCGCTTTCCGGGAGGCCGGTCGGTCTCCGAGGAAAGCGCGCCCCAGTCCGGATCTGCCGCCCGTCTGAGCGCACTCCCTGGGCCGCGGGCGGAGATGATCCGCCAGCGACCAGCGAAGGTGCGCGATGGCTATCGATCACCGTCCGATGTGCAAAGAGCTGGGCCTCGACCCGGAGGCTCGCGGCGCGTTGCTCTGCGTCCTGGTCGGGCGGTGCGCCGGCGCCGGCCTCGCCACGACCATGCACCGGCTGGCCAGGCTGCACGCTCCACGGCGCGACGGCAGTGAGGGGGTTGAACGATGATCTACTTCGACAACGCCGCCACCTCCTGGCCCAAACCGGAAGCCGTGCCCGCGGCGATGGAGCTATTTCTACGGGCGCACGGCGCCAACCCGGGTCGCTCGGGCCACGCGCTGTCGATCCAGACAGGACGCATCGTCTTCGAGGCGCGGGAGCGGGTCGCGCGGCTCTTCGGTCACGGCGACCCGATGTCGGTGGTGTTCACCAAGAACGCCACCGAGGCGCTCAACCTGGCGCTCCAGGGGAGCCTCCAACCGGGCCACCACGTGATCACCAGCACCATGGAGCACAACTCCGTGCTGCGGCCGCTCCGGTTTCTCGAGGGACGCGGCGTGACGGTGACACGGGTTGCGTGCGCCGCCGACGGTTGTCTCGACCCCGCCGACGTGGCGCAGTCGATCACGGCCCGGACACGGCTCATCGTGTTGAGCCACGCCTCGAACGTGGTCGGCACGCTGTGCCCGATCGCGGAGATCGGCCGACTGACCGCGGACCGCGAGATCCTCTTCTGCGTGGACGCTGCCCAGAGCGCCGGCGCGGTGCCCATCGACATGGCGACGATGGGCATCGATCTCCTGGCGTTCACGGGCCACAAGTCGCTGTACGGGCCGCAGGGGACCGGCGGGTTGTGCATCGGCGAGCGGGCCAGGGGTCGGCTGCGCCCGCTCCTCCACGGCGGTACCGGCAGCATGTCGGACTCGGACGTCCACCCCGACTTCCTCCCCGACTGCTTCGAGGCCGGCACCCTCAATGCCGTCGGGCTGGCCGGGCTCGCGGCGGGGCTCGAGTTCGTCGAGGAACGGGGTCTTGAGGCCATCCGGAAGCACGAGGCAGCTCTCACAGCGCGTCTCATCGCCGGGCTCCGCGCGATCCCGGGCGTCAGAATCCTCGGAACTTGCGACGCCGGCCAACAGGCCGCGGTCGTCTCGTTCAACGTCGACGGCTGGAGTTGCTCCGAGGTCGCCCAGACCATCGAGGACCGCGCCGGCATCTGCTGCCGGGCCGGGCTGCACTGCGCCCCGCTGGCGCACCGCCAGCTCGGAACCTTTCCCGAGGGAACCGTGCGCTTCAGCATGGGTATCTTCAACACGGAAACAGAAATCGCCACCGCGCTCGGCGCCGTTCGGGAGCTCGCGGTGCAGCCCAAAGGAGGCGGGTCGTGAAACAGACCGTGGACGCTCGCGGGCTCGCCTGCCCGCAGCCGGTCGTCTTGACCCTCAAGGCGATCGCCAATGCCACCGAGGTGACGACCATCGTGGACAACCGGGCCGCCGTTGTAAACGTGACCCGGTTCGCGCACTCGAAGGGGTGCTCCATCGAGGTCGCCGAGAAGGAAGATGGGATCTACCTCACCATCAAGCGCGAAGACGCGCCGGCCGGGCCGGCCGCCGCCGAGCACGTGGTGGTCTGCTCGCCGTCCGGGGCGCCAGCCGGGCCGCTGGTTCTGTTCGTACCGTCCGACTGCTTCGGCCGCGGGCCGGCCGCGCTGGGGGAGCGCCTGATGGGTGCGCTCTTCCACTCGCTCCTGGAGGTCACGCCAAAGCCGAGGACGATCATCTTCATGAACTCGGGCGTGAAGCTCGTGGTCGAGGGCTCACGCGCGCTCGACGACATCAAGGCACTGGCCGCCCAGGGAATCGACGTGCTGGCCTGCGGAACCTGCCTGAGCTACTTCGAGCTGACAGAGAAGCTGGCGGTCGGCCGGGTGTCGAACATGTACGACATCGCCACCGCGCTCCTCGAGGCCGGGAAGATTGTCGAGCTGTGAGTCACAGAGCGGCTTCGGGGTGGTGCTGTTCCACTCCGTCCAGGGCGCGCTCGGCGCCGAGAGGCTCCTCGCTGCGGCCGGGGTGACGTACAAGCTGATCGCCGTGCCGCGCCACATCAGCTCGAACTGCGGGTTCTGTATCCGGTTCGAGTGGGCGAGCAAGGAGGCGGTCGAGCGGCTGCTGTCCGGGACCACACTCGGCGTCGAGGGTATCGTGGCCCTGTGAGCGCCGGGCGTGGCAGCTCGATGAACGGGGGAGTTCCGCCAAGAAACCGAGATGAACCGTCGCCACTCAGAATACTACGGGTACGAGTTCTTCGTGGCCCGCCGCGAGCAAGATGAACGTCGCTGCCAGTGGACCGACCGCACCTTGCGGTCGGAGGTCAATCCTGCGGCCACTCCAGGATCACCTTGCCCGACTTGCCGCTGTTCATGGCGTCGAACCCCCTGGCGAACTCCTCGATCGGGAAGTGGTGGGTGATGACCGGCGTAATGTCGAGACCGCTCTGGATCAGCGCCGCCATCTTGTACCAGGTCTCGAACATCTCGCGACCATAGATGCCCTTGAGGATCAACCCCTTGAAGATGACCTTGCTCCAGTCGATGCAGACGCCCGACGGCAGGATGCCGAGCAGCGCGACGCGGCCGCCGTTGACCATCGAGTCGAGCATGGACTGGAAGGCGCTGCCGTTGCCCGACATCTCGAGGCCGACGTCGAAGCCCTCGGTCATGCCGAGATCGTGCATCACGTCCGCGAGCTTGGTCTGCGAGACGTTGACCGCGCGCGTCGCGCCCATCTTGCGCGCCAGATCGAGCCGATAGTCGTTGACGTCGGTGATGACGACGTTGCGCGCGCCGTTGTGCTTGCAGATGGCCACCGCCATGATGCCGATCGGGCCAGCGCCGGTGATCAGCACGTCCTCGCCCACGACGTCGAAGCTGAGCGCGGTGTGCACCGCGTTTCCGAACGGATCGAAGATGCGTGTAGGAAACATAAGCGCCCTGTCCGCTCTCCGACCCGGCCCGGTGTGCCCGCTCTGACGTTCCGACGACGTCACTTTGGGCAGTTTATCGCGACACCGGGCGCCGTAAAACGCCATTTATCGGGTCGTGAGCAGACGACCCATGGAAGGCATAGTTAAAAGATGGCGGCTACGAAACAGCGTCGACGAGAGCGCTTCACCGAAAGCCAGTCGACGGTGCACGTCGTGTG
>JAFGIS010000054.1 GCA_016929495.1 Polyangiaceae bacterium | reverse complement strand
GCTTGGACCTTCTTGCGCAGCTCGCGCAGCATGAGCGTGAGCCATTGGGCGCGCCAGCGGATCCACCGGAAGTAGCGCTCGCCGTCGGTCACGTCGAGGTCTCGGGGATCGTCGCCGGTCTCCCGGATGTATGCCTCCACCATGCGCGGGTTGTGGCTGGCCATGGGAGGCTGTCGGCAGCAGCCGATGCAGATGCCGTCGGGTCCGTAGGTGAGTGCTTCGCCGAAGACGTTGAGCCGCTCTTGTCGCACTTCTTCGAAGAAGAACTCCAGCCTCGTGATGTCGCGCGTGTAGCCGTCGCGGAGGACGTGGTGGAACTCGGGATGCGACTCGGCCCAGCGCGAGCGGAGGGCGCCGCGCATGTAGTGGCGGTTCAAGCATAGCCAGCCGTAGATGGGGATGCCGCGCTTGCGTCCCAGCTCGACGGCGGCCTCCCAGGCGTCGATCTTCGCGTCATACTGGCCCCACACGGTGAAGTCGGGCCAGATGCTGGTCCAGCCAGGCGCCCAGGGGGAGACGGATCGGCGATCCACGTCGGTCAGCTTGGTGCGGTAGCAGAGGGTGGAGCGGCCGAGCGACCAGGCTGAGGAGCTGACGCCCACCTCGCGCTGGCCCTCGAGCATGGCGTCGATCTCGCTCTCGTCCAGAGCGTTCTTGTCTTTGACCTTGATCCACATGAAGTAGTCGCCCCAGTCCTCGACGCCGCGGACGGCGCTGGGTGGCTGTTCGGCCGCTTTCCGGAGCGCTTTCACCGACGCTTCGGTGACGGGCACGAGGCGCAGGTGCTCGAGCACGCCGTCGTCTGCCCCCTCGTCGATCACCTCGACACAGCGGCCGGTCAGGTCGGCCGCCGCTACGAAGATCTCACCGACCAGGTCTTTGATGAACATCGAGGTGAGGCGGCGGATGAACGGCTCGCCGGCCACGCGGAAGCCGTACGAGCCGGAGCCTTGCACGAACACGGCGTACCAACCGTCCACGTCCTCACCCACTTTCCCGACGGCTGCCGGGTGGCTGTATTCGCGGACCGGGCGCGACGCATCCAGCTTGAGCCGGAACGGCGCCAGCGGCGAGACCGGCACGTCGGTCGCTCGGCGTTCGCGGCGACGGTAGCACAGCCACGGGCCGTCCTCGTAGACTCGGCCGCCGATCTCGGGCCATAACTCGATGCGGTAGTCGCCCGTCGGCCAGTCGGCGACGGAGAGCGGCAACTCCTGCCACTCACCGGTGACGGAGACGGGCGTTCGTGCGAACATCTCTTTCCCGTTCGCGTCGCGCGCGACGAGCAGGGCGGTGATGGGCCCGGGGACGGCCGGCTTTTCGCGCAGGCGGTACATTACGACCACTTGGTCCTGGTCGACCAGCACGGACGGGTGGAGTCGTAAAGAGATGGGCGGATCCATCGGGGCGCCGCTGTATTGCATGGGGTGCCACATCTTACCTTCGGGGATGTAGCCGTCGTTGTAGAGCACGTGCTCGCGGTCGCCCAGGTGAAGTCGTTCGCACTCGGGGTCCTGGGTGAGGCCCTGGAGGAAGCCCCACTCCATAATCAGGTCGCCCGTGGTCGGTTCCTCGACGCGGAGGTGCAGGCGATAGCCGCGTCGGTAGAGCGCGCCGTGCTCGTAGTCGTAGAGCGTGGGCGAGGTGAGCGGGCCGATGTCAAGCGACACGCGATCGCCGGTCAGGCGTGCCGACTCCGTCCGGCGGCGGCCGTCGGGCGCGATCACGTCGAGCGTGACGGCGCACTCGGCCTTGCCTGGAGGGTGGGTGAACGACACGACCATCGTGTTGCGGCGGCCCGGCCACAGAGGCGCCGGTCGAAGGAAGCTGAGGCCCGGTTGCCCGTTCACTTCCACATTGAAGTCGCGGAAGTCCATCCCCAACTCTCCTTGCTCAGTTGCGGTGACACGCGGAGGCGCGGCGCCACGGTCGCGGTGCAGGCGGCAAGCCTGCGGCTCGGGGGTGCCCTGTGGCTGGCGTCTTGTGGCTGAGTCCAGGTTCCGTGTGCGGAGATTACCATGGCGGATTGGCGCGGCTTGTTCAAGGCGGAGGGCGCGGCGCGCGAGGGGGCGGTGCATCGCCATCTTTGCAGGAGCATCTCAGTACAGTCTCGTGTCGGATCATTACATCGATAGAGCTGTTGCGGCGAGAGGAGGCGCCAACCCAGGGCGGTTGTGTATGGGGTCGCTGTGGCCGTACGAAGGTGCGGGGAGGCGAGCTGAGAGCGGGCCGGCCGCAGGCGCGTTGAGTTCGGGGGGCGTGGGGCATGCCGACGGGGGGCACTGCCGGCGCGGGTGTACAGGCCACACTGCATCTATGTGTCCTATGGTGAATGTGCTGCAACATGATGTCCGCGCGACAGTCCATGCCGCCGCTGACACCTCCCTCAACACGAATGTCGCTCTGCGTCACCATTCTGGCGGCAGCTCGAGCCGAAAACGTTGCCCGGAGGCAACATGCGTGTCATCCGTGTTGTGAAAACTGTAACAGATTCTATGCTGGATAGTCTCCCCGGCGTAGCCGGGTAAGATAGACGTGGTCGAGTGTGTGTGCACTCGCGCACAAGTGGGTTCACCCTTAGGGCCAGAGGCCGAGGAGACTACCGATGAAGATTATAGCCAGGGACTGCAAGATCACAATGGGCATCGATGCCAGCACGAAGTCGTTGAGCATCACGGTGCTCCGTGAAGGGCAGTTCGTCAAGCACGCCAACGTGCCTTACAGTCGCAACGCGCTGGAAAGCTTCCTCAACCGCTTTGCAGGCTGCTGTATCCGTTCGGTCTACGAAGCCAGCTCGATCGGTTACTGGCTGCACGATACGCTGATTGAACTGGGCGTGCAGAATACGGTCACGCCGCCCTCGAAGACTCCCCGCAGCAGCAGCGACCGCGTCAAGACCGACCGCCGGGACAGTATGAAGCTGGCCCGACTCCATGAGGCCGGCTTGCTGAAGGCCATCGGAGTGCCCGGCCAAGAGCAGCGCGCTGCACGACAACTGCTGCGAACCCGCAGGCAAATCTCCGGGCAGCGGACACGAACGATGCGCCAGATCCGGTCACTGCTGCTGTTCCACCACATCGAGAGGCCGCAGCAGGTCGGCAAGCCATGGACACAGAGCTACCTGCAGTGGCTGGCCTCGGTGCCCTTCAGCTCCACCGAAGGAGGGCTGTCCCTGCGGCAGGCGCTCGATGCGCTGTTGAAGGTCTACCACGAACTGACGGGGCAAGTGAAGGCCCTGACCCAACAGGTCGTCCGGATGGGTGCCGATCCCTGCTATCGTTCGCACGCCGATGCACTGCAGTCCAACCCGGGGATCGGCGTGCTGACGGCGCTGACGATCCTGAGCGAGATCGGGTCGATCCGGCGGTTCGCCAACTCACAGCAGTTCGCCTCGTACCTTGGGCTGACGCCTTCGGAGTACTCCCGCGGGGAGACGCAACGGCAAGGCCACATCACGCGAGCCGGTAACACACACATCCGAGCGCTGCTGGTGGAGTGCTGTTGGATATGGATCAGCAAGGACCAGGCGGCCTATCGGATCTACCGTCGCATCGCGCGACGACGAGAGCGCCAGCGAGCCATCGTCGCCATGGCCCGACGTCTGGCCACACGCATCTACTGGCAACTGAGGCAGCTGGAGAAGCACAAGGCTGTCAGCTAGGACGACGCGCCCGGTCTCAGCCGGCCGATCTTTCTCAACCAACCCAGCCTATAGTTCGGCGGGACCACGTTCACTTCGGTGCCTGTGGCTGCTACAAAGCAGACCTCGTGTGCCAGACTTGTCGGCCCGCCGGGCTCTGGTGGAGCGAATCAAACACTGTACCGGCCCCCGAGTGGGCTTGGACGAATAGCAGGCTGTTGTTGGCTGGGAGTGGTTGAGGAACTGCTGCGGTCGGTGCGAACCGGTTCCGAAG
>JAFGIS010000592.1 GCA_016929495.1 Polyangiaceae bacterium | reverse complement strand
GTAGGGGACCACGATCCCGTCGTTGTTCGCGGACTTGCCTTCGACCCAATCGAAGACGGTAGCCGGGAAGGCCGCCAGATAGCCGCTGCCGAGCGCGTCCTGGCACTTGGCGAGCTCGGTGACCATATAGTCGACCTTGGTCTTGAACGCGCCGTCGCCGGTAGCTGCGGCCATCCGTGCGGCAGCGGACAGATAGTGTCCCGCCATGTGCCCCTTGATGAAGCCGGTATCCCAGCCCGCGTAGCCGCCCGCGGCGCCGCCCGCCTGTGGCAGCTTCGCCAGGCTTCGGTATTCGAACAGCAGCTTGTCGGGGTCGAGCGTGGCTAGATAGCCTTTTCGGTGCAGCTCCTGGCGCTCATAGAACGGACTGTCCGGCAGCAAGCGCACGCGGGTGGCATCCACGAGCTCGACCGGGCCTGAAGCGCTGGCGCCGCCCGTGCTGCTCCTTCCACCACTGGCTGTTCCTCCAGCTGCAGCGCCGCCGGTTGCGGATCGGCCACCCGTCGCGCCGACGCCGCCCGTGGCAGACGTGCCACCGCTGCCGCTGCGCCCGCCCGTCCGGATGGTGCCGCCGCCCGTGCCGCCGGCGGCGCCGCCGGTTGCGGGCGCGCCCCCATTCGCTCCGAGACCACCGGTCGCGTATGCGCCACCGCTGCCGCTGCGTCCGCCGGCGAGGACGGTACCGCCAGCACCTGCGCTGACCGCGTGTGCGCCTCCTGTCGCGCTGACGCCTCCAGCCGCACCGCCCGCGCTTGTGGTCCCGCCTGCGCCGCTCCCCGGCGAGCCTGCACTGCTGCCGCCCGCTGCGGTGTGTCCGCCGGTGCTCGGCGAGCCGCCCGCATCAGCCGCGCTCTCGGACCCGCCGTGGCAGGCCACCAGCAGGCTACACCACACTGCGAGCGCAAGCGCCTGCGTGTCGATCATGGCGCGGATCCTCATCGGTTTCTCCGTCTTGCGCTTGAGCCCGTCCCGTCGTACCGAAGCGCCGAAGGCCTGCCCACTGGGCGGTCGGGCTCGGGCTCGTTCGCCGTCTTCGGCGTACTCGGCTTGTTGGGCTTCGCGTCGGCCAGGCGATGGGCGTGAAGCCTCCGCACATGACCAGCCATCTCGGCGTCACCGAGAACGCGCCGCGCACCTGCAATGAAGACGTACAGCGTCCCCTCGTGCACCATCGGAGCAGGGTCGGCGGTGTACAGGGTCTGCACGATGGGGTTGTCCGCCCGCGACGTCGACGGCAACGCGGTCACCGCGGCCAGCGACAATGCGCCCACCAAGAACCCACGTCGCGGACATGTGGAGGCGTTCGTCATTTCACGCATTCTCCTGACGTTCTGCGACCCGGTGCAGCACGACCCCGGACTCACCGGAGCGCGCCCAAAAGGAACGACCACTGGGTCTACCCGAAGGCCCGCCGGTAGGAGGCCGGGCTCAGGTGCTGGAAGCGCCGGAATACGCGACAGAAATGATTGGTGTTCGCGAACCCGCACGCGCTGGCGATCTGTTTCAGCGGCGCGCGGGTCTCGACCAGCATCCGCGCAGCCTCCTGGATCCGGACCTCGGTCGCGAATCGTGCAGGCGTCGATCCAGTGCGATTGCGGAAATAGTGGCTGAAGTGGCTGCGGGTCATCCCGTGCTCGGCTGCCAGCGCATGCACGGCCGGCGCGCTGGGCAGACTCGCCATGATCCGCGTCCGCACTGCGTCCAGCAGGGCCTCGCGTTCGCCGGACCGGTCGCTCGCCTGGTGCGTCCACCGTTCATAGGCCATCACGAACTCGAAGAGCGCCATCTCCACTTCGTAACGATCACGGAAGTCCTTCTTGATCGCACCGCGCACCAGGCGCAGTGCGCTGGCGGCGAGCGCTCCGGTGGGAGGCGTTTCGACGACCGGGCCGCCCATCGCCACCTGCCTCCTGACCCGGGCCAACAGATAGGGGTGATAGACGCCGAGCCAACCAAAGGTCCAGCCGGGCGACTCCTCCGGCAGGAAGTAGCGATGCTCCGAGGGAACGACCGCGAAAAACCCGGCGCCAGGACCAACCTGCCGAGGACCCTTCCCGTGGACCTGGAAGTATCCCCAGCCGGCCAACGTAAACTGGAAGAAGAACAGCGGCGGGTCCATGCGGCCCAGGCGGTTCATTCCGTCCCAATGGCAGCTGGTCGGGTCGGTCCGGGTTTCGAGGCTGCCGAAATATGCCGTGCGAGGCGTCCACCAGGCGGGGGCTGGTTCCGGCGCACGCGACAGCTCGGTCAGCTGCTTCACGGCCAGGGCCCATTCCGGTGGCGGCACCGGTCCGGGACTGTTGCACGCCACGACACCGGAGGTGAGCACCTCCCGCGACCCGTCGCGCCAGAGCGCCGGATTGGGTGACGAGGCTCCCACGCCGGACGTGCGGCGCCTTTGCAGTTGCAGGACGTCCGGAGACGAAAGGCCGGCGCCCACGAGCAGCTGCTCCTTGTGGGCGACGAAGCTACCAGTGGGCCGATCCATATTTTCCTATTGTCTGGGCCCACCCCAGATTGTCACAGGCGGAGCGCAGCGACGTGGCCCCCAACCGCCGCAGAGCACTCGGGCGCAGGAACCACCGCGCGTTCGCCCCGCCCGAGCCTCGGCCCAGAGACGCATCGGCACCTCAAGTCCAGACACTGCCGCAGCGATCTCCGGAACTGCCCCCAAGTCATGGGAAATCCTGCGAATGCGGCAGGACAGGCGCGCGAGACGAGCAGCAACACGAGAAAAGAATAGCATTAGCGTTCGACTATGTGGTCGGACAAAGCGCCCGCGCAGAACCGGGTGGCTACAACAACATGGCCCGCCTGTGGAAGGCCGGACTCAGCCGCTGGCAGCGACCACCACTTCTGACCCGTCGTACGTGTCGTGGAAACTCTTCATCAGCGCTACCGGGTCGGGATAGCGAGACTTGTCCATGAGATGGGAGCCCCAGGAGTTGGGGGTCCAGTAGTCCCAATCTTGGACGATGCAGTCGATCGGGATCTCGTTGTCGCGGTAGCCCTTCAGGACGCCGAGAAGCTCGTTCTGGCTGCCGTACTTGTCCTTCGAGTGGAACAGCCCGTAGGCCCACTTGGAGAACATCGGCGTCCCACCGGTGGCCGCGCGAGAACCCCGCACGACACACGGGGACACCATGAGACACGACGCTCAGATTGCGACGAAGAACCTGGCTATCCTGGCCATCGTGGCCTCAGCGCTCTCGGGCTGCGGCTCGAGCGCAGATGACGACGCAACGAATCGCACATCGCGAGCCGCCGCTCCTGGTGAGCGGAGGAGCAGCCACTAGGTCAGTCCATACTTCTGCTATTGCTTGGACCGCCGGAGATTGTCACGGGCCGAGGGCAGCAGCGCGAAAAGGGCAAAGGACGCACGTACGGCTGCGCAGTCGGACGAATCGCCTACTCCGGGTGGAACGTCGCCGGATCCATCAACATCTCCCAGAAGCGAGCCCTGGCGATCGCGTCGTTCACCTCCGTGACCAACCAGACGGGGCCGCTGGGGTCGCTCAACAGCGCGGGGAATCCCTCCTCGCCGACGCCTTGTTGCACCACCCTGACGACAGCCGACACGAACGACGGGATGGCGACCGCTAGAACGCCAACCTGGTCGGCGGCGACCACCCTGTCCCACACATCGGGCTGCTTGCTTGCGATCCACGCCGTCGTAAAGGCGTTCGACGGCAACTGCGGCAGTAGGCTCGACGGGACATCGGTCGTCGAGTCGTAGAAGGCGCTGACCTGGATGTAGCGGAACTTGTGCGTAACGATGATGTCGGCCCAGGTGTCCATTTCCCCATTCGGGACCCCCATCTCGCCGCCATCCGCGGTGATGCTGCCCATGGACGAGACCACGACCACCCTGTCGGGCAACGTGTGATCCAACAAGTACGCGTCCGCTACGTCCGTCAGTCGTCCACCGGTCACCACGACCAGTGGCCGATACGGCTGGGCCACCCGCTCCGCGGCCTCGAGGATGAACTGCGCTCCCTCGGAACCGTTCGGCACGGTCGAGTCGATGTCGTCATCGTCGGGGCGAACCAGTGGCTGACCGTTGCTGCGCAGGGGCACCGGGATGTCCCGGAGACCGCTTTCCTGGGCGGCAGCCACCATCTGCTCCCACCCGGCCATGTTCTCCTCGATCTCCGGCCAAGCCCAGCTGTCGTTGATGATGATGCCAGCCAGGGGCGGTCCGCCGGTGTTCGCGAGCAGCATCGCGTATTCGCCCTGCCAGTTGTCGGTGAATCCGTCGTTACAGAGCACGATGGGATTGCGTTCGTCCACGGGCAGGAGCCCCTTGGGCTCGTCCCAGCCTGCATCGAGCCTGCCACCACAAGCAGCCACCGCCACGAAGAACAGCAGAAACGGGCTGGCGGCGAGAACCGACTTGCTTCGATGGCATGCGAGGCTCGCGCCGGTCACTGCTCCGATCTCAGCATCTTGTCTATCCGTCCGCGCAGCACACTCTGCGGAAAACGCCTGCGGAACCCGACGCCCGCGCGCCGGGCTTCCTCTGTGCGCCCGAGGCCGAGCAGCGCCTTCACACGCAGGGCCTCCCGTTCTTCGGCAAGCCTTCCCGAAGGAAACCGGCGCTGATGTTCCGCAATCGCGGCCAGGGCCGAGGCAAAGTCCTGCCGGGCCACCGCCTGCTGCGCGGGCTGCAACACTCTCAGCTCCCTGGCGTAGGCCTCGGTGGCCGATGGTGCTGCCGCAGCGGGTTTCGGCTTCGCCGGGCTGGACTCTGCCAGCGGCGGCTCGGGATCGGCAGAGGGAGCATCCCCCGACGGCGGCGCCGGCACGGACACCACGATGACCGACGGCGTCACGGCGGGGGCACTGGCCGCCACTGCCTTACTGCTGCTCCTCATGTGATAGCCGGCCTGAAACGCGAGCGCACACACGCCGGTCAGCAGCACGGCGGCCGCCGCGGCCTGGCCGATCCTCACCCTGCGCGGCCTCGGCGCGCGGCTGACGCGCGCCAGCGGCAGCATGCGCGGCAACGCCGCCCGCGCTCGCTGAACCGCACGCTGGCGCATTTCCTCCGGTTCGCGAACGAGCTCCCGTTCGATGGTAAACAGTGAGTCCATCTCGGCCAGACTAGGATCGAGACATACGCGATTCATCGTTCGCTCGCTCCACGAAGAGAGACGACGGCGGCCGCGAATTCCTCGCGCGCCTTGCGCAACCGGGAGTAGCCGGTAAAGCGATAGATCGAGAGAGCGGAGGCAATCTCGCGCATCGGCAGCCTGTCGATGTCGTGCATGATGAGGACGGCACGCCTCTGCAGCGGAACCTTTTCCAGGGCGCTCAGAACCAGCGCGCGCGCCTGCTTCGACTCGAGCGTCTGGTCGGGGCGCGGGCCGAGGTCGCTGGCGTCCGTGACTGCATGCGGGATCTCTCGTCTTCTCTTGCGAAGGTGGGTCGCGGCAACCCTGAAAGCGATGCCGAAGAGGTAGGCACGCAGCGGACGCGTGGGGTCGTATTTCTCCCACGTTTGGTACAGGATCAGGAACACCTCCTGCGCCAGATCCTCGACGTCCTGCCGGGAGACGCCCAGACGCTGCAGGCTGCGGATGAGGTAGTCGAATTCGACCTGGAAGGCTTCGAGACAAGGATGGCTCGCCTGGCTCCGCAGCGGCTCGGGCTGCGGATCGGGGCAATGGCTCGAAACCAGGCGCAAGTGCCTCATCGTTGACCTACGTCTCACTATTGTCGGGAGAGCCTCCAGGTTGCTACCGGGCCCGATCGATTCCGGCTCGGGCGCTGACTCGAGGCACGGTCCAGACGCCCACATGGTTCAGATCGACGGTCCAGCGCGCCGTTGAATAAGGACGCCAGTTGGCCCAGGCGGTCGCCCGGCCAGCGGGACCCAGCGATCCTCCGGGCCGGACGGTCACTTCTCCGTTCTCAGCATCCTGTCCATCCGCCCGCAGAGCGCGCTCTTCGGAAAACGCTCGTGAAACCTGGCGCCGACGCGTTGGGCTTCAGCCGTGCGCCCGAGGCCGAGGAGCGCCTTCACGCGCAGAGCCTCCCGTTCTTCGGCAAGCCTTCCCGAAGGGAACCGGCGCTGATGTTTCTCAATCGCGGCCATGGCCGAGGCATAGTCCTGCCGGGCCACGTCCTGCTGCGCGGGCTGCAGCACTCGCAGCTCCATGGCATGGGCCTCCGTGGCGGAGATTGCCGGCCCTGCGGGCTTCGCCTTCGCCGGACTCCGCTCTGCCAGCGGCGGTTCGGGATCGACGGAGGAGGGACCCACCGACGGGGGCGCCGGCACGGTCACCACGATGACCGGCGGCATCACAGCGGGGGCGCTGACTGGCGCTGCCGGACTCCTGCTCTTCATCCGATACCCGGCTTGAAACGCAAGCGCACACAAGCCGGTCAGCAGCACGGCGGCCGCCGCAGCGTGGCCGAGCCTCACCCTGCGCGGCCTCGGAGCGTGACTGACGCGCGGCAGCGCCAGTGTGCGCGGCAACGCCGCCCGCGCTCGCTCGACCGCGCGCCGGCGGACCTCCTCCGGTTCGGGAACGAGTTCCCGTTCGATGGCAAACAACGACTCCATCTCGGCTGGTCGGCGGTCGGGACTTACGCGCTTCATGGTTCGCTCTCTCCACGAAGAGACACCACCGCTGCCGCGAATTCCTGGCGCGCTTTGCGCAGGCGGGAGTAGCCGGTGAAGCGATAGATCGAGAGAGTGGAAGCGATCTCGCTCATGGGCAGCTCGTCGATATCATGCAGGATGAGGACCGCGCGCCTCTGCAGCGGAATCCGCTCCAGAGCGCTCAGAACCAGCGCGCGCGCTTGCTTCGCTTCGAGCGCCTGGTCGGGACGCAGCCCCGTATCGCTGGCGTCCGCGACCGCACGCGGGCTCTCCCTCCTTCTCTTCCGACCGTGGTTGGCGGCGACCCGGAAGGCGATGCCGAAGAGGTAGGCTCGCAGCGGTCGCCCGGGGTCGTAGTTGTCCCACGTTCGGTACAGGATCAGGAACACCTCGTGTGCCAGATCCTCGACGTCCTGCGCACAGACGCCCAAACGCCGCAAACTGCGCACGAGGTAGTGGAATTCCCCCTGGAATGCTTCGAGGCAAGGATGAGTCGACGGCTTCTCGGGCTGCGGATCGGGGCGGTTCGAGACCAGTCGCAATGGCGTCATCGTCGACCTACGCGCTACTATTCTGGCCGGAGCGCTTCCGGGCTGCTATCGAAAGCGGAGGGTCAGATCGATTCCAGCGACGGCGCTCAGCCGCGGCATGGTCCAGACAGCCACATGGTTCAAATCGACGGTCCACGGCGTTAGCAGGTAGAGCGCGTCGAGGTGCCCCAGCAGGCCTAGGCGGTCGCCCAGCGCAAGGGAATAGGCCAGGCCCGGCCCGGCTTGCGCGAAGAAGCCTGCCGGAGAAGCGGGCCTGTCGACCCCCGTCCCATGCACCTGGATGCGTCCCAGCTTGGCGAGCCCGCAGGCGGAAATCGACCCGTAGCAGCCGCAGGCGCCCAGCGTGCCCAGCATCAGCTCGTGCCGGAACCCACCACCTTGGGCCAGCTCCGTCGTGGACGGCAGACTCGCCTCGACCCCGAGCTCGAGCGCGGCTTGTCCGAGCCCCAAAGTGAGAAGAAGCCTACCTTGCACGATAGGATCTGGCCCCAACCCGAACCCGACCGAGGGGCCCGCACCTGCCGTGGCCGACCAAGGGGGCGAACTCGGCGCAGAACGGCGACGCAACCCGGAGGTCCGGGTAGGCTTCGCGCCCACCCTGCGATCCCGACGCGCCGGCGCGTTGCGGGGCGCAGCGCGGTTTTGCACGGTGGGCTCCGTCTCGGCAGAGTGCGCCGAGTCCTCGGCAGCGGGCTCGGTGGCCATCAGCTGGATCTGAACGGCCAGCACGAACCCCATGGTCGCCATCATCTGATGGCAGTCGCCGCTTCGCGACGCGAAGTGTCGTTCACCCACGCGCTGGTCGGTGGTGGTGCTCCAGTCGATGGCCCCTTCGATCCCGGTTTCGGCGGACCGGACACGAACCTGCACGCCGAGCGTCGCGCCCGCGCGATACGGATCGTAGCCGAGTCGTTGGGCGACCATGGATCGGAACTCGTCCGCGCTCGGGCAGCCCTGCAACGCCGGATCGACTCGATACGTCAGATCGACGAACTGCTTGGGCACCGCCTGTGCGTGCGCCCGCGCGGACACAAGCCCCGCCGACAGCAGCATCGCGCACCACGTACATCTACCGAACAGGCGACCCATCGACGTGCACTACCCGGCGACAACTCCAGATCCAGGCTCTGTTGGGAACCGCATCGCTGACCATGGCACGAAGCGGCGATACGGGGAATACCCGAATCTGCCCCGCATCCGTTCTGCTGACGTGCCGTCGGTTGGCCACGCGCGACGGCTGTGCCCACCCGCTCGCGGAGTGCCCCTCATTCCCCGAGCGACTCTCTGATCTTCGGCAGCAGGTCCCCGCTGGTGAACGGCTTCTGGAGGAACCCGGCCGGCCCCTGGTCGACGAGTCGAGTGACGATGTCCTGCTCGTTGTAGCCGCTGGTCATGATCACGCGGACGCCGGGGTCGAGCCGCCGGAGCTCCTTCAGACAGGACTCGCCGTCCATGCGCGGCATGGTCATGTCGAGCACCACGAGCCGGATTTGGTCGCGGCGCTCCTTGAAGATCTCGATGGCCGCGAGCCCGTCCGCCGCCACGATCACGGAAAACCCGCTCTTCTCCAGCATCCGCCCGGCGACCTCCCGGATCATCTCCTCGTCGTCGACCAGGAGGACCCACCCGTGACCCCGCCAGTTTCTCGGCGCCGGCGTCGGGTGGCGCAGCTTCTCGCCGGCTTTGCGGGAGGCTGGCAGTAGCATCGTGAAGGTCGTGCCCTGGCCCGGCTCGGATTGGACCCGGATGCCTCCTTGGTGACCGCGCGCGATGCCCAGCACCGCCGCCAGCCCCAACCCGCGACCGGTGAACTTCGTCGTGAAGAACGGATCGAATATCCGGGAGAGCGTTTCCCTGTCCATGCCACGACCCGTATCGGTCACCTCCAGGTACACGTGGCGTCCGACGGCGAGGCGGTGGCCGCTTCCCGCGAGGCTCTCGAGGTATCGTTCGTCGCAATGCGTGACGCCGGTGCGCAGTGTGATCAGGCCGGTCTGATCGCCGATCGCCTCCGAGGCGTTGGTGATCAAGTTCATCACGACCTGTCGCAGCTGAGTGACGTCGCCCTGCACCGGCGGCAGGCATGCGCAGAGCTCGTATCGAAGGTCGACTTTCTTGCTGATCGACACAAGAAGCAGCTGCGTCATCTCCTCCACCACGTCGTTGATCGACACCGATTGCACGACGAAGTGGCCCTTGCCCGAATAGGCCAGCATCTGGCGGCAAAGCTCTGCCGCGCGCCGGCTCGCCCGAACGACGTCCTGGACGTGTTCACGCGCCCGCGCGTCCGGGCTCAGTTCCCCCAGAGCGAGGTCCGCATTGCCCAGAATGCTGGTCAGCAGGTTGTTGAAATCATGAGCAATTCCGCCGGCCAGGACACCGAGGCTCTCCAGCTTCTGAGCTTGCATGACCTGCTGCTCGAGCTTTCGGCGGTCCTCTTCCGCTCGCTTGCGCTCGGAAATGTCGCGGGAAGAGCCCGCGGTGCCGATGACCTCACCTTGGTCGTTGACAATGGCAGACTTGAAGGTTTCCGACCAGCGCGTCTCTTGTCCGTCGAGAATGGGTTCCTCGACCACTTTCTTGGCGCGGCTCTTCATCACCTCCTGATCGTCGTTGACGTAGCCCTGCGCGAGCTCCAGCGGCCACACGTCGAAGTCCGTCTTGCCCACCAGCTCTTCCGGAGTCTTGGCGCCGCATGCGCGCGCGAAACCGGTGTTGACCGCCAGGAATCGGCCCTCTCTGTCCTTCAGCCAGGCCAAGTAGGGCTGATTCTCGATCATGGTGCGCACCGCGAACGCGCTCTTGCTCAGTTCCGCCTCTTTCAGCTTGAACTCGGTGATGTCGGTCAGCACCGCGGCAGCACAAAGCTCGTCCAGGCGCACGATGTCGATGTGGACACACCGACCGAGCGGCGTCCGTACGCCGCGGACCGCACCTGCTTGGCTGCTGGTGAATGCACCGAAGAACGGGGGAGAAGCTGGAGCGTAGGCTTCGGTCGCGAGCCTGCCCACCACGTGCGCGCGCTCTGTTCCGGTCAATGCTTCGTAGGCCGAATTCAGATCACGGATCCGATAGTCCACCGGTGTCTGACCAGGGCCCAGCACCAACTCGTACACAACCAGCCCGTGCGGCATGTCGTGGAAGAGCGTGGGCAGGTACCGGCCACCCGGACCGAGATCCAACTCTGCGTCTGAACCCTGGCGCCGTACTGCTGCTTGGCCGATCAGGCGATCGGATGCCACAGGACAAAGAGATCCGATTCCGCCGTGGTCGTCAAGGCCGAGCCCGGCTTGGGCCGGACGCGCGGATTTCAGGCTGCTGACCGAAGGGCAGTCCGGGCGCGTGCTCCGCGCGAGTAGGATCCGAGAAGTCCCTCCCCGGCCCTGCGCGGACAGTGGTCTTGTTGATATGCCAGACCGTATTGGATGTCGGACAGACAAAGCGTAATCCAGAAGACCGAGCTCGACGTTGCTCAGTTTGCTGTGTCCGGAACTTCCCCCCGGCTAACTAAAATTCCGTGCTGATCGCTATACGCGGCACGCGCGAGCAACAATCCGAATTCGCTCCCTCGAGCCTTCGCACGAAGCTATCCTACACGTATCCGCGTCAGGAGCCAGAATGCGCCGGCTCCACGGAGGAACCATGAAACGCGTGTCGGTTGCGTCGCTCAAATGGACTATGTTGATCTTGGTTGGGACGCTTGCCTGCTCTTCTGAGTCGTCTGGCGGCGATGACGGTGGCACGAGCTCCGCAAGCGGAGGCACCACCTCAGGTGGTGGCACCGCCAGCGGCGGCACGAACGCTGGCGGCAGTACGATGACGACGGGCGGCGCCACGGCCGCTGGAGGCAGCGTCACGTCCGGCGGTGCTTCAGGTTCCCCTGGCACGGGTGGCGCCACGGCCACCGGAGGCAACGTCGCGGCCAGCGGTGCTTCGGGCTCTGAGACGGGCGGCGCCACGAGCGCCGGAGGCGCCAGTGCGGCCGGCGGCACCGCGAACCCCACGACGGGTGGTGTAGGCGGCGGCGTCGTTGGGGGAACGGGCCCGTCAGGTGGTGCAAGCGCGACGGGCGGGAACGGCCGCGGGGGCCGATCCGCGGGCGGCGCCAATCCGGGCGGGAACGGAGGGTCGAGCGCCACCACCGCGGGAGGAAGCACGGCGAGCGGGGGTGCAACCCAGACCGGTGGTACGACGGGCAACGGTGGGAGCACAGGAGGAACGTCCGCGGGCGTGGTCTGCTACGGCTATCCCGGTACGGCGCAGAGTCCGCTCTACACGGTCACTGTCGGGGGTACGGAGGCTCCCGTCGAGAAGTTCACGAAGTTCTCACCAGAGATGCAGGTGCACTACGCCCACTGTTCTCTGTCCGGCACGACCGCTGCGACCGTCGACGTGACCGTGAGCGAGAGCGTCAGCTCCTACACCTTGAGCCCAAAGAGTCGAAACATCGCCGCCACCAAGAACGGCAACACCATCAGTTTCAGCAGTGGCCCCAACTATCTGATACTCGCGCCAAGTGGCAAAGAGCTGTTGTTCATCTTCTTGGATGCCGAGGAAACCAATCCACCCAAGTTGGGCGATGCCAACGTCAAGAACCTCGCCGACTATGACGTGGACGACACGGGCGCGACGCTCGTGACCTCGAAGATCCAGTCGGCCATCAACGCCGCTTCGGGTGCCACCCAAGACATTCTCTATGTCCCACCGGGCAGGTACAAGGTGGGCGAGCTGTGGCTCAAGAGCAACATGACCCTGTACCTCGCCGGCGGCGCCATCCTCTATGGCTCTGGCTCCACGGGGGATTTCAACACCGGCAGCGGCGGCATCAACATCGAAGGTATGCAGCACTCGTTGATACGTATCTACCAGGCCAAGAACACGAAGCTCTTGGGTCGCGGGGCCCTCGATGCCAACGGTCACGCCATCCGCGCCGCAGGCCTCAATGCCAGCCTACTGAAGATCGAGCAGAGCTCGGATGTCACCGTGGACGGCATCGTGTCGAGAGACTCGAGCTACTGGAATACGCTCATCTATCGGAGCGACGCCGTTACGATCCAGAACTACAAGATGATCAACTGTCGACCGAACCAGGACTGGAACAACACGGACGGTGTCGACTTCGATGAATCCACGAATGGCAAGCTCTACAACGCATTCCTCTATACCGGTGACGACAGCATGGCCACCAAGAACGAGGAGGCGTCCGGGACCGTAAACACCAAGAACATCCTCCACGAGCATGTGGTGGCCTACAGCAATTCCGTCGGCTGCAAGGTTGGGACCAAGAGCATGGGTCAGAGCATGGATGGGATCACGTGGAAGGATGTCGATGTCGTGAAAGCCGGGCGAGCCCTGACCCTCGAGGGCTACGACACGGCGGTGGTGAGCAACACGACCTTCGAGGACGTCCGAGTCGAGACCGCGGACATCTTCATCAAGATGGCATTGGATGAGCCACCGGACTGGCGGAGTGCGGCCAACGCATCCGTCTACAAGGATACCTACTTCACCAACGTGAGCTCGGATGCGAACAGAACCATCGTCCTGCACGGACGGTCGGGGTCGTCCGGCAGCATCGACGGCGTCCACTTCAAGAACCTCACGGTCCAGGGCAAGGCGGTCACCAGCCAAACCGACTCGGATGCCAGCTGGAACATCGCGAACGGCGTCACCAATATCACCTTCGAATAGCTGGACGGTGGGCGAGCGCCCCCGCCCCCCGAGGAACGTGTCGACGGTCCCACGGAGCGTGCGGAGCTCCGCGAGCACAGGACGTCAGTATCGATAGTGCTCGGGCTTGTACGGGCCCTCGACGGGAACGCCGATGTAGTCGGCCTGCTTCTGTGTCAGCTGGGTCAGTCGGGCGCCGAGCTGTTCCAGGTGTAGCCGTGCGACCTCCTCGTCGAGCTGCTTGCTGAGCCGATAGACCCCGACGGGCTTCTCGTTCTGCCAGAGATCGATTTGAGCGAGCGTTTGGTTCGTGAAAGAGCTGCTCATGACGAAGCTCGGGTGGCCGGTGGCACAGCCCAGGTTGACCAGACGCCCCTCGGCCAGGAGGTAGATCGAATGCCCATCGGGAAAGGCAAAGCGATCGACCTGGGGCTTGATGGTCGTTCGCTGGATTCCGGGCCACTGTAGCAACTGTTTGACCTGGATCTCGTTGTCGAAGTGCCCGATGTTGCACACGATCGCCTGGTCCTTCATCTGGCTCATGTGCAGGGCCGTGATGACATCGCAGTTGCCTGTCGTGGTGACGTAGATGTTGCCGAACGGTAGCGCGTCCTCGACGCTGAGCACCCGGTATCCGGCCATGCAGGCCTGGAGCGCACAGATCGGGTCGACCTCGGTGACGCACACCTGCGCACGGTGCGCACAGAGCGTTTCGGCGCACCCCTTGCCCACGTCGCCGTAGCCGCAGACCACGGCTATCTTCCCGGCCACCATCACGTCCGTGGCGCGTTTGATCCCGTCGACCAGAGATTCACGACAGCCGTAGATGTTGTCGAACTTGCTCTTGGTCACGGAGTCGTTGACATTGATCGCCGGCACCAGTAGCTCACCGCGTTGCTGCATCTGATACAGCCGGTGTACGCCCGTCGTCGTCTCTTCGGAAACGCCCTTCCAGTCGCGCACTACCCGGTGCCAGAAGTTGGGACTCTCCCCTTGCAAGCGCTGGAGCAAAGCATGGATTATGGCGACTTCATGGTTGTCCGTGGGCGCATCGAGCAGGCTCGGATCCTCTTCCGCTCGATAGCCGCGATGTATCATGAGCGTTGCGTCGCCTCCGTCGTCGACGACCAGGTTCGGGCCGCGACCGTCGGGCCAGGTCAGGGCACGCTTGGTGAACTCCCAGTACTCTTCCAGGGTCTCGCCCTTGTACGCGAATACGGGGACGCCGCGTGCGGCGATGGCTGCAGCGGCGTGGTCCTGGGTGGAGAAGATGTTGCAGGAAGCCCAGCGAACGTCAGCACCGAGCTCGACGAGGCTTTCGATCAGGACTGCCGTCTGAATGGTCATGTGCAAGCTACCGGTGATGCGGGCGCCCGCCAGCGGCTTGCTCGACGCGTACTTTCGGCGCGTGGCCATCAGCCCCGGCATCTCCTTTTCGGCGATCTCGATCTCTCGCCGCCCATAATCGGCCAGGTTGATGTCCTTGATCACGTAGTTGGAGCTGGTGGACAGGATTGCAGCAGTGTTCATGTTTGCCTTTCGGATGGTATCGACCCGTGCCTGATCTAGTTGTCCCGCCGGATCTCCGGGCCGCTAGCTTGGCGGCGGCCCAGCAACCCGGCCTGTAGCTCGAGCCGCGGGAGTGCATGGTTCGCTGAATCGAGTGAGCTCACGCTGACGCCCTCGCGCCGTCGCGGTCGGAGGGACATCGTGCGGAGAGCACTTGCCAAGCCAAGTGATGATCCGGACCGGTGCCGAGCCAACCCGGCGGGATCCGCCGCGTTGACGCATTCACCAGACCCGCGTCCTGGGCGAAGCCAAGAAGCTCGTTCGAATCGAAGCCCAGCCAGACGTCCGCCTGCTGGCTCTCCAGTACGTCGTCCTGGTGCGGTAGGTAGTCGACGACGAGCAGCAGCCCGCCGGGACGTGCAAAGGACGCCAACGCGCGCAGTGTCTCCCCGGGCAAAGCGGAATGATGCAGAACACGGGAGCAGGTAACCAGATCGGCACCGGGTCGTGTCGCACGACGGGCCTGGGGGTCTTCGATTTCGCTGCAGACCAGCGTTACGTTGCCGTAGCCCCTCGCCTCGACGCGTCGCCGCGCTTGCGTGAGCTGGGCTTCGCTGCGGTCGAGAGCGACGACACGAACGAAGAGGGGAGCCAGCACGTCCAACCACGCGCCGTTTCCCGTGCCCGCATCGACCGCCAACTGCCGCGGCTCGAACGCTTCTGCCATCGCAAACAGGTAGCCGAGCAGTTCGTCGGGCAGACGGGCAGCGTCCAGCGCGGTCGTGGACCGCGAGAAAAAGGCCCGCGTGCGTTGGTCGCGCGCCCGCACGACGGAAGACAGCCGCGCTAGGCTGCCATCGCTCTGGCACATCCTCCGGCCCGTTTGAAGCGCATCGGCAACGACCGCGTCATCGGCGCTCGCGCGTGCCAAACGAACGAACAGACGCGTACCCGCTCGACGCCCGGTCAGAAGGCCGGACTGGCGAAGCGCTGCAACGTGCCTGGACACATTCGGCTGGGACTCTTCGAGCAACTCCCCGAGCTCGCCCACGCTCAGTTCCTCGGCGCCCGCCAACGCGAGCACTCTGAGCCGCATCGGTTCTCCTAGCAACCGATACAGGTGACACCGGGACTCGGCGGGGTTCAGCTTCACGCCCGACAATTATATGATCGTATACGCATGAACGCAATAAGGCGCGCTGGGCGTATCGTCGGGGAGGATCGGACCCAGGCAGGCGAATGCCGACGAGATGACCGGCCTACTCGGGCGGGGCAGCGGCTGCCCGTCGGCAGGGCGCAGGCCAACCGAAGCGATCGCGCTGCCCGGGCTTCAGTCGGACACCGTCGGGTATCCCTCGGCGATCCAGGCTTCAATGCCCCCTTCCATGACCCACACGAGAGCGTAGCCGTTGCTCGTGAGAACTGGATACGCCGATTCGCTGCGAACCCCTCTGCGACAGTAGATGACGACGTGTCGGTTCGGATCGATCTGGTCGAGATGGTCTTCCAGTGTGTCCCAGGGGATCTTCAATGACCCGGCGATGTGGCCGAGATCATAGAACTCCTCGTCCACCACGTTGACGAGCAGCATGTCCGGGTCGTCGGACTGCAATCGCTCGTGGACCTCGTTGAGCGTGATGTACTTGCCCTCGGGCCAGTTGCTGCCAGTGCCGCTGTCCGGTCCCGAGCCGCCGGACTCGCTGCTCGTCCCGCCGGCGTTCGCGCCCGCAGCTGCGTCGACTGCTGCATCCCCCCCTGTCGCATTGCCGGCTCCGCCGCCGGACGCGGGCCTACCTGCACCGCCCGTCGCGAGGGAGGTGCCTGCTTCGCCGCCGGTCGCGGGGGGCGTGGCCGCTCCGCCGCTTGCCGCTGGCGTGCCTCCTCCACCACTGTCAGGGAGGCTGTCAGCTCCACCGGTCGCCGGGGAGCCCGCTGGCCCGCCACTCGCGGCTTCATCGTTGACGCCACCGCTCCCTTGGGGTCCCCCATCGCTCGCGTTGTTCGCGTCGCAGCCCACGGACATGCACCAGAGTGCGAGCAGAAGTACAACGCCACGGAGTCTCGCGCCAGCCGTACGCATGCCTGCATTATACCCTGGTGCATCGTTCGCTAGTAACGATGCCCGACAATGAAGGGGTGCCGTGGGTCAGACGAGGCGGTTCGGGGCCGAAAACGCCGCCCTCGACCCGCTTGGGGCGGGGCTTTCGGCCCGTCAACTCAATGGACACGCGGCACGGGCTCCAAGTAAGCCCGTTCCGGACATCGCCTCGGGTGTTGCCAAACACTGGCCATCGCGAAAGAAATCGGCAGCACTGCAAAGCCATTCTGTCGAGCAGCTACAGCGCGGTAGGCGTCGTGTCTTGCCCCCGGTCGGCGCCTCACCGGAATATGCTGAAAAATTCCCAGATATGGGTACCTGCATTGCTCGGCACCATGTGGTTGCCGCCATGCGTGCAATAGGCCACGGCCAGACCGGTTCGGCAGCCTTCATAGGAGACACACCCGCGCGTCGACATCGGCGACGAGGTGTTGGTGCAGCCGTCCCGCTCGATCCAGAAATCGCGTGAGGCTTCTCCGCACACGGCGGGCACCACGATATCGTCCGTGGTCGCCCCCTTCGTCCGCGCCGAGGCCTGCGGACGACTCGCCGCAGGCACATGCCAGCGCCACTGTGGCCCCTGCAACCCGGAGCTTGCGAAGAATCATGCGTGCGCTCATGGGGCTATCCCGTTATCCAACGCCTGGGCGTCAATGGACTATGGGTGGAGAAGCTCTCGAAATCGAGGCGTGCTAGTGACGTGACCCGCAGCGCCGGGTCTTGTCAAGGGGGCTTGACGGACCGGCTCGGTCTTCCCACGTCAACCATTGACAATCGGTGGCCTCGCCGACCACGTGGGCGGTATGACCGCGAGCGCGGGGTGCGCACCCCGCGGGCTTGACGACCAGGCGCGGCCTCCCCAAATCAGTCCGTGAGTAGTTCATAGCCCGTGAACGAGATATCGAGGCAGAGCCGTGTACGACACAACCCCCGTTGAAACGGCCGTTACCCCCGAGGTACTGAAGTCGGAGATGGTCCATCAGCTGCGGCTCATGGGGGAGGCTACGGCGGCGGCCTGGGAGCAGACGGTGTTCAGGGCCCTCACGGGCAGGAGACGGGAGGACCTGGACTGGTCGCACGTCGAGAACGTTACGGGCTACGAGCTCTGGATCGCGACGTTTGCCCAGCTCGTCGCAGAACTGATTCGTGACGGATCGGTCGTGCGCGAGGTGCGCGATGGTCGCGACATCTTGTTTGCTCAGCCGGAGCAGGGTTGGCTGAACTAGAGCGCGCGTAGTTCAGTCCTTCTCGGACGGCACCCGGGTCGTGCGGATCGGGCGCGGACAACGCGCGATCGGCTCCCCGTTTGCGTCGGGCCGCCGTGTGGGTGTAGAAGACCCCGTGCCCCTCGCGCCGCAACTCTGTTCCGACGCGGGCGGCCGAGTCCCATCCATTCACCACCGACCGAGGCCAGGTGAGCCATGCTGATCGAGGACTATCGGAAACACGCGAGCGAACGACAGGCGCAAGGCATACCCGCGCGTCCCCTGGACCCGAGCCAGGCCACCGAGCTCTGCAGCTTGCTCGAAGCGCCGCCGACGGGGACAGAGGCGCTGCTGCTCGAGCTGCTGGAGAACCGCATCTCTCCCGGCGTCGACCCGGCTGCTCGCGTGAAGGCCGAGTTTCTGGCTCAGCTCGTCACGGGCGGACGAAGCTGCCCGGCGATCTCGAAAGGGCGCGTCGTACAGATGCTGGGCACCATGCTCGGCGGCTACAACGTGGCCCCGCTCATCGGTGCGCTCGGCGACCCGGAGCTGGCTGAAGCCGCGGCCAGTGCCCTATCGAACACCATCCTGGTCTACGACGCCTTCGATCAGGTCGCCGACCTCGCCCAGCACAACGCCGCTGCCCAGAAAGTGCTCGAGTCGTGGGCTCAGGGACAATGGTTCACGTCGCGACCGGAGCTCCCGCGCAAGCTCGTCGTCAAGGTGTTCAAGGTCGACGGTGAGACCAACACCGATGACCTGTCGCCTGCCGGGGATGCCTGGAGCCGCCCCGACATACCGCTGCACGCGCTCGCGATGGGCAAGACGCGTTTTCCCGGCGGCATCGAGCAGATCGCAGCCTGGCGCGCGGCCGGCCACCGCGTGGCCTTCGTCGGCGACGTCGTGGGCACCGGTTCGTCGCGCAAGTCGGCGTGCAACAGCGTTCTCTGGCACATCGGCGAGGACATCCCCAAGGTACCGAACAAGCGTCGTGCGGGCGTCATCATCGGAGGCGCCATCGCACCCATCTTCTTCAACACCGCTCAGGACTCAGGGGGCCTGCCCATCATCGCCGACGTCACCCGGCTCGCGATGGGCGACGAGGTCACGATCGACACCGAGCAAGGCAGCGTCACGTCGGCCTCGGGCGAGCTGCTCGCCCGGTTCACGCTCAAGCCCGCGACCTTGAGGGACGAGTTCCGCGCCGGCGGCAGGATCCCGCTCATCATCGGCAGGGCCCTGACCGCCCGGGCGCGCGCGCGGCTCGGCATGGCCGAATCCGAGCTGTTCGCCCAAGCGAACAATCCTGAGCCCAAGCCCGGCCAAGGCTACACGCTGGCGCAGAAGATCGTGGGCAAGGCCGTGGGAGAGCCGGGTGTGCTCCCGGGAACCGCCTGCGAGCCGAAGATGACGACCGTGCTGTCGCAGGACACGACGGGCCCGATGACCGCCGACGAGCTCAAGGAGCTCGCGTGCCTCAAGTTCCAGGCCCCGCTGTTCATGCAGTCCTTCTGCCACACGGCCGCCTACCCCAAGCCCGCCGACGTCGCGATGCACAAGAGCCTGCCCGGCTTCATCGCCGAGCGGGGCGGCGTCCCCCTGCGTCCCGGAGACGGCGTGTGCCATAGCTGGATCAACCGCATGCTGGTGCCCGACACGGTCGGCACGGGCGGCGATTCCCACACGCGTTTCCCCATGGGGATCTCCTTCCCCGCCGGCTCGGGCCTGGTGGCGTTCGCGGGCGCGCTCGGCTTCATGCCGCTCGACATGCCCGAGTCCGTGCTCGTCCGCTTTTCCGGGAAACTCCGCCCCGGCATCACGCTGCGCGACGCCGTGAACGCGATCCCCCTGTGGGCCATTCGGAAGGATCTGCTCACGGTCCCCAAGAAGAACAAGAAGAACGTGTTCAACGGGCGCATCCTGGAGATAGCCGGGCTCCCCGATCTGTCCGTGGAACAGGCCTTCGAGCTCACCGACGCCGCCGCCGAGAGGTCGGCTGCCGCCGGCTGCATCCAGCTGTCCGCGCCGTCGGTGACCCCGTTCCTGCGCTCGAACGTGGCCCTCTTGCGCCGCATGATCGAGGACGGCTATCAAGATGCCGCGACGCTCGCACGTCGGATCGAGGCGATCGAACAGTGGCTGGCTCGCCCCACCCTGCTCTCCGCCGACCCCCATGCCGAGTACGCCGCCGTCATCGAAATCGACCTCGGCGAGATCACGGAGCCCATCGTAGCGTGTCCGAACGATCCCGACGACGTCAAGGTCCTCTCGGAAGTCCAAGGGACGCCGATCCAGGACGTGTTCATCGGCTCGTGCATGACCAATCTCGGTCACTTCCGGGCCGCCGGCAAGATCTGGGACGGTCACCAGCACAACCCCAGCACGCGCACCACCATCTGCCCCCCCACGCGCATGGACCAGGCCAAGCTCAAGGACGAAGGCTACTTCGCCGTCTTCAACCAAATCGGCGCCCGCATCGAGCTCCCCGGCTGCTCCCTGTGCATGGGCAACCAGCTCCGCGTCCCCGAAGGCATGACCGTCTTCTCCACCTCCACCCGCAACTTCGACAACCGCATGGGCAACGGAGCGCGGGTGTTCCTCGGCTCGGCAGAGCTCGGGGCCGTGGTGGCACTGGACGGCGCACTGCCGACGCCGGAGCGGTACTTTGCCGAGTACGACGCCAAGGTCGTGCCCCACGCGGACGAGGTGTATCGGTATCTGCAGCTCGATACGGCGGGGAGGTTCGATGCGGTGTATGGGCGGCGGGAGTTGTGAGGGTGTGGGGTCAGAAGGGAGAGCTATCGTCTTCACCACAGCTGCGTCGCCCGACATTTTGGAGCCAGGGCTGTGCAGTTGCACACCGCGAAATCACTCGCTTTTCTTCCAGAGGCGAGTTGGCCACGCTGGTAACCTCGCGGTAGTCCGGCCGGCACGATGACCCATCGGAAACGTCGCACGTACGACCACCGGGTCAAGGCGCAGATCATCGCCACCGGAAACCCACACCTCTTCCCTGAGCTTCAGATCCCCCTGTCCACCTGCCGCAGTTGGATGCGCCGCGGTGTTGGTGCCGTCATGACCGTCGACGCCCCGTTGGAGAGCGAGGCCCAGCTGCGACATCGTATCGTGAAGCTGGAGCGGCGCGTGGCAATCCTCGCGGCGGTCCTGGGGCTTGTGCTTGCGTTGCTGCGCGTCTCTGGTTTCAAGCTCGAGATGGGCCGCGTTCCGGACGCGCAGAACAAGCGCTTGCTGCTGGGTGCCGTCGAACGGGCGCGAAAGACCATGCCCCTCGCGCGGGCTCTGCGGGTCATTGGGCTTTCGGCCTCCCGGTATCACGACTGGGTGGGGATCCGGACCGGCTGCTCGCTCACTGACCGGTCAAGCTGTCCCCGCTCCAAGCCACAACGCCTGACACACGCGGAAGTCGAGACTATCGGCGACATGGTCCAATCGAGGGAGCACCGGCACATGTCGATTCGAGGTCTTGCCCTGCACGCCCAGCGCGTCGGCAGAGTCTTTGCTCACCCGGCCACGTGGGCGAAGCTGATCCGAGAGCGCGGCTGGCGAAGGCCACGGCTTCGGCTACATCCGCCAAAGCCCAAGGTCGGCTTCCGAGCGACCGCGCCGAACGAAGCGTGGCACGTCGACGTTACCATCATCAAGCTCCTGGACGGGACCAAAGCGTACCTGCACGGGGTCATCGACAACTTCTCGCGCAGGATCCTGGCGTGGACGGTGGCCGACAGACTCGATCCGATGAATACATGCCGTGTGCTGGCGCAGGCGGCGAGCAATCTGCAGAGACCGGACGCCAAGGTCTACATGGATTCTGGTGTGGAGAACCTCAACAAGGACGTGGACGCGCTGTTCTCCGGAAGTGCTCTACAGCGCATCATCGCCCAGATCGACGTGAGCTTCTCCAATTCCTTGATAGAAGCTTGGTGGCGCAGTCTGAAGTTCCAGTGGTTGTTCCTCCATCATCTCGATAATCTGGCCACGCTGCGTCGGCTCATCGAGTTCTACGTCGTCGAGCACAACCGGACGATCCCGCACAATGCGTTTCGCGGGCAGACCCCGGACGAGATGTACTTCGGGCGCGGCTCAACGGTTCCCGACGAACTCGCAGAGCGGCGGCGCGAGGCCAGGAAGCGGCGCGTCGAGCAGAACCGCCGCACGGCGTGCACCAACTGTCGGCAGGATGAGTCACCCCTCGACGAAGACATCGCCGCATGAAGGCTACAGCATTCTGAGCTCGAAACGCAGCCTGTGCAGCTGCACCGCCCGAGCTCCGGAATGTTCGACGACGTAGCCGCGCGGCCTCCGCCGGCGTTGCCGCGGGGTCGGCCTCGGGCTCTTGCTCGCCGAGATCGTTGGCCACGACCTTGTAGCCGACCGTGCCGCGATATTCGTCGATGGCCTTCGGGTCGCCTGGCGGCACTCCTCTGCCACTCTTGGGGCGCCAATCTGGCCGCCGGGCCTGACCTCCAGGTGCGTACGAGCCGCCGCTGTTCAGTGGTTGGTCCAACGCAGCGGATTCGCTGGGGGTTGAATGGCCGCTCTCCCACAAAAGCGGCTATTCAAAGTCGGCGGCCTGTAGGCCGTCTGATGTCGGCAATTCTAACCTGTGGTCCTCGAATTGACGCCATACGGTTCTGTGCTAACTTTCCTGTCAACAGGAGGACCGGATGTCAGATTCTCGAACTCACCGAAGAGTGGGGGCCACGGCAGGGGCCGTGACGGCCCTTTGCCGGGCACAGTCGGCCGACCCGCTTCACGTCCTGCTAGAGGTCATCGGCGGGGCCGTGGGCGGGCGGACGCCTGACCCCATCGATGTGTCAAACATCCCCCGGCACCGGGGAATCGCGCACGGCGTGGTGCCCGTCACCGTTGCGGGGGTTGGTTTCGGAAGGACGCTCGGCGACGCGCAGCAACGCATGCGCGCCGAGGCGGCGCGGCGTGCTGAGCTTCGGCGGGTAGCCACGACCGCACTGGAGCGTCTCTGGCACGCCCTGATTGAACTCGTCTGCCGTCTGGGAGCGGGGGCACTTGCTGGCTTCCTCCCCGGGTACGGCTCTCACCTTGCCCTCGATGCCTTCACGCCCGCAGGCCTGCCACTATCCGCCTAAACAATCATGCCCATCACCCAACAAGAACTGGGCCGAAGAATCCGTGAGGCCCGCGAGTCCTGCCGAATGACGCAGGAAGACGCCGCGAAGCACTTGGGGGTTTCCCGGCCGACCTTTGTCCAGATCGAGGCAGGCAACCGGTCCGTCTCGAGCATCGAACTCGACAAGCTCGCGTACCTCTTCGGCCGCGACATCCGCGAGTTCGTCGCGGACTCCTTCGATGGTGAGGACGCCCTGTCGGCGCTCTTCCGGGCACAGAGTGAAGTGACCGGAGATCCGCAGGTGCTCGAGAAGCTGCGCGAATGCATGGCGATTGGGCGGGAGCTCACTAATCTCGAGCGACTGGTCGGGATCGATCGCGACTCCGCGACCGTAGCGTCCTATCCTCTGCCAGCGCCGAAGAACCGCTGGGAAGCGATCCAGCAGGGGCAGCGTCTCGCCGAGGAAGAGCGCCGCAGGCTGGGCCTCGGATTCGCACCCCTGCCGGACATGACCGAGTTGCTGGAGTCCCAAAGCGTGCGAACCGCGGTCGTGGAGCTTCCCGAAGACGTTTCGGGACTAACGCTGAGCGACCGGAACGTTGGGCTGTTCGTGGTGGCGAACCGCGAGCACCACTACCTCCGGCGGAGGTTTTCGTTCGCCCATGAATACTCACACGTCGTCGCTGATCGCGATCGGTTCGGCTTGATCAGCCGCGCCTCGGATCGTGACGACCTGGTCGAGGTGCGCGCGAACGCCTTCGCAGCGAACCTCCTGATGCCCGAGGATGGAGTTCGGCAGTACGTGGCCGGTCTTGGGAAGGGAAAGCCAAGCCGTGCCTACGCAGAGGTGTTCGACGAGGCAGGTACGCTGAGCGTGGAGGGACGTTCCGCACCAGGCACTCAGACGATTCAGCTCTACGATGTGGTGCAGCTCGCTCACCACTTCGGTGTGAGTCGAGTGGCTGCGCTCTTTCGGATGCGCAACCTTCGCCTGCTCACTGAGGCAGAGCTCGAACACCTGAAGTCCCTCGAAGAAGAGGGAAAGGGGAAGCTTCTCGCACAATCGCTGGGGCTCGAAGAGCCGGACCACGAGGAGATGCGAGGCCGATTCAAGCGCCGCTTCCTGGGTCTAGCTCTCGAGGCTTTCCGGCGTGACGAGGTGTCACACGGCAAGCTCCGCGAGTTGGTCGCGATGATCGGGCTCTCCGACGACCATTTGGAGAGGCTTCTCGACGACGCGGGCATCGACCCCAACGCCGACAGTTCTTCGCCATGACAGCTCCCCTCGTGCGCATCGTCGTCACTGACTCCAACGTGCTCATCAACTTGATGCACGTGCAGAGACTCAGCCTCTTGGGACGCATCCCAGAGCATGAGTTCACGGTGCCGGACCACGTGCACGAGGAAATCACGAACGAGGACCAGCGCGCCGTGCTCGATGATGCGATCGCTGAAGGTTGGCTGAAAGTCGAGTCCCTTACGGACCTAGACGCGATTGCGGTGTTCGCGGAGCTCATCGCCCACATCGGTCGCGGTGAGGCTGCCTGCATAGCGATCGCGCAGAAGCGTGGATGGTGGGTGGCGTCGGATGAAAAGCGGCGATTTCGCCGCGAAGCCGAGCTTCGGCTCGGGGCGGGCAGGATTCTCGGGACCGTCGACCTGTACCTGCTCGCTATCGGCGCCGGCTTACTCACCGTCGAAGAGGCCGATGCCGACAAGGTCGTGCTCGAGAGCAAGCGATTCAAGGTGCCATTCGCATCCTACCGAGACCTCGCGAGATGATCCTCGCGGAAAGGAGTCCGTCATGTCTGTTCCGGAAATTGAAGTTGAAGAAGTCGAACTCGAGGCATTCGCTCAGAAGGGAACTGGTGCTGGCGCCCCCAAGGCGAAGCGCTACATCATTCGCGTGGACAAGACGAAGTACACCGTCGATGTCCCAACCATGGCCGGGAGGGAGATCCTCACGCTGGCTGGAAAGACTCCGCCCGAACAGTACAAGCTCACCCAGAAGCAGCACGGTGGAGGTGCCTCTACGATCGGCCTGGACGACGTCGTTGACTTCACGGCGCCCGGCGTGGAGCGCTTCATGACGCTGAAGCGTGACCAGACCGAGGGGTGACATGCGTCGCGAGTTCTCCCTCCCCCAGTTCGACGTCGACTACCTGAACACTCTCGGGCTGCAGTGGGAGACCCTCGGCGGTGCCGGGGGTACGCACTGGCTTCTGATTCACGAATGGCCCATCAAGTCGGGGTACAACGTTGATCGAGCCACCGTCGCTCTCCAACTCCCGTCGAACTACCCCGACGGCCAGATCGACATGGCCTACTTTCATCCGCATTTGGCGCGGAAGGATGGGAGAACGATCGGCGCGTCATCGTCCGCGCAGCAGGTTGACGGGCGAAGCTTCCAGCGGTGGTCTCGCCACCGAACGAGGGAGGCGCCGTGGCGTCCAGGCGAGGACGATGTGTCGACGCACCTCGTGCTTGTTGATGACTGGCTTGAGCGAGAACTGGAGAAGCGGTGACTCGTCGAGTGCATCTCAGGATAGCCGGCGTTCACGCGGAGATGCTGCAGAAGCACCTCTATCCGGGCGACGGAAAGGAGGCCGTCGCGGTGGGCCTGTGTGGCCGGCATCACGCGCCGGACTGCGATGTATTGCTCGTGCAGGAGATACACCCGGTTCCGCACACGGCTTGTTCAGTTCGGGAGCCGAACCTCGTTACCTGGTCCACTGAGGTAGTCGAGCCGCTGCTCGAACGAGCGGCTCGTTCGCGGCTCGCCTTCGTGAAGTTCCATAGTCACCCGAGCGGACGAACAACCTTCTCAACCACTGATGATGCGTCCGACAGGGACCTTTTCGAGTCCGTGTACGGGTGCGTCGATGATGAAGGGCCGCATGCGAGCGCGGTCGTGCTGCCAGACGGCGCACTCTTCGGAAGGGCGATCGCCGTGGACGGGGCGTTCGCGCCCCTGGACCAGATTGTCGTCGCTGACCACGACCTCCGAATCTTCGCCGCCGATCATTCGACCGGGCTCCCTGCGCACGCCGAGCGCCACGCGCAGCTCTTTGGCGAGAGGACAACGAATGCGCTGCGTCGCCTGTCCGTGGGGGTGGTTGGCTGTTCGGGGACTGGAAGCTTCGTCATCGAAATGCTCGCTCGACTTGGCGTGAGCCGTCTGGTTCTCGTTGACCCCGACCGCGTTGAGCACCGAAACCTCAATCGGATTGTCGGGACCACCGCCGCGGATGCCGAATCGGCACGCTTCAAGGTCGACGTTCTCGGCGACCGTGTCGCGAGCATGGGCCTCGATACGGAAGTGACTGCCATTCCCGCAGCGCTCGGATCTGTGGACGCCGTGAAGGCGTTGGCAGGATGCGACGTGGTTTTCGGGTGCATGGACAGCCACGATGGCCGTCAGACGCTCAACCGGCTGGCGTGCTTCTACCTTCTTCCGTACTTCGACTGCGGAGTCGGGTTGAGAAGCGACGGCTGCGGAGGAGTCGACGAGGTGTCTGTGGCGAGCCACTACGTGCAGCCTGGTCGGTCAACACTGCTCGGCAGGGGCGCGATTCGCGCCAAACGAGCCGAAGCAGAGGCCAAGGCCCGCAGCAGCCCGGAAGAGTACCAGGCACTGCACGCTGAGGGGTACATCGAGGGCGTTGAAGTCGGCAGTCCGGCGGTGATCAGCATCAACGCTCTGGCTGCGTCGTTGGCGGTGAACGAGTTCTTGGCTCGGCTTCATCCCTACCGCATGGACGACAACGAGCAGTATGCGTCCGTTCGTATCAGTGTTGCGGGCATGTATCTCGATGCCGAGCCCGAGGGGGGAGGAGGTCCTCTCCGACGTGCACTCGGAAGGGGCGACGTTGAGCCTCTGCTTGATATGAGCTACCTCAGTTACGGAGGGCGGTGACGTCGTGCGGTGGCTGATCGCGGTGTGGCGCTGGTTTGTCGGATGGCTGGTGTGGCTGCTTCGCGAACCGGTGCTGGAATTGCCCGAGGCTCCGCGGGAGGAACCGAGGGTTCCACCGGCACCGCAGTACGAGGTAGTCCATGTCACCGAGGATCCAGACGAGGTCCTGCCCGGCATCTTGTACGCCGTGGGCGAGAACGGGCATCTGTGGCATGTCGCGCTGGTTTGCCCTTGCGGCTGCGGGGCGACGATCGCCCTGAACACGCTTCCCGACGACTCTCCGCGGTGGACTTTGCTCGAGGAGCCGGAGGGGCCGAGCTTGAAGCCATCGGTATGGCGGACGACGGGGTGTCGGAGTCACTTCGTCCTGAGAACGGGGAGGGTCAGATGGTGCTAGCGCCCTTGGTCGGCTGGGGGCCTCCTTCGCCAGAAGCTGGTTGTTTGTGGCGACCGCACGTAGTGGGCGCGAAGGACACTCGAAACCAGCAGCACCTTGCGTTCGCGATAACGCTAGGTCGACGACGAGAGTACACTCACGCGGGTAGACGATGATCATCTCGGCCAGCCGGCGAACCGACATTCCCGCCTTTTTCGGGGAGTGGTTCATGAACAGGATCCGAGCTGGATACTGCCTGGTACCGAACCCGTTCAACACGAAGCAGATCTCGCGAGTGTCGCTAGCGCGGGAGGATGTCGACGCGATCGTCTTCTGGACGAAGAACCCCCGTCCGTTCCTCGGCGCGCTTGACGAGCTCGATCGTGGCGGCTTCCGGTACTTCTTCCAGTTCACGCTGAACGCCTACGCGCGAGCGCTCGAGCCCAGGGTCCCACCGTTCGAGCAGCGCATTGCCACCTTCCGTGAACTCGCAAGCCGCCTGGAGGCGAAGGGGTGGAAGATCGAGCGCTCTCCTTCAGTGGGGCCTGAGCTTCGTTGTCTGTCGCCCTCGGGCGCGGAATGGAGATCTTCACCTGTGCGGAGGACCTCGCTCCGTTTGGGATTTGTCCGGGCGCTTGTGTTGATGGCGAGCTGATACGGCAACTCTGGAACGTGAGCGTGACCCAGAAGAAGGACTCCGGCCAGCGCGATCTCTGCAAGTGCGTGGTCAGTCGGGACATCGGGATGCCGGACACGTTGTACTGGCTACCGTTCGCGTCCGCCGCAGGATCGACCAGTTCTCGGCGAAGAACAAGCCTTGTTCGTTCAGCCGGTTCAGGCAACGTGGTGGTCGTGATTGCGGCTGTCCGTACTCGGCTCCGGGCCTTCACTAGCCGGACGATGGCGCGGGTGAAGGCCGCGTGGCGGCGGCTCACTGGTCCTTTGCCGTTGGTAGCTGGAGTTGCTGGCGACCTCGTCCGATCTCGTCAGGAGCTGATGGCCGAGAATACTCTGCTCCGTCAGCAGCTGATCGTGGCGTCACGCACAGTCAACCGGCCGAAGTTGCAGCCCCACGAGCGAGGCCTGCTCGTGCTTCTCGCTCGCCTGGTCCCACGCTGGCGTGACGCTCTGCTGCTTGTGAAACCCGAGACCGTCCTGAGGTGGCATCGAGCAGGGTTTCGGCTCTTCTGGCGCCACAGGTCGAAACCAGATGCTCGGCGGGAGCCGAAGC
>JAFGIS010000591.1 GCA_016929495.1 Polyangiaceae bacterium | reverse complement strand
TCGGGCCGCGCCTTGGTGTCTGATGAGTGACAGGCGAGCGCGGAGCCAGCTCGAAATGCTCGGACGCTGACATTGGTGCGGCAGAGACTGTCGCAGCGTCCGAGCATTTCGAGCTGGCCTGTTTTGGAAGAAAACTACAGCTGGCCGAGTCAGGCGGAGCCTTAACTGTGCCGCGCAGTGCCGCGAACTGTGCCGCCTGAAGCCTGACGAGGCAGCATCGCGCCCGCCCCAGGAGCCTGTGGGTGCGACGACGCGACTGCGGCGCGGATCCGCCGTAGCTTCGCCGGAGGCTCCATCCTTCGCCATGGAACACATTTCGCACCCAATGGAAAGCGAAATTGGGTGCGGTCGCCCTGGGGTGTTCCGTCAACCCGAGCCTGGCAGCTCGAATCGATGCTAGGACGTTGCGTCCTGGCGTTGCCCGTGTTTCTGGGCACCCGGAGAGTCTTCCCGAGTCAGGCGTGCGACAAACTCCGAGAGCTGCATGGCACCGAGCTCGCCCTCGTCCCTCGAACGTGCGTTGATGTTGCCAGCTCCGAGCTCCTTTTCGCCCACGACAACGCAGTAGGGAACCTTCTGCAGGCTCGCCTCGCGGATCTTGTACCCGACGCGGTCATCGGTGAGGTTGATTTCCACCCGGAAACCAGCATCGACGAGCTCTTCGTAGACTTTGCCAGCGTACTCGAAGAACTTGTCGCTCACGGGGATCACCGTGACTTGCACCGGGGCAAGCCATAGGGGGAACCGAGCCGCATAGTTCTCGATGATGATGCCCAGGAAGCGCTCCAGGCTGCCGTATGCCGCGCGATGGATCATGACGGGCATGTGCCGATTGCCGTCCGCACCGATGTAGCTCAGGTCGAAGCGCGCCGGCATCGAGAAGTCGAGCTGTATCGTACCGCACTGCCACGAGCGCCGCAGAACGTCACGGATGTGGAAATCGATCTTGGGCCCGTAGAAGGCGCCGTCGCCGGGGTTGACACGATAGTCGATCCTCTTCTCGTCCAGGGCCGCCTTGAGCGCGTCCTCCGCGGTTTGCCACATTTCGTCGGTGCCGATGCTTTTCTCCGGCCGGGTCGAGAGCTCGATGCGCACGTCGTTCAGGTCGAAGGCAGCGTACACCTCGGCGAAGAAGTCGATGAGCATCTGGACTTCGGAGCGAACCTGCTCCGGGGTGCAGAAGTGGTGTGCGTCGTCCTGCGTGAAAGCCTGCACACGGAACAGGCCATGGCGCACCCCCGAGAGCTCACGCCGATGCACCAGACCCATTTCCGCCATGCGCAGCGGCAGTTCCCGGTGACTGTGCTGGCGGCTCTTGTAGATCACCAGATGCCCAGGGCAGTTCATTGGTTTGACCGCCGTGGGTCGGTCCTCCTCGACGTTGTCGTGAATGACCTTTGGATCCCGAGCGTCGCGAAGCTTGAGCTTCGTGAAGAACATGTTCTCGAGATAGTGATCGTAGTGGCCAGACTGGTGCCAGAGCTGTTCGCTCAGAATGAGCGGCGTCTTCACTTCACGGTAGCCACGCCGACGCAGCAGGCCGCGCATGTAGTCCATCAGCAGGTTGAACAGCAGCGTCCCCTTGGCGTGGAAGAACGGAAACCCCGGGGCATCTTCGCTGAAATGGAAGAGATCGAGCTGCTCGCCGAGCAGGCGGTGGTCCCGCTTCTTGGCTTCCTCGAGCGCCTTCAGGTACTCGTCGAGCTCGGTCTTGCTGAAAAAGGCGGTTCCGTAGACACGCTGCAGCTGCTCGCGCGCGGCATCGCCCCTCCAGTAGGCCCCGGCGACCTTGGTGAGCTTCACGTTCTTGAGCCAGCCGGTGCTTGGAACGTGGGGCCCACGGCACAGATCGATGAACTCGCCGTGTTTGTAGAACGTGAGCTGTTCCCCACGCTCCCGGATGCCGCTGACGAGCTCCTGTTTGAACGGATTGTGTCCGCCGTCGATGGCCCAGTAGCGCGCGTAGTACTCATTGGCGCTGTCGTAGCTCGAGAGGCAACGCTCGAACGGCAGGTTCGCTTTGGCGATCTGCTGCATCTCCCCTTCGATGCGCGGGAAGTCCTCGGGCGTGATCTTCGCATCGGGCAGAAAGATGTCGTAGTAGAAGCCGTCTTCGACCGTGGGCCCGATGGTCAGCTGAGCCTCGGGGAACACGCGCAGAATGGCGTCGGCCATCAGGTGCGCCGCGGAATGACGCAGGATGTCGAGCGCCTCCGGGTCCTTCTTGGTGAGCAGCGTGACGGTGGCTCCATCCGCCAGCGCGGCAGAGAGATCTCTTGCCTGCCCGTCGACCTTGGCGGCGACAGCGCTTCTGGCGAGGCCCGGACCGATCTGCCCGGCTAGGTCCGCCGCTGTTGCCCCATCCGATAGCTGATGCAGACTGCCGTCCGGCAGTATGACTTCGATCATGGGATTCTCCTTGGTGGGACGGCTACTCCCGTCCTCACGGGTTGGGCCGTGACGGCTACTCCCGTCCGGCAACGCATACGCTAGCGCGAACCTGGCCAACGCGCCAGACCGAGGCCTCCGCTTCGTGGAGCCGCGCGGCCTTTGATTCCTGCGGGATCCTGCTCAGACACCCGCAACCGAGCGGCAGCTGAGCTCCCCAGCTGCCGCCACACGTGCCGGCGCGGCAGGGCCCTCGCCGCTGCCGCGCGTTGGCTACTCCTCTAGGCCCGCCTCCGTCGTCGCGTGAGCGCAATGCCTGCCAGCGCCAGGATGGCCATCCAGCGGGCGTTGTTCGAGTCGCGGGTCACTCCGCATGTGGGGCCGCCTCCCCCGAACCTGATGGTCCAGTGCCGACCCGGCCGAGCGCCCTCGCCAGTGGCTCCAGCGGCGGGCTCAGCGGTTCCGCCGGTGCTCTTGCCGCCCGTTGGGGCAGCGGTAGTGCCGCCCGTTGGGGCAGCGGTAGTGCCGCCCGTTGGGGCAGCGGTGGTGCCGCCCGTTGGGGCAGCGGTGGTGCCGCCCGTTGGGGCAGCGGTGGTGCCGCCCGTTGGGGCAGCGGTAGTGCCGCCCGTTGGGGCAGCGGTGGTGCCGCCCGTGCCGCCGCTGGTGGTCTCGCCGCCCATGCCGCCGGTGGTGGTCTCGCCGCCCGTGCCGCCGGAGCCGCCTGCTGGCTCGCTTGCGCCGGCTGCGCCTGCCTGACCCGCAGTGCCGCCGGAGCCGCCCGTCACACCATGACCCGCTGCGCCTGCGCTGCCGGCTGCGCCAGCTGCGCCGGCTGCGCCACCCGCACCGCCGCCCGACGGCTCTTCGCCGCCGTCCGCGTCGAGGTAGTCGGGGATGCCGTCGTCGTCCGTGTCGACCGCGTCGCCCGGACTGCAGTCGTTGTCTGGATCGGGCGATTCGTCCGCGGTCGGCGTGCCGTCGCCGTCGTCGTCGTTGTCGAGGTAGTCGAGCACGCCATCCGAATCGGTATCTTGGTCCCCGGTCTCGCGCTCGAACCACGTGCAGACGCCGTCGCCGTCGTCGTCCATGTCGAAACAGTCCGCAAACGTATCGCCGTCGGTATCAGGCAACGGGACGCCCGAAGGACACTCGACGAGGTTCGGAACTCCGTCCTGGTCCGTGTCCGCTGGAATCAAGGTCGGTTCCAGGTAGTCGGGCAGCTCCGTGCCGAGGCTATGAATCGCATCATCCGGGTTGCCGTCGCCGTTGGGATCCGCGCCCTCGAACATCGTGAACGTGCCGTCGCCGTCGTCGTCAGCGTCGAGGAAGTCCGGGATCTCGTCACCGTCGGTGTCGTCGTTCCACAACATCCCGTCAGCGTTTCGATCCTCGTATCTGCTGTACACACCGTCTCCGTCGTCGTCGACATCGACGTAGTTGCGGCGTCCATCCGAGTCGGTATCGCTCAGAACCGGAGCGATTCCGTCGCTGTCGACATCGAAGGCATCGTCGAGCCCGTCTGCGTCGGTGTCGGTGCCGAGCGGCTCGCGGTCGGCAAGGCCATCTCGATCGGCGTCGTTGGCCTCGTCGATGTCATACGCACCGTCCCCATCGGAATCGGAGTCGAGGAAGTCCGGCGCTCCGTCGTGGTCGGTGTCCACAACGTCATCAGCGAGCGTCGCGATATTGGGATCCTCCGGGGCCGAGTCGACCACGTCGGGTAGGCCGTCTCGGTCCGTGTCTGTCGTGTCGTCGATGCGGCCGTCGTGGTTCTGGTCGAGAGCGCCGAAGCCCTGCTCGACGAGATCGAAAATGCTGTCGCCGTCGCTGTCGAGATCGAAATGATTCGGGATGCCGTCGTCGTCGAAGTTGCCCTTGCCCTCGAGAGCATCGGGAATGCCGTCGCCATCGGTATCCGCGTCGCCTACGTTGCAGACGCCGTCGCCGTCGGTGTCCAGACCGTCGTTGTTCGGATTGCCGCCGCTCTTGTCGGCCCCGGTGACGGCGCAGTCGTTGCAGCCATCTCCGTCTGCGTCGGCGCATTCGGTGGCGTCGAGCGGTGAGCTGTCGCTCGTGTCAGGCACGCCGTCGTTGTCGTCGTCGGGGTCGCCGTCGTCGGGGTCCTCTGGGTCGCCGTCGTTGCACAACCCGTCGCCGTCGGTGTCCAGGCCGTCGTTGGCGATGCTGCCGCCGCTCTGATCATCGCCGGTGACCGCGCAGTCGTCACAGCCGTCCTCTTCCGCGTCTGCGCAGACATGGGCGTTGAGCGCGTCGGTGTCCGCGTCGTCCGCCACACCGTCATTGTCGTCGTCGGGGTCGCCGTCGTCGCAAAGGCTGTCGGCATCGAAGTCGTCGCCGTCGTTGTTCACGCTGCCGCCGCTCTGGTCGGCGCCGGTGACGGCGCAGTCGTCACAGCCGTCCTCTTCCGCATCGGCGCAGACATGAGGATCGAACGACGACGTGTCTTCCAGGTCCGGCACACCGTCGTTGTCGTCGTCCGGGTCGCCGTCGTCGCAGAGGCCGTCTTTGTCGAAGTCGTCGCCGTCGTCGGTGACGTCGGCGCCGAGCCCGAGCGGTCCGTTGACGGCGCAGTCGTCGCAGCCGTCCTCGTCTACGTCGGCGCACCGGGTGGCGTCGAGCGGCGAGCCGTCGCTCGTGTCAGCTACGCCGTCGTTGTCGTCGTCGAGGTCGCCGTCGTCGCAGAGGCCGTCTTTGTCGAAGTCGTCGCCGTCGCTGGCCACGTCGCCGCCGCTGTGGTCGGCGCCGGTAATGGCGCAGTCGTCACAGCCGTCCTCGTCCACATCGGCGCAGACGTGGGCATCGAACGATGACGAATCTTCCAGGTCCAGCACACCGTCGTTGTCGTCGTCGGGGTCGCCGTCGTCGCAGAGGCCATCTTCGTCGAAGTCGTCGCCATCGTCGGCGACGTCGCCGCCGCTGTGGTCGGCGCCGGTGACGGCGCAGTCGTCACAGCCGTCCTCGTCCGCGTCGGCGCAGAGATGGGCGTCGAACGGCATGGTGTCCTCGTCGTCGAGCACACCGTCGTTGTCGTCGTCGAGGTCGCCGTCGTCGCAGAGGCCGTCTTTGTCGAAGTCGTCGCCGTCG
>JAFGIS010000590.1 GCA_016929495.1 Polyangiaceae bacterium | reverse complement strand
CCCCCGTCCTTCTGGGGCTCGCGCGCAGCGGCATTCTGACTTCGCTCGCTCCGAGTGGCTTAGACGGCTACTGATTATGTCAACTTATACAGTTACAATGGATAGGCAATAAGCGCTACCGCTTAGGCTTTCTTGGCCACCATGGACCTACACGTCACGCGCTAGCTCCGAGCGCCATCCACGCCCAACAGCTTACCACCTTGCCGAACCCGGACCAACGTGAACGGCGCCGAGGCAGAGGCGGTCAGCGACTCGGTGGGCTCCATCATGAGACCTTGTGGGCTCGTCAGGTCCGCGGACGACCGAAAGAGCCAGAAAGCCTTCAGAAAGTGACGAGGCACACCCACGGCGATTGGGTATGCCTCGTCGGGTTGTGGTCTGGCCGCCCGGGGAGTGGCGGCCTCGATGCGCCTAGGGTAGGCAGGACGAGACACCATGAGGACTGTCGTCTGGTTCCGGGGCAAGGACTTGCGCATCTCGGACCACGCACCCCTGCGGGCCGCGGTCTCGGCCGGCGAGGCGCTACCTCTGTTCGTGCTCGACCCCTATTTCTTCGCGCCCGCCCGAGCTCGCCAGCTGCCCCACCGCATACAGTTTCTGCTCGAGTCCCTCGCCGCTTTGGAAGGAAACCTTCGGTCCCGTGGTTCTCGCCTTGTCTTGATTGAAGGCAAGAGCGTCGACATCGTTCCCCGGCTCGTCGAATCCTGTAAGGTCGACCGAGTGGTGGCGTACAGCTGGGTCGCGCCCATTGGCCGCGAGCGCGATCGACGGATCGGCGAAGCGCTCGGTGACCGCTTCGAGCTCTTCGAAGGCGAAACGCTGCAGCCGCCCGGCACGCTCCGTAGCGGCTCTGGTCGACCCTACTCGGTGTTCTCGGCCTTCTCCAGGGCGTGGCTGCGAACGTTCGCTCCGGGCAAGCCGTTTGCGGCGCCGCGGTCGCTGCCGCCGGTGACCGGCGACATCCTAGAGCAGTCCGTGCCGATGCCGAGCTGCGAGGATCTCGGCATCGCTCCCAACCCACGGTTGCAGCGCGGTGGTGAGCGGGCCGCGCATGAGAGGCTGCACGCATTCCTTCGAGGGCCGGCCGCGGACTACGCCGAGCAGCGCGATCGCATGGACCTCGATGGCACGAGCCGGCTTTCGGCGGACCTCAAGTTCGGCACCCTTTCGGTTCGTCAGGTCTGGGCCGCGGTCGGTGAGACCCTCGGTGATACCCCATCCGCCCGTGCCTTTCAGAACGAGCTAATTTGGCGCGAGTTCACCCACAGCAGCCTGTACGACAGACCCGAGTTGCTGCAAGTGCCCTTTCACAGTGACTTCCAGGGATTCCCCTGGCGAAAGGACGAGGAGGCCTGGGAAGCCTGGGTCGCCGGGAAAACGGGGTACCCGGTGGTCGATGCGGCTGCCCGTCAGCTCCTCGCCGAGGGTTTCGTTCACAACCGGGCCCGCATGATTTCTGCGAGCTTTCTGACCAAGCACCTGATGATGGAGTACCGGCGGGGCGAATCGCACTACATGCAATACCTGACCGACGGCGACTGGGCCCAGAACAACGCGGGTTGGCAGTGGTCGGCGGGATGTGGCTGCGACGCACAGCCCTACTTCAGGGTCTTCAACCCCACCACCCAGGGGCAGAAGTTCGATCCGAACGGCGCCTATGTGAGGCGCTGGGTCTCTGAGCTGGCGAAGATGCCGACCAAGTACATCCACAGTCCGTGGAACGCTCCCGACACGATCCTTGGCGACGCAGGCGTTTGCCTCGGCGACAACTACCCGCGGCCCATCGTGGACCACCAGCAAGCCCGGCAGCGATACCTCGACGTCGCCGGCGCGCACCTCAAAGGAGGTAGGCAGTGAAAGGCAGCTTAGAGCCCACCAGACAGATTCGTAAGCTGGTACAAACCCAGCGCTTTGCCGTGCTCTCGACCCGCCAGCATGACGGCCATCCCTACGCGAACCTCGTGGCGTTCTGTGCCAGCACGGACCTCAAGCAGATCGTTTTCTGCACCCTGCGGTCCACGCGAAAGTTTGCTAATCTCGAGCACGAGGAACGCGTCGCGCTGCTCGTCGACAACCGATCGAACGACGAAACGGATCTTCAGCAGGCCGCTGCGATCACCGTCCTAGGGTCGTGTGGAGAAGCGCAAGGAGACGAGCGGTCCAGACTGGCCGAGGAGTTTCTGGAAAGGCATCCGGCCATGGCCGACTTCGTCAACTCGCCCAACTGCGCTGTGATGAAGGTGGACATCCGCTGCTACTATCTGGTAACGCGTTTTCAGAACGTCATTGAGCTTCACTTCGAGGGCGGTGAGCACCGTGGTCCAATCGAAAGCCCTGCTTGAGCTCGAACAGTCGGACGCCGCTTGGGCCGGCAGCAAGGCTATGCGCCTGGGGCGACTCGGCCAGGGCGGCTTTGCCGTGCCCGCGGGTCTTGCGATCGGCGCCGATGCCTACCGGCGCTTCGTCGAGGAGACCGCAATCCTGACTTCGATCCAGCTCATGATGCATCGCAAGAGGACATGCGCTGGGAGGAGCTTTGGGACCTGGCGCTGCGGGTGCGCAACCTGTTCGTCCGCACCGCCCTGCCCCCGGGTCTGCGCGAAGAGCTAGAGAAAGCGCTGCCGGAAGACCTCATCGCTGGTTCCGTGGTGGTGCGTTCAGCAGGTTTGAGCGAAGACTCGGAATCGGCGTCGTTCGCCGGCCTGCACGATTCGTTCATCGACGTGCGAGGGGTTGAACGGATCCTCGAGAAAGTGGTTCTGGTCTGGGCATCTCTTTGGTCCGATCGCGCGCTGCTGTATCGCCAGGAGCTGGGGCTCGATCCACGGCAAAGCCGCATCGCCGTGGGTGCGCGAGACCCTCACGAACCCGATGCTCGCCGGTGCGTACGCGTACGGCCGGACGGGCTACCGCACGACGATCGTCGACGGGAGAGCGAAACGCACCTCGGGGCATCAGAAGGCGGTCGAGGCCTGGGGTCTGTTGACCCCCGACCACCACGCTGGCTACATTGCTTTGCCGCATCACGAAGAAGATCGACAAGGACACCTTGCTGAGGACCGTACTCAAGAAGTAGAGGGCAACCATGGGAAAACGCGGTCGGGAAACCGTCGGCATGGCGCTCAGCATCCTCGAGCACCAGGTCGAGCACGAGGAGGATCTGCAGAGCCTCCGCGAGGACCTTGACCTGATGGTGGAACGTAGGACCACGTAGAGAGAGGTGGGGCTGGTGCTCGACAGGGATGCGCCTTCGCCCGCAAAGCCGCAGGCGCCCGCTCTCCTTGCTGACGACAAACGCTCCGCTGAAACCGGCCGGCTGCAGCGAGGCCTGCTGGTCGCCGCAGGCGTCCTGTGCGTCGGTCTCGGCGTGGTCGGCGTCGTCGTTCCGGTGCTGCCCACCACGCCATTGCTTCTTCTCGCCGCCGCGTGCTTCCTGCGTAGCTCGAACCGCTTGCACCGCTGGCTCCTGGGCAACCGGGTGTTCAGCGAGTACCTGCGGCGCTACCAAAGCGGCGAAGGGCTCCCACTCTCGTCCAAGCTCACGACGCTCGTCTTGCTCTGGAGCACGCTCGCGGTCTCGGCGTTCGCTGCTGTGCCCGTCCGGCTCTGGTGGGTCCGACTCGTCCTGCTGGCGGTCGGCGTCGGCGTGACCGTCCACATCCTGCGGATCAAGACGCGGAAGACCTGAGCGGGTGAGTCTCTCTCTGTGAAACGCCTGGCGTTCCCGCAGAAGCGGCAAGCCGTTGCCGGGTCACCAACCCCACAACACCGACACGAGGGCGACCGATCACGCCTTTCGCCAAGCCCGCGGCAGGACCAGCGTGTGTTCCGGCGTCCAAGCATGTTCGTCGCGCTGTCTGGCGGGGCGACCTGGCTGGCCAGGCGGGCGGACAGAACGCGGATCTGGCTCAGTGTCGGCTGGGAGTCGGGGTCCGCGAAGCTCGGCACCCTCCGCGGGAGCCGGAGCATGCCACCCTGGGCGAGGCGAGGCCAGACCGGGTACAAACGCCTCGCAAGGATCGGGCAAACGCGCGGTGGCCGGGGGAGGGATCCGCGGCGTCGACGAGAAGACCATCGAGGCGATTCGGTCCCGACCCGTGACCCGTTCGTGATGGGACACACACCGGTGGATGGTGGGGTTGCCGACGAGACGAGCACGGATCGCGGCGGCGCTCCGCCCTCTTCGGGCGGGACCGGCGGCGTTCCGGACGAAACGAGCGCAGGGCGGGGCGGCGGCGGAGCGTCTGCCCACGCGTGCATAGAGGCCAATGGGGGCGCCTACTGCGCCGGGAACCATCAGTAATCTCGGGGCGGACGAGCGAAGTAGCCAGCACAGCCGTCGGTGCCCGGGCATACGTCCCTACTCCGACACCACCCTGTCAACACATCGCAGACCCCGTCCCTACTTACCGGCGAAACCCGAAGAGGGAGAAGAGGGCACTATACGCGGTGCCGAACGTTTCTTCACCCACCGGCCCCGTCACCCAAATGCCGTTCCCGTCGAGAATGGCAGAGCCTGTGTTTATCCTCATACCGAGAACACCAGTT
>JAFGIS010000589.1 GCA_016929495.1 Polyangiaceae bacterium | reverse complement strand
GCGAGCAGTGCGACGACGGAAACACGACGAGCGGCGATGGCTGCAGCGCGACATGTCAGGACGAATCCGTCTGCGGCAACGGCGTCCAGGAGCCCGGCGAGCAGTGCGACGACGGAAACACGGCCGACACAGACGAGTGCAGCAACGCCTGTCTGGCCAACTCGCCGTGTGCGCGATTCTGCTCAGGCTATCCCGTCGTCACGATCGACGTCCCCTTCGAGTCGGCGAGCATCGGGACGGCCGCAGTCTGCTACGAAACATCGGACCCGATCGCGGGCGGTACTTGCGGCAACTTCCTCGCTGGTCGCACGCTACAGATCAACGATACCTTGGTGACCTGCAATTGGCAGAACTGGACGCCCCCCGCGTCCCAGTACGGCGGGTACTGCCTGGAAGTGAGCAGCGGCTCCGTCAGCTACTCGGGCATCTCGCTCTGGTAGCGGTACCGGGCGGGAACGAGCGGCACAGAAGCCGAGGGCTTCGGGGGAAATTCCAGGGGCCCTCGGCGGTACCGCTTCGTCCCGGCGTTGTGGCGTCCGTCGTAGGCGACGTGTCGTCTGTCGGTCCAGTGAAACTGCGAGATAGTGCGTGGGTCGACGAAGAGGTGACGAGCGGTAGCGTTCTCAGGCACGACCACGTGTGGACGGTGACCGGTGATGAAAGTGAGCCGGCGTTCCTCACCCCCGCCAAGCGGTACCGTTGGACGAGCGACTCCCCCGTTGGCAGCCAGTCGAACGCAGTGCTGGGACCGTCGTTGCGACCACTGGCGCCGGGAAGCTGTGCCAATGCAACAGCGCCCACTCCCTCGCGCGTCAGGGGACGGCGCACGGGGCGGGCAAGGTCACGGAGACGTGAACCCAGCCGTCCCCGTGCCAGCAGGTCAAGCCTCCAGCCTCTCCGTACTGGTGGTCAAGGCGGCGACGTACGTTCTCGAGTCCGACTTTGGGCGAGTCGCGCGGCTCGGTGTCCGGATCGACCCAGTAGCCCGTGTTGGAGACGGTCACGAGCACCCCGCCATCCTTGCCCGGTGCAACGTCCAGTCGCATCCGGAGTCTCGTCTGGGAGGTGCGGCGACCGTATTTCACTGCGTTCTCGACTAGCGGTTGCAGAAGGAAGGTCGGCAGCATGACCGTGTCCAGGCCCGCGGCGACCTGCCACTGTACGTCGATCGGATCGCGCCTACGCGCCTGGTCCATACTGAGGTAGAGCCTGACGATGGCAAGCTCCTCGGCTAGAGGCAAGAGGTCTCGCCGCCCGTGGGTGAGCGTCAGCCGGTAGTACTCGGCGAGCATGCCGACCATCTCGCGAGCGGCCTCGGCATCGCTCGTGATAGCGCCCCGAATCGACGCCAGAGCGTTGAACAGAAAGTGAGGATTGAGCTGATAGCGGAGCTTCTCCAGCCGTTCGCTTTCTGCCGTGAGACGAGCCAGCTGCTCGCTGCGCCGCCGGAGATCGAGCTCCTGTTCGAGCGCCTTCTGGTCCTTCAGGGATTGGAAAGCGCACTTCAGTCCCAGATGCAGGCGCCCCCGTGCCATCAGTTCGGCGGTGGAGAACGGCTTCACGAGATAGTCGTTGGCCCCCGTCTCGAACCCGTGCACTACGTCGGCCGTCTCATTCCTGGCAGTGAGCAGAACGACGGGCAACACGGATGCAGGGTAGCGCTCGCGGACCCTCCGCGTGAGCTCGTATCCGTTCAGGCCCGGCATCATGACGTCCACGAACAACAGATCGAACCGGTTTTCTTGGCCAGCAAGCAGCTCCAGCGCCTCGATGCCATTGCGCGCCGAGCGCACCTCCGCGCCCGCCATCGTGAGACGGCTCTCGACGATCCGGAGATTGACGGGGTCGTCATCGACGACCAGTACACGCGCGTCGTGCCATTCGCGCCATGCGGAAGAAGCCAGGGGCAGCGGATCCGAGCGGGTGCCCGTGCCCGATGCGTCGCTGCGCTGGGATGGCGGCGTGCGCGTGACGCTGAAGGGCGGACTGCCCTCGAGCGCACTGACCGGACTGGGCTCCTCGGCCTTCGGATCGCTGCTCGTCGTGATCCGCTCCGGTCCGCCGGGGGCAAGGCTCGCCGGCGGCCGTGAAGACCAGAGAGGGAGCGTGACGAGCAAGCGAGAGCCACCCTCCGGGACGTTCTCGGCGTGGATCGTGCCGCCGTGCAGCTCGATCAGTCTGCGCGCAATCGTCAGGCCTAGGCCTGCGCCGGGAACGCCTTCCAACTCCGGCCGCTCGAGCCGGTGCGCTCTTTCGAAGACGAGCTCGAGCTGATCGGCCGGGATGCCGGACCCAGTATCGGACACGACGAGCTCGACGCGATCCTCGAAGGCCGCTGCGGACAGCCGAACCTCACCCCGGTCCGAGTACTTGATCGCATTGCCCACGAGGTTGACGAGAACCTGATGCAGCCGGTTCTCGTCGCCGCAAACGGGGGGCAGCTCCGAGACGCGGCTGACCAGTGCGAGCCCCTTGGCGCGGGCTACGGGCTCGAGCAGGGCCAGAACGGCGCTGCTCAAAGCGCGCAGGTCGACGGGGCCAAGGACCAACCGGATGTCGTCGCGGCGCAGGCGGCTCAGGTCCAGAAGGTCGGAAACCAACGTGCTCAATCGGCGGCCGCTCGAAACGATGAGCTGGAGACTCTCCTGGGCTGCCCTGGACAGAGTGCCACCAGCTCCCTTCAGCAGCGTCTCGCTCAATCCGACGATGCCGTGTACGGGCGTCCGCAACTCGTGCGCCGTGTTGGCCAGGAATTCGTCCTTCAGGATCTCCAGGCGGCGGAGATGCGTGTTGGTCTGCCGGAGTTCGTCGGACAGCGTCTCGACTGCCGAAAACGCGGCGTACAACCGGTAGGCAATCATCCACGCCTGAAGCAGCAGAAAGGCAAGCACCCCTATGGGGACCAGCGGCAGGTGGGTTCCGGCCGGGCTCAGGAAGTCCGTGACGATCTCGAACAGACCCGCTGACGCGACCATCCCCCATCCCGCGACCAGATACCAGCCCACCCGCTCGCCTCGCAGGGCGACCCGGAACGAGACGAACAGCACGTAGCAGGATGCGGTGGCCGCCACGACGAACCAGATCGTGGTCGCCCGCTCGGACATGCACCGGGGCAGCACGAGCACGAGCAGCGTGAGCAGCACCGCGAGCATGCCGAAGGAGCGCGCCAGGAGGACCGTACGCCGCTCGCTCAGGACGGAACCGACATACAGCAGGATGGCCGCGACGCCCCACAGGGCCGTCAAGACTTCGGCCCTGGAGCAGAGTTCCCAGGAGAGGCCAGAAATGGAATCACAGAGCGGTCTTCCGCTGAGGCCGAAGAACGGGATCCGAGCACCGAAAGCGAAACAGACGAGGGCAATGCACAGCGCCGGTCTCTCTCGTCGTCGCAGGAGGAACAGCCCCGCGTGGTACAGGCCCATGAGCGTCAGGCTCCCGAAGAGCAGCGCGTCGACGTCGCGCAGATGCCGGCGCTCCCCGGAAAGCCTGTCGTAGTCGCCCAGCACGATGGGGTGTGTTGGACCGCCGAGGTGGGCCGCCGAGTTGGCAACCTGGAGCACGATGTCCACGCGCGTCTGTTCCGGCCTGATCATGACGAGCTGCGGGCGGATCCTGGGGCGATGCAGCTCGTGCCACGTCGTGCCGGCCACCACGCGCCCCTCGAACCAGAGACGATACGTGGTGCTCTGCTCTTGGACCCACAGACCCAGGGGACTCTGCCCAGGGCGCAGGGCCAAGTGAAGGCGAAACGTCGCCACGCCTTCGCCATTCCGGCGTTTTCCGCGGATGGCCTGACCGGTCCAGGTCCCCGGCAGGTTCATCCACCCGTCGGGGCGCGGCCCACCGGCGCGAGCCAGATCGGCCGGGTCGATCAGTTGGCCCCAGTACAGATCCCATTCACCGGCCAGCAACACGGACCCGTCCCGAGCGAAACTCCAGCCCGCCAGGTCGAGCTGGCCGCGCTCAGCGGTCGGATAGCGCTTCGTGTCCCCACAACCGAGGGCACATACCAGCACGAGCAGCGCCAACAGCGTGTGCACGACGACGATCCGGACCGGCCGTCGGAAGCGAAGAGCGGCAAACATGGGGACGCGCTAAGGGGTGGGGTCATCCTGGCACAAAACTGAACCCACTGGACCACGACGCCCGCTTCGGCGTAAGTAGCGTCGGCGGGTCGGAGGCCCCGCCGTGCAGCTGGGCCGGTCCTGGACACGGAATTGTCCCATGACACTGAAAGCGCTGATCGTCGATGACGAGCCGTACGCCCGGCAGGATCTGAGGGAACTCAGCCGCCGTGAGGACGGCGTGAACGTCGCGTGGGAAGCCGGGAGCATGCCCGAAGCTCGGGAGATCCTGAGCACCGCCGAGCCAGACGTCGTCTTCCTGGACGTCCAACTGCAGGACGGTTGCGGGTTCGACCTGCTACCCAGCGTACCGGAGGCAACCGACGTCGTCTTCGTGACGGCGTACGACCAGTACGCACTGCGTGCCTTCGAGGTGAATGCCCTCGACTACCTGCTCAAGCCAGTGTCAGCGGAGCGGTTCCGCCATTGTGTCGCACGGCTGTCACGGCAGCGTCCCCCGTCGAACACGCCGGATGCGAGTGCGGCACCGGTGACGTGGAATGACCGCATCCTGGTGCGAACCGGCGCCCGTCGCGAGTTTATCCCTGTCGCCCGCGTCGTTGCCGTCACGTCACTCGGCGGCAACTACACGAGAGTGGGAACGCTCGACGGCTGTTGGCACGACGTGAGGCGTACCATCAAAGAATGGGAGGCGATCCTGCCCCAACCCCATTTCGTCCGCGTTCACCGGGCCACCATAGTCAACGTGGACCACGTCGAACGGGCCACCAAGCAGCTCGGAGGCGGGCTGCACCTCAAGCTGCGACGGCTGGAGGAGCCCATCGTGGTCAGTCGACGTCAAGCGCGCTCTCTGGCGTTGACGTCTCGCACGAGCTAGTGGCGCCAAAAGCTCCCCGCACCCGATAGGCTTCGAGCGTCGGTTCCAGTGAGGAGCCAGGCCTGCCGGAGAAAGAAACAGGCGGCGCACGCTCGGGTGGTGGGCAGGCCGAGGTTGATGCCCTCCTACTTCAGCCCACTCTTGTTGGCGATCTCGTCCGGACAATTCGTCTGAGCGTAGGTGACGTTGGCGGCAAGATCCCATGATGGCGGGCGTGGCAAGAAACGCTTTCGCCCTGCTGGTAGCTACGCTGGTCTGCGTGCCGACCTCGGTCTGGGGACTGGAGG
>JAFGIS010000588.1 GCA_016929495.1 Polyangiaceae bacterium | reverse complement strand
GAAACCGACACGCCCGCCACTGCTGCTGTCGTTGGCCGCTTACAGTGAACCTGAACCAATCTGTTGACGCAGCAGCCGCGGATTTCCCGTGAGCGTGCCCTTGCGATTTTTGCTTGCACAAGCCCGAAGTTGACCGAAATCTTCCGGGTAGCCCCTGCTGCCGTGTTTGCTTTCCAGTGCGCCGTTCTTCGCGAGGAGCTCCCTGATGAGACTACGCCCTTCGTTCTTCGTGTCGTTCCTTGGTGTTGCTCTGCTTCTGGGCTGTGGCGACAGCAGCGCGCCGAAGGTGGCTCAGGCCTCCGATGAGGGCCCGACCGGCTTCTTCAACGAATCTGCAAGCGGCGGGAATGCAGCGGGAGGTGCCTCTGCGAGCACCTCAGCTGGAGGCGGCACGCACAGCGGCCTTGGAGGCACAACGGGTACCGGTTCAGGCACGGCCGTGGACCCGGATCCTACCGGAGGCAGCGGTGGAGCGAATGCGGCCACGGGCGGGAACGGCTCGGGCTCCGGTGACACGGGCGGTCAAGGGGCAGGGGGTACGCTGTCGGGCGGAACCAGCGGGACGGCGGTGGGAGGCAGAAGCTCGGGTGGCAGAAGCTCGGGCGGCGTGAGCGCGGGCGGGCGGACGTCGATCGGTGGTTCGACCGGCGCTGCCACCGGCGGCACTGCTCAGGGCGGCACTGATGGCGACTGCACCGACGACTTGAACCCGGACGAGCCCGAGACATCCTGCGCGACCTGGAAGGAATGGGGCTGCTGTGACGAGGCGTGGATGATCGAAGGCCACATCTGCGATCGGACCTGCGGCCGCTGCAACGGCAGCTCCACGGGTGGCAACGGCAGCTCCACGGGTGGCAATGGCAGCTCCACGGGTGGCAACAGCAGCTCCACGGGCGGCAACAGCAGCGGACCCACCGATCTTCCGAACGTGACCAATGGGCAGCAAGGGTGGGCCACGCGCTACTGGGACTGCTGCAAGCCGAGCTGCGGCTGGTCCGAGAACGCCAGTCGCCCCGTTGTCGCCTGTGACCAGAACAACCAGAGCCTGGGCAACAACTTCAGTGCCGGGAGCGCCTGCAGTGGTGGCAACGCGCACACGTGCTGGCGCATGGCTCCGTGGTCTGTGAGCAGCAACGTGGCCTACGGTTTTGCGGCGTTCAACGGGGCTGCCTGCGGCACCTGCTTCCAGCTAGATTTCTCCGGCAGTTCCCACAATGGCAACACCGACGAAGGTTCGCGGTCGCTCTCGGGCAAGCACATGATCGTGCAGGTCATCAACACCGGGGGCATTGGAGGAGGCCAGTTCGACTTGTTGGTGCCGGGTGGCGGCGTGGGCGACTTCAACGCGTGTTCCAGCCAGTGGGGCACCTCCGACCTCGGCGCGCAATACGGTGGGATCTTTCTCTCTTGCGCGCAGCAGAACAACTACAACTACGAGCCGTCGAGAACGTGCGCCAAGGACTGGTGCCAGAAGGTGTTCAGCGGCAAGCAGGACCTTCTGGATGGCTGCTTGTGGTACGTCGAGTGGGCCGGGATGGCAGACAATCCCAATCTGACCTACGGCCAGGTGTCCTGTCCAGCGGAGCTCACGGCCGCCGCCAGCGGCTGAGCGCGTGCCACCTGCTCGGGCGTCAGCTGCTACTCCTCTGCGTCGAACGCAATGACCTGGACGGACTCGAGCGCGTCGATGGACTGCTCGAGAGCTGGGCGCACGGCTTGGGCGGCGCCGACGACTGCGATGAGCAGGTTGTCCGGATCGATCCGCGTGCGGACGGCCTGGTTGGCTTGCTCGAGGGTCACCGCTTGGATCCGTTCGACGTACCGCTCGTGATAGCCGTCCGGCAGAGCGTAGATCTCCGCCTCGGCAGCCAGGCCCACTCGTTTGGCCGCGGTGTCGACCGCGAATGCATGCGAGCGCGTCAGATAGCGCTTGGCCCAGCCGAGCTCCTTGCGGCTGATGCCTCGCGCATGCCAATCGGCGAGCATCTCGAGCTGTAGCCGAACACAGGCCGCGGCATCGTCGGATTTGGGGAAGGTCCACATGCTGAAAGCCTGACGATGGCGGTCGAACGGGAGGTTCGAGTACGCGCCGTAGGACCAGCCCCGCTTGGAACGGATTTCGCGCGTCATGCGCGCGGTGAAGGTGCCGCCGAAGGCAGTGTTGGCCACGTGCAGGGCCAGGTGATCTTCATCCGCCGGCCATGTGCCGCGTCCGCCCAGCAGGATCTGCGTTTGAGTTCGCTCCGGCTTGTCGATGATGACGAGCCGTCGTCCCTTGGGCACGGTCGGCTCGCCCAGGTTGTCGGTGATGCGTGGCCCTTGAGCCAGTGCCTCGGCGATCCGTCCGGCCAGTGTGCGCGCGCGCTCTGGAACGATGTCACCGGCAAACGCCATGAGCAGGTTGCCGGTGGTCAGCGTTCGACCCACGAGCGCACGTACGTCCTCCAGCTCGAGGCAACGGATGGAACGTACGGTGCCGCCAGAGGCGCGCGTGTAGTCGTGTCCCTCGAAGACATGCCGGCGGAAGGCCCGCCGAACCAACGTCCGGTCGTCATCGCGGCTTTCGATGAGCTCGGCTTCGGTTTCGCGCTGCAGGCGCCGGAAGTCGGGCTCTCCCAGGCCGGGACGCGCCAGGATGTCGATGAGCACATCGACGAACGCGTCGAGCGAGCGGCTGATCGTCGTGCCCTGCAGCATGACGCTGCTGTGCCCCACATCGACGCCGACCGAAGCTCCCAGCGAGTCTATTCTCGTCTCGACGGCCCGCTGAGGCAGGCCGCCGGCCGTGCGGCGCATCAGACGAGCGCTGAGCTGCGCCAGACCCTCCTTGCCGGCAGGATCTTCGCTGCTGCCGCTCCGTTGCGCGATCAGAACGCTGACCAGGGGAAGCTCGGGGCACGCTTCGACGAGCACCATCGGCGCATCACGCCCGTCGCTCCAGCGCACGACCCGACCGAGCGCTTCGCGACTCATGCTGCGCCTCGCGCGTCGGGCGAGCCGCCTTTGGCGGTGTTCGATCTGACGAGCAGGACCGTCCGCTGGGTGTCGACCAGGTAGCGTCGCGCGGCCCGACGCACGTCACTTGCGTCGACTCGGCGCATGGCTTCCAGTCTCTCGAAAGCTCCGGCGGGCCGCCCGAGCACCGTTTCGTAGAAGCCCAGCGTGGATGCCTTCCCCTCTACATTGGTCAGACCAGCCACCAGGCCCAGCTCCAGCCGCGCGCGAGCGCGGTGCAGTTCCTCATCGGTCACTGGTTCGCTGCGCAGACGCTCCAACTCCTGACCGATCACCGCCAGGAGTTCGTCCGCGGTATGCTGCCCGCGAGCAGACACGAAGACCTCGACCAGGCCGGGGTCGCGGAACGGTCCCACGAACACGCGGGCCTCGGTCGCGAGCTCCAGCTCTTGTACGAGGCGCTGCTGCATCCGGCTGGCCCTCCCGCCGAAGAGGATCTCGCTCAGCACCGTCACGGCGGGATGGTCCGCATCGCCCATGGCTGGCCCGCGGTAGCCGATGGCCAGCTTCTCGGTCGGGGTGGGCTTGCTCAGTTCCTGGCGACGTTCTCCGAATTGGGGCGGCTCGGGCCAGACTTCTTCGACCGGGAGGATGGAAGGCTCGATTCGACCATATGCTTGGGCGATGCGCCTGAGCAGGGCGGCTTCGTTCACATCGCCGACGACGACCAGGGTGGCGTTGTTGGGGGCGTAGTACGTCCTGTAGAAATCGCGGCAATCCTCCTCCGTGAACCCGAGGATGTCGTCCATCCACCCGATTGTCGGCCAGCGGTACGAGTGGCGCTCGAACGCGGTGGCCCAGAGCTGCTCGCTGACAGAGCCCTCGACGTCGTCCTCGACCCGGTAGCGACGCTCATTGGCGACGACTTCTTTCTCGCTCTGTACTTGCGGAGCGCGCAGCACCAGATGCGCCATGCGCTCGGCTTCTAGCTCGATGACCAGGGGCAACCGCTCCCGCGGCACGGAAACCGTGTACTGGGTCCAGTCGAGCCACGTGGCGGCATTGCTCTCGGCACCTGCTTCCTCGAGCTTGCGGTCGAACTCGCCGGCCGCATAGCTTTCGGTTTCGTTGAACATCAGGTGCTCGAAGAGGTGCGCTAGCCCGGTCTTGCTTTCGCGCTCGTGGCGTGAACCGACCCGATACCATGTGTGATAGGCCACTACCGGCGCCGCATGGTGGGCGCACAACAGGATCTGCAGACCATTTTGCAGGAAGAAGCG
>JAFGIS010000587.1 GCA_016929495.1 Polyangiaceae bacterium | reverse complement strand
CGAGCAGCTCGTCCAACTGGCGCCCCCCATCGTGCTCGGCCGTCGCGGCTCGGCTCGGCCCGATGCCCCACCAGCGCTCCTGCCGGAAGTCTCTTCCACCGAAGTGCGTGCCCTGCTGAAGGCTCGCGATCGGCCCGAGTCGCACGTCGAGCTCGGGCGGCTCGTTCCGCACGCGGTGCTTCGCTACATCGCGCAGCACGGACTCTACGCGTGACGCCGAGCCGGGCCCGTGGCTCGGCGTCAGTGGGTCGCTCTAGCCCTGGCCGCCCGCACCGCCCTGGCCGCTTGCCCCAGGACTGCCCGCGGCCGCTTGGCTGGCTCCGGCGCTGCCTGCGGCTGCCTGGCTGGCCCCGGTGCTGCCCGCGACTGCGCCTGCCGTGCCTGCGGTGGCCGCCTGAGTCGAGCCCCCTGTACTCGATCCGCCCGCGGCCGCGCCGGCAGCCCCGGCTTCTTCGCCGGTCGCGCCGCCGGTCCCGGTCCCGCCCGCGGCCGGGGGCGAACCGGCCGTCCCCGCACCGGGTGCACCTGCCTCGTTCGCCGAGCCGCCGGTTTCGGTGTTGCCCGAGCCGCCGGTCTCGTCGTTGCCCGAGCCGCCAGTGCCCTCCTCATCAGGCTCTTCTGGGACGGACGTGAAGGTCCTGGTGCGGGCCTGGATCCCGAGGAACCGTCCGTCACGGAAGGCCGGGTCGATGGTGCCGTGAACGTGTCGTTCGAGCGTCACGGTGATCTTGCAGCTCTCGTCGCTCCGCGTACTGAGGACCTCGATTTGGCTGCCGGCCTTCAGCGTGTACCGGCCGTCGTCGTCCGTGCTGCCATCTTTGGGCCAGATGCAGTCGCCATCCACCAGCCAGTACATCTGGTTGCTGATCCCGGAAGGTTCCCAGGTCATGACCACATCCTGGTCGCGCTGCACTTTGCCCGATACGTCCAGACTCATGTCGAAGGCCTCTGGCAGCCTCACGTGCGAATCGGGCGCATCCTTGTCGCCACGGTCACGGCGCTCGAAGTCGATGGTCACCAGGGTGCCAGCTTCGGAAACATCGAACGTATGGAGGTAGTTCTCTTCGCTGGCATTCGGTCTCAGTTCAAGCGGCGTCTCGTCGTTGATGCTCGCGAGCAGCGAGTCTCCGGCCTCGAGCGTGACGAAATCGCCTTTCCTGTCCTCGACGAAAAGCTGGGCATCGACCTTCGTCTTGCTCCCGTCTGCCGTTGCCTTGAAGTCGGCATACATGCCACTCGTCTTCAGGGCGCTCGACCCTACGTGATCTTTGCCACAACCTGCCAAGGTCCCGGCCGAAAGGCCGATCGTCACCACGGAAGCCCAACGCTTGCACCGCATCGCTCGTCTCCTTGTCTGAGAGCCCATCGTAGGCGAGGTGGCAACGCAAGAGCCAGGCCAAAGCGCGTGTGGGCTCCGGCAGCCGGGCGCCTCGCCCAGGGGGTAGGCGGGCACGGTGCCGGATCTGCGCTGGATCCCGCTGCGTTGGCCCGTCGGCACCCTCCGGGGCGGCACGAACGAAGAGCACCAGCGGACCGGAGGCAGGGCAACGCGATCATAGTGGCCGAGGTGCACAGCGCCATTTGCGGGGCGCCGCGTGTCCGCGGCCGTGAATCAGAACGTGCCGGACAACGTAACACCCGTCGCTGTGACGTCACAGCGCGTGATGCCCACATGCAGCGCCGGCGGCAGCCCGGCAGCGCCGTCCGCTGCGGACGAGTGGGCAGGAGTCAGCTGGAACATCACACCCGAAGCCGCGACGAGCACGACACCCGCGATCCCGGTGGCGATCGCGCCGGTTCGAACGGCGCGGATGGAATGGCCCAGTCGATCGTTGGCCTCCTGCCTTGCGAGCCAGTCCTCGTCCGTCTCACCGGGCGCAGGCCCTTTTTCGAGGTTTCGGTCCTCCGCGGTCCATTGGCTCTCGCGCTGCAGATAGTGAATCTCGAGGCCGATGGCCGTGCCAGCAGCGACGAGGCCGGAGATCATGGTCGCCCAGGGCAACCATCGCCACGTTCCGTCGGCTTCGGTTTCGGCAGTCCTCCCGTGCACTGGATTGCCCGCCTGACGCGGTGACACCGGTGCGGGAGCCGTCGGCGCTCTCGATACCCTTGGGGCACTCGGCGCGGTTCGCCCGGCTGAGACGGTCGGTTCTACGTCGCCGAAGGTCCCGGTCGTCGATGCGCCAGAGTCGGCGGTCGGCGCAGAGCCAGCCGTTGGAACGCACGAAGACTGCAGAGCGACCAGATGCTTCTGTGCGCGCTGTGCGAGAGGCGAGCTGGGCGCGGCCTGCAGGAATTGCTGATACGCCTGCTGGGCCTCGGCGCATCGGCCCATCTTGCGGTAGCTCTGCCCCAGATTGTACAGCAGAGCCGGATCCTTCGTCAGAAGGTAGGCTCTCTGGAACTGCTCCTTCGCCTCTGCGAATCGCCCCGACTCGAAGTCGTCCTTGCCGCTCAGAAAAGCCCTCGTGGCTTCCTGATCCTCCTGGGGACCGGGCTGTGCGTGGTCGCTCGTCGCTGGCTCGGCATGGGCTGTCGCCACGACGCACAGGCCGAGCCAGCAGAGCCTTCGCAGTGCCCGCCGAGCGGAGCCTCTGCCGTCGGTCAGACGCAGTCGTCGTCGGAGGCCATGCGATGTCATGGTTCCACGCTCCGTCGTACGGCCGGACTTCGAACGAAAGAGGGGATAGCGAGATCGTCATCACCAGCGTCTGCAGGTGGCGCGCTGATCTGCGTCGCAGCGGTCGGCCCCCGCGAGTCCGCTCGCTGCGCAGCTACAGCAGAGACCGCCCCACGTCGAGCGCGCGGGGAGACGACGCTGCCACCCGTGCTCGGGCCTTGAGTTCGCGCCGGGTCTTGGCCACCGGGTTCGTTCTCGTTGGCCCCGGCGGCAGCACTCGAGATGGGGGTCGGTTGCGCGGACGGCGTTGACGAGCCGCGGCCTGGTTCCGACCGCACCGAGTCTCCCATCTCCGGCGCTGCCGCGTGCGCCGGCGGCCCACGGCGGGCGTTGGTCGGCTCGGGGCTGGTCGGGGCGGACGTTCCGGGTGACGACGCCGACCACCAGGCCGCGAGCCCGATGACGACGAGCGCCGCCAGGGGGAGCAGCCAGTAGGATCCGTGGTTCGGACGAGGGCGTCGAGGGATCACGGAGAGCGCACGGAGGATCTCCGAGCCGGCCGCAAAACGCCGTGAGGGTTCGCGTTCGAGACAACGAGCAACGATGGCTTCGAGCGCTGGATGCACGCCGGACAAAACCGACGACAACGGAGGGGCCGCCTCGTCGCGCCGTGCGAGCGCCACGCCGGCCTCGGTCTCGACTCTGAACGGCAGCTTGCCCGCGAGCAGTTCGAACAACAGCACACCGAAGGCGTAGATGTCCCAGGCGGGGGAGGGCGTGACTCCGAGCCCCTGCTCCGGCGCCATGTACGCGGGCGTCCCGGCGGGGCCGCCGCCGGTGGAGCTCGTCGACCAGTCCATCGCATCGGCGCGCCGGGCGAGCCCGAAATCCATGACGATAGCGCGTGGCTCGGCGTCCTGGCTCGGTTCGATGAACACGTTCTGCGGTTTCAGATCCCGATGCACGATGCCGGCCGAATGGATCGCGTCCAGCCCGGCCAGTACCTGCGACGCAATCCGTATCGCTTCGCGTTCGGATAGACGGCCCTTGCGGGCGATGTATGCCGCCAGAGTGACACCGGAGAGCAACTCCATGGTGAAGAACGGGATGGACTCGTCCTGCTCCCGATAGCGCCGGCGGTGCACACCGAATTCCAGGATCCGACAGACATTGGGATGGGTAACCCGCCGCGCCAGCTGCACTTCCGCTCGAAGTCGGCCAGCAAGTCCTGAGGAATCGAGGCCCGTGCAGACAATCGTCTTCAGCGCCACGGCCTCGTCGAGCTCGAGATCCCAGGCGGCATAGACCTCGCCCATGCCCCCGCGCGACATGAAGCGGTCGATACGGTACCTACCGCCAATCACAGCGCCGACGCTGAACGTCTTGGGAAGTCCTCCAGCGCCGCCCGCGCGAGGCGTCGTATCGAACCCGCGTAGGGCGTTTGCCAACAGAATGCGACATTCGGTGCAACTGTCCAGATGCTCGAGAATGGACTGGACGGTCGACGCAGAAGCGCGGCCCTCGATGAAACAAGCCACATCCTCTTCCGAAGGGCAGGCGTTCGGCATGGCGGCTGGCAGCTAGGCGGCGCCGAGGACGCGCTTCAGGGTCAGGTGGAGCTCGCTACGCACCAGGCGCGCCAGACTCTCGAACTCCGATGCGTGGAGGCCGGGCTCATGCGCGAGCAGGGATCTGACGTGCTGAAGGACTCTGCGGCGTATGTCGGCGATCCAGCGGGCAGCTGTTGCGCGATGGACTCCGTACATGCTGCCGATGGCATCGACGGTGAGGCCGTCCACGAAACAGAGGCGAAGCAACGTCCGATCCCGATCGGATATGCTGCGGATGGCCTCCTCCAGTGCCGACTGGAACAGTGGACGTGCCTTTTCGGCAGCCAGATGCCGCTCTGGACTGGTTTCTTCATTGAGCAGACGGTCCGCCAACTCGCGCTGCCGCTGGGCCCCGTGGGACGCGGATGCCTGCATGTTGAGTGCGAAGCGCATGGCAGTCACTCGAAGCCAGGAGCTCAGCCCTGCCCTTCCGGCGTAGGTCAAGATCCTGGGCCTTGGTCCGGCGCACAGATGCATCATCATTTGCTGGAAGACGTCTTTGCGGGCTGACTCATCGAAGCCGGCGCGCGACAGCTGTTCGTCCACCGCGGGAAAGAAGCGGTCCTCCAGGATCCGAAGCGCAGCAGGTTCCGCCACGCCGCAGGCAAGCGCGAGGTACAGATCGGCGCCGTGTCGCTCTAGCTCGGTCTGCGTGGTCGCCAGTGTGGTCACATGCGCCGAGTAGTCGCCCAATGTCACGCGCTCCAAGCCCGACCAGTGCTGCCTGGCTTCGAGGAAGGTTCTCTCGATGACGTCTTGCATCTGCCGAACGCGAACCAGGCCACCTTGGGAGAGCCGCGTCGCCTCGTGAATGTAGCCAAAGCTACGCTGGCGTAGGCGGGAAAATTCCCCACTTCGCGGCTGCAGCTCCGGGCCGCCTTGGGGGGGGCCGTGGCCTCGTGGAGCACAAGGCAGCAGAATAGCTCAGCATTTTTGTGTCTGCCGGGGCCGCCGGGGTGACCGGTCGCGTTGCCGACACGCGCGGGACATCGGCCGTGGTCGCGCATCAGCCGCAAGCCGCGACCGGAATCATCCGCCCCGAACAGCGAGCCGACCAACTCGACCGTGCACGGCCGAGTAGCAGCCCGTTTCCTGGCGCAGACGGGGGGCATTCGCCGCAGGATTCGACGGCTTCGCGCGGTTCGAGGCCGTCGGACCCTGCGGCGAATCACGCAGACAGGGCACCAGAAGCTCACTTCATCAGCGCGACGGCGAGCTTCAGGAAATCGGACTTCGTGAGCACGCCGACGAGCGTTCCGTCCTCCAGGGCGACGGGCAGGCACGTGAGTTTCTTGTCCAGCATGACGCGGCCAGCCGTCGACAGCGGCGTGTCGATCCTGGCGACGACGACGTTCTTGCGCATCACTCTGCCCGCAGGGGTACTTGACTCGAGGTCGACCGCGCTGCCGTCGGGGAGCCTGCCGAGCCGTGCGTGCAATATGTCCGTCCGGGAGATGAGCCCGACGAGCTTCATGCCTTGCTCCACCACGGGCAGATGACGAAAACCGAACCGCTTCATGTTCGCCTCGAGATCGCCGATGGGCTCGTCTTGCTGCAGGGTGATGATCTTGCGGGTCATCACGTCAGCCGCGACCTTGGGGGGCCACACGGGCGGCGGCACGTTGGAGGTGATACCCAGGGGCTTGCCCGTCGAATCCTTGGCCGTTCTGACGCGCAGACTCGGGGGCAAGGGCGGGCCGACCGGATCCGGTTCGACGTCTATTTCCTCCACGGAGTCTCGAGCCTTCTCGGTGGGTTCGGTAGCCTCGCTGACCGCGACCGACTGGGTGCCGTTCGATGCAGAAGAACCCTCGCTCATGCTTCTTCCCTATCACACCGTCAGCTCGGGGCACCAGTGCCGCTCGGCCGAAGTGAGGCCAGTGGTTGTGCTCCGCCCTGCTTGGGTGGGCGGAGCACAACCGCTGACCTTGCATCGATCTGCCTCGCGGCACCCCTCGTCTTCTGGCCAGTCGGCGCAACTGTTGGCCGGAGTCACGCCGACTGGCACTGGTGCTAGCGGTCTTCGCTCAGCACGAAGTCCGCGCAGAGCTCCGGGATTCTGGAACCGGCTCGCGGTCCATCGACGATTCTGGACACATGACCGCCGACGGCCACGTGTTCCTCGTTGCGGAGGTCGAGTCTGGCGCCGTGGAGGACGCGTGCCAGGCACGGTCTCTCTTTGCAGCCGGACGGAACATCGAGCAGCAGTACGGTGGTGTGTCCTTGCGGGCGCGCGTCGACCACAGTTCCGTCCACCAGCACGCTCGCGTCCGCGCTTGGCGTCGCCGTGGCGACCAGCGCGCCATAGCTGCCGATCGAGTGTGGCTTCAAACGCCTCGCCTCCGCTCTGAGGCTCTCCACGCGTCGCACACGTACCGGCACCAGGCGGGGCGCGCGGTCCGGTGCGCTGGCCCGCACGAGTATGGTCGTCTCGCCAACGGACGAGACATTCATCAGCTGAGCGAAACGTCCGCTGACGTCGACCGGGATCGCACGACCGCTCACGCTCAGCGTCGCGCCGGCCAGGGTCTGCCCCGCGAGCATGAAGTCGGCGGTCTCGAGCACGATGGAGCCTCCGGGCGCCTGGACCAGCAACGGTGTGATTCCGAGCTGAAGCTCTACTTGACCTGCCGCCACATCCGAGCCCGGCGGCGTCAAGCTGTAGCGCACTGTGCGTTTCAGGCGGGCAAGCTTCGCATTCTGCCCCGTCAGGTCCTTGCTCACATCGACTTCGTAGCGGGCCGTCCCGTTCGTGGAGAGGCTAACGTCCTGGCCATCCACGACGACTCGAGTGCCGGGGAGGGCCTCGATGTCGACGCCGATCTTCGGCGGATCTTGCTGTAGCGCGGACAGGTCGCCCCGGACCCGGAACAACACGGGCACACTCAAGGACACGCGCTCGTGCGAGCTGCTGTTCGGCGGTGACAACTCGACCTCGAGCGAGCTGTTGCCGAGGGGCAGGGGCTTCGAGAGAGGCAAGGTTGCCTGCTGGGCGGTGAAGATCGCCTTCTGTGTTCCGAACTTCACGGTCGTCCCGTCCACGCACTTTGCGCATACTAGTTGCAATACGTCTCGGCCTTGGGCGTCGAGAGCAGCCTGTGCGCGAATCGGTCCTCGGTCTCGGAAGACCCACCACAGCGCACCTACGCCGACGGCGACGAGCGCAAAGGCAGCGCCGATGACGATCCAGAGCGCCCGGGGAGTACGGCTCACGGCGGGCGGCTCCTGCGACCAGGGTTGTTGGTCGAGGCCGGACGGCGTCGGTCCCGGCAGGCTCCCCCACTGAGGCTCCTGCGGAGTGCTCACAACCGGCGGCGGTTTCGGCTCGCGTGGCCTGGTGGGGGCAATCCCGGGACGAGCGACGCCCAGAAGCGTTCTCTTGTCCGCTGTCAAAGCAGACGCCGAAGAAGGAGGCGCGGAGGGGGGAGGCTCGGATCCGGGAACCGGCTCGAAGCGAAGCGTGCCAGCCGGGCCGGCACCGAGCCTTGCTCGCACCGGCTGCGCGCTGATGAGCAGGGTTCCTCCGCTCTGTCCGGACCAGCCACCACGTACGGTATCTGGCGGTGTGGCCATCGTGGTGGCCAGAGGTGGCTGTGGGACTGCCATGCCCAAGATGGTCCGTGCTTGAGGGGCCGCTGCAGGCGGCTGGGGCGGCGAGGGAATGCCTGCAGCTCCGGCCGAAGGCGTCAGGTCCGACGGCGCCACGCCCATGATGGTCCGCGCATGAGGGGCGTTCGAGGGCTCCGGCGGCGAGGGCGGTGCGTCGGGTGCTCGAGTCGACGGCGCCACGCCCAACGGCGCCATGCCCAAGATCGTTTGCGCGTGAGGCGCGTTCGAGGGCTCCGGCGGCGGGGGCGGCAATGGCGCGTCCGGCGCTCGGGTCGCAGGCGTCACTCCTAGCGGCGCCACGCCCAAGATGGTCTGTGAGAGAGGCGGTCTCGCGTGCGGCGGCTGCGGCGGCGATGCTGTGGCTGGGACTCGAGTCGCAGGCGTCGCAGTCAACGGTCCCGTGCCCGAGAGGCTCTGCGTTGGAGCGGCCAGCGGGGACTCCGGTCGCGGCGGCGACGGCGCCTCTGCGGCTCGAGTGGCAGGCGTCACGCTCAAGACCGTCCGCACCTGAGGTGGGTCCGAATCCGGTGGGTTGGGCTCACGGGGCGGGTCGCTGGGCCGATCTGGACCCTGTGCATGTGCAGGTGCGTCGAACAGCGGCGAGCCCGAGATGGGCTCGTCCGAGCCAGGTGTCGGCGCCCCTACACGGAGCACCGTCCCCTGGCCGTCGTCGGACGCGAGGCCTTCCCCGCCTGCGGCAAGAGCTTTCCCGCAGCTAGAACAGGCCGCAGCCTGTGGCAGATTGGTGGTGCCGCAGTGCGGACAGGCGGTCATGCCACCGGGACTATAGCGCGGAATCCCGAACTCGTGGGCATGAGCGTACAGCTGCCCGATCTCTGCGGCCGCGTGCAGAGGTCGTGCGGCCGACACGGAGGCGAGTGTTTCGACGCTGCCGGTTGCGATGGCAAGAGCGGATACGATACCGTGCCAGACACGTGAGTCTCCTGCGTGCGCATCCACGAGCGTCGTTTCCGTCCTTAGCTGCCCGAGTTCGGCGGCGGGCGGCATGTCTCGGGCGGGCGATCCCGCTGTCGGCCGTCGTCCTGCTTCTGGCCATCTTCTGCCTCGCGGCAGCTGCGGACCAACCGACGCTTTCCGGGCGTTGGTCGGCCTCTGCCATGACGAGCCGGTGGAACTTCGGCGACTGGGGTGCTGCGTGCGGGCCTCGACCCACCGGCCCAGGCGCAGCGGCAGGTACAGTCGTCATCGCCCAGCAGGGCGGCGAGCTGGCCATCGGCGAGAGCGGGCGCACGTATTCGACGACGGAATGCTGGGAGCAGTATCCAGGATTGAGTCGAGTAGGTCATGTCGGCGGGACGCGCGGTTGGCGCACGGTCTGCAGAACCCAGCCCACCGACCCGCGTCAGGCCAGCATCATCACGACCATTTCCGCGACCGACACCGCCATCAGCTTCGACGAGACAGGGCAGTATCAGTTCGTCATCGAAGGACAGAACTGCACGGCAAGCGTACGCCGCTCGCGAACGTTTCGGCTGCTCCAACGTGTGGGAGAGGCGCCGCCGAGCCCTGTGTCCAGCCCATCCGCTGCGGTGCCAGAAGCCGAGGCTCCGCAGGTCGCTGGGCCGTCGCGCCCTCCCGGTTCCAACAAGTCGCTGCGCTGCGAACAGCCCGGCCCGCCTGCACGACTCGAGGTGCGTCCGTCACGCAAGCTCATGCGACCTGGGGAGCGGTTCGCGTTCCGCAGCCTGGTTCTCGATGCGCACGGGTGTACGCTGAGGAAGGTCTTTCCTGCTTGGCGCCTCGTCGAGCCGAACTCGCCGGCCCGCTTCGTTTCTCCTGGGTTGCTTGCCATCAACGACGACGCTCCGGAGACGGAGGTCGCGCTCACCGCGAGCGTGCGGGGACAGTCGGTCAGAGTGGTGGTCGAAATCGCGTCCAAGGAGCGCTACGAGGCTCTGCTCCGGCGGGGTGGTTTCGACGAGTCGGGCGAATCACAGCAGACCGCCGCAGCGGCCATTGCTTCAGGTTCGCTCGGTGCGCGCACGACGGTGACTCAGGGCGAGCCGCCAGCGCGCAGGTACTTGCTCGCGGCCGTGATTGGGGCGGCCGCCGTTGCCCTGGCAGGACTCGGACTGGTCATCGTGCGGCGCGGCCGGCAGCGTGGCCAGGTGACGGGCAGCACCAGCCCTGCGGCCGTCGCAGGGCCCGAAATGACCGTGCCGTATTCCCCAATGTCGACCGTCGGACTTCCTTGCGCGGGCCCGAGCGCGCCTGCGCCGCCAAGGCCACAGAAGATCTGTCCCGTCTGCGGCGAACGGTTCGACCCCGACGCTCAGTTCTGCGGCGTCGACGGTGCGACGCTCGTGCCGGAGAACTAGAGGGAATAGGGCGTCCCTGGGCGGCGTTCCAGTGGCCATGGCGCGGTGGCCCAGCGGTCTTCTCCTCATTCTCGTGCTCGTCGGCGTCGTAGGATGTGATCATGCGGGCAAACAGCTCGCGGCTCGACGTCTCGGTGAGGCCCAGGCCCTGAATCTCATCCCCGGTGTGCTCGAGTTGCGCAGGGTCGAAAACACCGACACCGCGTTCAACTTGCTCGGCGGTGTGCTCGAGCCGAGCGGGCGGCGGGCGCTCATCCTGTGCCTTCAGGGGGGCGCGATTGTGGCGCTCCTTGGTCTGGCCATCCGGCGGCGGCGAGAGAGTCGCACGCTCGAGCGCGTCGCGGCCGGGTTGGTGCTCGGCGGGGCTGTCGGCAACTTCGGCGACCGATTGATCCGCGGCTCGGTGACGGACTTCATCCACGTCCCGTACTGGCCCGTGTTCAATGTCGCCGACATTGCACTGTGTGTCGGGATCGGCCTGCTCGTGCTGGCTTTCCGCAACGAGCCGATACGAGGGATCCGCGGCTAGTGCCCTCCAAGACAGGGCACACAATTGGCAGCGTCTTTCCTGGCTCAGACGGGGGTATTCGCTGCAGAATTCGACGGCTTCGTCCAGTTCGAGGCCGTCGGATTCCGCAGCGAGCCACGGAGACAGGGCACCAGAGTCCCGGCGGGACGCCGTGTTCGGGCCTCGACAGAAACGGGCCGAGGCTGGGAAGCGGCCCTCCCGAATCGCGAGCCCCAGCGCGTCGAGCGGAACACTGCCTTCGGGCGTGCATTCCGCTCCGATGCAGTACAGAACATAGAGTACGCGCCTACGTCGCTCCCCCCGTCCTACAGTCGAGTACATGCCGGAGGCACGTCTGATGCTGCTGCGATCTTCAACCGTCCGCGCTGCCTCTCTTTGCGCTCTGGCCTGGGTCTGCGTTGCCATGAGCGCCTGCTCCGGGCGCGGCACGGATCCGAGCTCCGACGAAGACGAGGAAGCCGAGAAGTCACCCGATTCCGGCACCGTGGACACCTCTGGGTGCACGCAAGAGGAGCTGGGGTTCAGCTTCTTCGCCACGAGCTTGGTGGCCATGCAGCGTGAGTCGGGGAGCGCCAACGGCTTCGGCGGGGACCTGGGAGGGCTTGCCGGTGCTGACGCGCTCTGCCAGAGCATCGCCGAGTACTCCACGCCCTGCGCGGCGCGCAGACAGTGGCGCGCCTTTCTGAGCACGACGAGCGGCCCCGTTCACGCCAAGGATCGCATTGGGACTGGGCCCTGGTACGATCGAATCGGCAGGGTGGTTGCGCTGACTCTGTCGGACCTGGTCAATGTGAGGCCCGCGGGCGCCGACCCGGCCATCGCGGATGACTTGCCCAATGAAGACGGCGTCCCCAACCACGATCCGGACGGCACCGGGCAGGTGGACAACCACGACTTCTTGACCGGGACCAACGAACGCGGCGAGCTGTTCAGCTCCGATCCGGGCCACACCTGCCACGATTGGACCAGTGCCGAAGCGGCCGGCTCGCCCAGATGCGGACACTCCTGGCCCAGCGCCGGTGCTGACGGTGACTTCGGTGCAAACAGGGTGAAAGGTGGTTCTGGCGGCGGGAGCATGGCCAATTGGATGAGTGCCCTGAACGAAGCTGGTTGCGCGCCCGCGGATACATCGACCAGCCTCATCGAAAACGGGGCGCCAGATGAGCGCAATCCCACCGTCGGCTCCGGCGGTGGCTACGGCGGGATCTACTGTTTCGCGCTCGTCCCGTAGAGCGCCGCTCGAATGGGTGGATCCGGGCGTCGGCGTTGAGGTGGATGGGTGCGGCCCAAAGGCCTGTACGCTTCCGCGGCGCTGGAGGATTCTTGACTTTTCCGATGCAAGCAGTAGAGATTAGCCGGAGCCCATGACGATGACCGTACCTGAGCGCAGCCTCCACCCCGAGACTCTCGCCCTCCACGCCGGCCACAGGCCCGATCCAACGACCGGCTCCCGCGCTGTCCCCATCTACCAGACGACTTCCTATCAGTTCGAAAGCACCGAGCACGCCGCGGAGCTGTTCGCTCTACACAAGTTCGGGAACATCTACACGCGGATCATGAATCCCACGACCGACGTGCTCGAGCAGCGAGTGGCGGCCCTGGACCGCGGAATCGGAGCCCTGGCTGTGTCGAGCGGTCAGGCGGCTTGCACGCTTGCGCTGCTCAACATCGCCCAGGCCGGTGACGAGATCGTCTCGGCAGACAACCTCTACGGCGGCACCTACAACCTGCTGCGCCACACCTTCCCAAGGTTCGGTGTCCAGGTGCGCTTCGTACGGTCCGACGACCTCGAGCAGCTCGAGCGCGCCGTTACGTCGCGGACCAAAGCCATTTACGCCGAATCGATCGGAAACCCGAAGCTCGATGTCGCGGACATCGAGCGCCTGGCGTCCGTCGCACATTCGAAAGGAGTGCCGCTGGTCATCGACAACACCGTCGCGCCCTTCCTGCTGCGTCCGATCGAGCACGGGGCGGACATCGTCGTCTATTCCGCGACGAAGTTCATCGGCGGGCACGGCACTTCCATCGGTGGGCTGATCGTGGATTCGGGCAAGTTCGACTGGACCAGCGGCAAGTTCCCGCTCGTTTCCGCCCCCGATCCCAGCTATCACGGGCTGGAATTCGTCCGGGCGCTCGAGCCCCTCGGCAATCTGGCGTACATCGTCAAGGCTCGGGTGACGTTGCTGCGCGATCTCGGGCCTGCGCTGTCACCGTTCAATGCATTCCTCCTGCTGCAAGGCCTGGAGACGCTGCACCTGAGAATGCCTCGTCACTCGGAAAACGCGCTGGCGGTTGCCCGTCACCTCGAGGGCCACCCCGCCGTCGGTTGGGTCAACTACCCCGGCCTCGAATCGAGCCAGAGCCACGCGCTGGCGCACAAGTACCTGCCGAGCGGCGCCGGAGCGATCATTGGCTTCGGGATCCGCGGAGGCGCTCCAGCCGGACGCAAGTTCATCGATTCGTTGGAGCTCGTCTCGCACTTGGCCAACGTCGGGGATGCCAAGACGCTCGCGATCCATCCTGCGAGCACGACGCATCAACAGCTGAGCGAACAAGAGCAGCTCGCGACGGGGGTTACCCCGGATTTCGTGCGGTTGTCCATCGGCATCGAACACGTCGGCGACATCATCGCCGACATCGACCAGGCGCTCGACGAGAGCGCTGGGACGTGAGTGCCGCCGGGAGGTCCCTGGAATGACGATCGTCCTTCCCGAGAGCTACCACATCCGGCGTGCTCTCGAAGAGCATCGCGTGGTCTGCATCACGCAAGAGGATGCCCTGCGTCAGGAGATCCGTCCGCTTCGCATCGCGATCCTGAACGTCATGCCCAAGGCGGAGGCGTACGAGTTTCACCTGCTCCGCCCGCTTGGCCGCTCCATCATCCAGATCGAGCCTCTGTGGATACGCCTCGCGAATCACGAGTACCGCAGCAGCGACCGCGATCACATCAAGAGCTCGTACGTACCATTCGAGGCGGCGATACGGGGTCCGTCGATAGACGCGGTGCTCGTGACGGGGGCCCCGGTCGAGGAGATGCCTTTCGAGGCGGTGCGATACTGGCGGGAGCTCGGGGAAATCCTGGCGTATGCGCGGCAGCACGTGGTCTCGACGCTCGGCATCTGCTGGGGTGGCCTGGCGCTGGCCAAGCTCGTCGGGCTCGACAAGGTCCGGATCGACCACAAGCTCTTCGGCGTCTACGAGCACCGGAATCTCGACCCACAGCATCCGATTACGGGCGACACGGACGACGTATTCTGGTGTCCGCAGAGCCGGCATTCGACCGTCGAGGATGACCTACTCGAGCGCGCGAGCGCCGCGGGTACGGTTCGACTCTTGTCGTTCTCGCCGCAAGCCGGCTACTCGATTTTCGAGACACCGGACCATCGGTACGTGATGCACCTCGGTCACCCCGAGTACGAGCCGGAGCGGTTGGTGGAGGAGTATCGGCGCGACCGCGCAGCGGGCCGCAATGACGTGGGGCCTCCGGTCAACGTCGACCTGGACCGACCCCTGAACACGTGGCGGTCGCATCGCAACGAGTTCTTCTCGCAGTGGATCAAATACGTCTACGACACGACGAGCCGGCCGTAGCACGTAGCGGTTCGCCACCTCCGGCTGCTCGGGCCAACCGAGAGGCGGGGGACATGCGGTACTACGCCGCCGTGCCAGAGGCCGAGGTCGGTTGGAGTGGGCACCCTCGCACCCAGTGCCCCGTCTTGGAGACAGGGCACGGGCACTGGCTAGACGCAGGGCTCGGCGCCGTTCCAGCAGTAGGTGCAGAGCTTCTCGCGCGGGAGACCAATGGCCTCGATCATGTCCGGGAGCCGTTGGTAGCGAAGGGTCGTCAAGCCCAGATGCCTGCGAATCCACTCGACCATGCGCTGATAGCGGTCGGAATCTGGGTCCGCGTACTCGTCGAGTGCGTGGTTCGGGTCTCCTTCGAGCGCATTGACGGCCTTGCGAGCCGCGAGATCCAACTCCGAGGCCGAGCGTGAGAAGTTGAGGAACCTGCAGCCATGCAGCAGCGGGGGACAGGCCGGGCGCATGTGGATCTCGCGCGCCCCATCGTCGAACAGCCGCGTGATGATGTCCCGCAGCTGTGTGCCCCGCACGATGGAGTCCTCGCAGAAGAGCAGACGGCTGTTGCCGATGATCTCCTTGACCGGAATGAGCTTCATTCTGGCCACGAGGTCGCGTACGCGCTGCTCGTGGGGCATGAAGCTGCGGGGCCACGTGGGCGTATACTTGACGAAGGGGCGCCGGTACGGCAGCCCCGCCGCCGATGCGTAGCCCACCGCGTGACCGATCCCGGAGTCCGGGATACCAGCGACGAAGTCGACCTCGACGTGATCGGCTCGCGCCAGGGCGGCGCCACAACGATTGCGCGATACTTCCACGTTGACGTCCTCGTACGTCGAGGCAGGGTAGCCGTAGTAGATCCACAGAAACGCGCACACCTGCATCGAGTCGGTGGGAGCGACGAGCTGTTCCGCTCCCTCCGCCGTGACGCGCACGACCTCACCCGGCCCCAGATGGCGGCGGGTGCGGTAGTCGAGGTTCGGCAGCGCGCAGGTCTCGAACGTCACGGCCCATCCGTCGTCCTTGGAGCCCAGAGCGACCGGGGTACGGCCGAGCCGATCACGCGCGGCGTATATCGCGTCCTGCGTCAACACGAGCAGCGAGCATGAACCGACCACGGTGCTCTGAACGCGCCGGATCCCGTCGAGTAGGTTCGCTTCCTGATTGATGAGCGTGGCCACGAGCTCCGTTGGATTGACTTCATTGCCCTTGATCTCGCTGAAGTGCGTGTTTGGACGCCTGAGGGCTTCGGAGGCGAGCTGGTTCAGGTTCTCGATGCGTCCCACCGTGACGATCGCGTAGCGGGCATGGTGGGCGGCGATCAGGAGCGGCTGGTCCTCCGTGTCGCTGATGACCCCGATCCCCAATCGGCCACGATGCTTCGGTAGGTCGTCTTCGAACTTCGTCCGGAACGGGGCGTTCGTGATGTCGTGTATGTTGCGTTTGAATCCGTGCTTTCCGACCACCACGATCCCGCCGCGGCGCGTACCGAGGTGTGAGTGATAGTCCGTGCCGTAGAAGAGATCGGCAACGCAGTCGGTCTTGCTCGCCACACCGAAGAATCCGCCCATGACCTGCTCCGTGCGCTCGTGGTGTCACCGGCGGCGTCTGGAGGGTCCAACGCCCGTCGGCGAGCGCGGAGTCTGTTGCAGCCCGCGGCGTGTTTCAAGAACGTTTCGGAGCGAGGCTGCCCGCGCGGCCGGGCGGCCGCAGCTTCACAAACGCCGGCACGAGGCTGCCCATGTGCGGCCCGCGTCCCTCCGGTGCGTCAGGAAGCTTCCAGCCTGCCGGCGTGATGAACGGCGGTCGGCCTGAGGGGGCAGATCAATCCTCGATGGTCGAGTTATCGATGTCCCGAGTCGTGTCTTCGTGCATGGAGATGCCGGGCAGCACGTTCCAGCCTCCCCCGCGATTGCCTCGGATGACAGAGTCACGGATACGTACAGTTCCAGTGTGGCTGTTGCTGACGAAGAAGATGGCGCTGCCGTAGGCCTTCACCTCGTTCTGCTCTATCAGGGTGCCGCAGAGCGAGAGGGTCATGGTGTTGCCGTCGTTGTAGATGCCGCCGCCGCTGCCTCCGCCGTCCGTGCCGCTCTCCGCGGGATTGCCTCCTTCGCCAATGGCTCGGTTGTATGAGAAGACGCTGTTGATGATGGTCCACGACACGCCGATGCTGCTGATGCCGCCGCCGTTGGAGCAGACGTTGCCGTAGCCCTCGGCGCCACCGAACGTACAGTTGACCACGGATACGGGTTGGTCCTGGTACTGGTCGAAGACGCGGATCCCGGCACCCCCCACGTCCGGACCCGAGTCAGCGCATACGTTGTTGAAGAATCGCGAGTTGATGACCTTGAACCGGCCGCCACGGACCCAGATCGCGCCTCCGCCGTCATACTCCGCTTCGTTCTTGGAGTTGGCGTCGATGAACGTGGTGTTCTGCACCGTGAGCTGAGGGAACTCCTGGTCCTGGCAGTGATCCGTGGTCCAGTTCTGGTCGGGATCGCACGTGTTCATGTACAGGATCCGCGTCGCCCCGCCGCCGCTCAGCGTGACGAGCCCTCCGCCGTCTATGACGATCCGTTCGCTCGAATCGTTGAATACCTTGGCGGGTCGGTCCAGCGTGATGGTCACCGGCTTGGAACCACAATCGAACGTGATCACCCCGCCCTTGGCGACCGCATCGATGAACGCCTTCGCGGTGCAGCTCTCCTGGGTGCCTGTGCCCACCACGTGATCGGGCTTGGAGGTGTCTTCGGGTCCGGCCTCGGCAGGCACGTCGCACTGCCCGTCCGGGTTGCCTGCCGCTGGCCCCTGCTCCGGATTGGTGAGGGGATTGACGAACTCGGCCGTCTTGCCGCCACTCGTCCCCTTGCCGCCAGACCCATCGCTGCTCGCGCTGCGTCCCCCGGTCCCCTCGTCCGTGTCGTTCGCGCCGGCACCGTCGTCACTACAGCCAACGACGCCTGCTCCCATCAGCACACCCAGAAACGTCACGAACATCGTCCTTCTCATCGCCGTCTTCCTCTTCCTCCAGATCCAGTCGCCGTGCAGACGCTCGTGGGGGTCAGATTTCGCTGGATGGGGCCTACCAGCCACAGCGCGCCTGTCGCCATGCACCAAACGGCCAGCCGTGGCTGTCGCAATAGCGGGCGGTCCGCGCTGGCCACGCAAAGGCGAGCGCGCCTCTGGGCACCTATCGCTTCCTGGCCCGTGGGCGCAGCTCCGGGTCGGTGCTGCGCCGCCGGGCCGGGTCACTCCTCAAGGAGTGGCTCGGCCGCAGCGACCGGATCGGCGGCGTCCGCGCCCGCGTCCGGCGGCTCGACACGCTTGCGCCGCAATGCAACGTCAGCCGGGGGACAGGCCAGGTTGCGGGCTAGATGGCTGGGTGCAGGTTGAGAGAACAGTCTGCCAACGGCGCGGTCGATCGCGGCGATATCCGGGAACAGCATGGCTCGCCCGTGATCGCGGCGGGGTTTGGCTTGCGCGCCCGAGAAGACCAACCCGTGCACCAACTCCATTCGCAGCCCCAGCGCACGTCGACCGAGGTCGAGCAACTGGTAGCGTTTGAGATCCGTCGCGACACTGCGTTCGAGTGTGCTCCACGCCCCGGGGATCTGGCCCAGGTTTCCCAGCGTGAGCAGCTTGCGATGGATGGCAGAGAGCACGGCTTGCTGGCGACGCGCTCGACTGAAGTCGGAGCGGCCGTGGCGCGAACGCACGTACATGGCGGCGGTCGCGCCGTCCATTCGCACCTGACCCGGCTGGACGTCGAGCACGCGACGACCGGTTGGCGTGCGCGGATCCACGAAGTCATCGATGATGGGGCAGGGGACGTCGACCGTGATCCCTCCGAGGACATCCACCAGCTGTTCGAACACGGACAGATCGACGACGATCGCGTGTTCGATGGGCAGCGCGAGCAAGTCGCCGACGGACTGCTTGAGCGCGCGGAGCGCATTGTCTCCACGAGCATAGGCGAGACCATAGACGGTGTTGATGCGATCGAGCCCGTGCTCCGGGATCTGTACGGCCATGTCACGGGGGACACTGACGAGACCGACACGTCCGGAGCGCTTGTCGAGGACCACGACGATCAACGTGTCCGTCAAGCGCGCGCCCCTCTGCCCAGGCCGTCGATCCATGCCTGCGATCAGAATGTTCCGGGTTTGTGTCAGCGGCGGGTGCCTCGGCTCCACGGACGGTTCAGGCGGTTCAGGCGTACGGGGACTGGGCGCGGGAGGCGGTGAAGGAGCTACGGGCGACGGTTGGATGACCGCGCCCTGCGCTGTCTTCTGCTCGAGAGTCCCTAGATCCCCCGTCAACCAACTGGTCGCCATGGCCAGACCTACCGTGGTCAAACCCAATGCTGCGACGAGCAGACGAGAACGACGTACGACGCGCCGATGAGTCGCGCGCGCTCGAGAGGGATCGCCTCCATTTCTGTGCGAGTGTGTTCCGACATCCACGATGGGCCTCACGACGGACGGCGGAGCCCAATGCGGGTTGTGTGCCAAGCCGCAAATGGCCGTATTCCGCGCTGGTGCGGGGTCACCCTCGTCCCAAATCTATAGAACGTAGAGAAGCTCTGCGCCCTCGGGGTGCGAGCTACTCGCCGGTGCGTCGTGGACGGCGGGGGCCGTGCCCGGCCCGGCGCTGGGCCGCGGCTCGTGTTCCCCAGCGGGGTGCGACCCGAACACGGGGCTCTCCGGCGCACCCAGCGAGCAGCAGCTGAACCCACGCGACCAGAAGGGCCAGCCACCAACGAGAGAGCCCGAGACGCTCTCGGCGATCCGTCCGCATCGTGCGTCGGATCGTATCACCCCGTGTTTCGGGCAGGGGCACGGACTTCACATCGGCCGAGCGAGCTCTCGGGCACGGCCGGGCCATCCTCCCTCGAGCTTGTGGAAATGCACCTAGATCTGGGCTAGTCGTCGCTTCCAGGCAACGTGGCGCGCGCCAACCGTTCCTCTGGTAGCAGCAAGCGGTCCTCTGGGCGCAACAAGCGCACCGGGTACGCCAGACGACGCTCGCTCATCGTTGCTGTGCTTGCGACGTTGAGCGCAGGCGGCATGGCTGCGCTCATCTACTCCGTAGCGCGACCGACTCCCACGCGGTTGGCCGTGCCGACGCCGGATCTGCCCGAAGGTCCGAGCGAGATCGGCGTCCAGGCCCTGCTCTCGGAAATGCTGGATCTGACCCGCCTGAGCGAGCTCCCCGAGCCGGCCTTCGCGGCCCGTCTGGCTTCGAGCTACGACCGACGTTCGGTCTCTCGCGCGGACTCCGAAGGGTGGTTCGCCAACAATGACTGGGCCAGCCGAACCGATGCCAACTACGTCGCGACCGAAGAGCGGGATGGGCGGGAGGAGACCGTCTTGCTCGATTTGACGGGTCCTGGAGCCATCGTTCGCATTTGGAGCGCAACGCCTGCCGGGATTCTGAGGATCTACCTCGATGGCAGCGCGTTGCCCGTGCTCGCCGAACCGATGGAAAGCCTGCTTTCGGGGGCCGGACCTCTGCCGCCGCCCATCGCCCACGTGACAGCGAGGGGCTACAACCTCTACTTCCCGTTTCCTTTCCGACAGTCCTGCAGAGTCACGGTGGACGACCTAGTTGCCACCGATGACCAGGGACGTCCGTTCGAGCGCTTCTACTATCAGATCAACTACCGCCAGTACGAGGCCCGGGGCGCTTCGCGTATCCGGAGCTATCGGCCGAGCGACTTGAAGCGCGCCGCGCCTCTCATCCGGCGCTTGCGTGAGGTCCTGGACGGCGAGCAGAGCGCCGTTCAACCCGGGGCCGGCTACCGCACGATGCCTCTGGAGACTGGGTCGGACGAGGCCCAGGCCGACGTTCGGCTCGAGGGCGGAGGACTGATCCGCCAACTGAATGTTCGTCTGGCCGACACCCGGCCCGAGGCGCTCGAGGCAACCACCATCGAGCTGTCTTTCGACGGCGAGCGCACGGTGGCCATGCCTCTGGGGGAGTTCGTGGGATCTGGAAGCACGTTGACCCCCTATCGCTCACTGTTGTTCGAGACGACAGGGAACGGAGACGTGATGAGTCGCTGGCCCATGCCGTTTCGAGCCGAGGCCAGGATCGTGGTCCGGGGCCAACCGAACCTGAGCGGAGAGCTCGGCGTCGAACCCCGCCCGTTCTCCGAGCGGAGCCTGTACTTCCATGCGGTATCCCAGCCACCGACGCGGGTCTCCACCCGCCCCTTTCGCGACTTGACGTTCCTCGATGCCACCGGGAGCGGCCAGTACGTGGGCAGTGCCCTACGCTTCGACAACCCCCCGGGAATACGGTGGTGGGGTGAGGGCGACGAGAAGATCTACGTCGATGGCGCGGTTTTTCCAACTCAGTTTGGCACGGGGACCGAGGACTACTACGGATATGCCTGGTCCACGCCCGAGCGTTTCCAGAGCGCACTACACGGGCAACCTCGCGCGGGGACGGGCGGCTTCGACGGTTCGTTCTTCATGTACCGGATGCACTTGCTCGACGCAGTACCCTTCCAGACGTCGCTGCGCTTCGATCTGGAGCTCTGGCACTGGGACGAGACCGAAGTCACCTGGGCGTCCACGGCGTACTACTATGCGCGGCCGGCGGGCGCGTCCTAGCGTCCCGTCTCCCGCGTTGTCCGATTCCCATATCATCACGATCCGCACTCGCCGGGGCGCATCTCGCCGATGAAATGTGCGCGCTCTGCATTGACCGCCTGCGGCGTGCGGTCGATACTGTGCTTCTGCGAGCATGAGCGGGTGCGTGCGACAGCAGACCGACAAAAAACGAGCCTGGACCGGCGTTCTGGCACGGCTCAGCGCTGCGGCGCTGGTTGGCGCTGTGGCACTCGGTCCCGGGTGCGGTCTGGGCGGCTGGACGGGTGACAGCACTGGTGGCCATCGCAAGGAGGAAGACGTTCCAAGCCTGTGCTCGGACGAGAACATTGCCTATGAGCAGCACTCGGTGCAGGGCGAGAGCGCCGAAGAGCTCATGGCCCGGTACGGCCGCACCTACCTCGGCACCTCGACCGCGGTCAGCGACGGTTTCTGGGAGGGCGTAGGCCTCGACGTGGAGAGCTCGCCTGTGGCTCTGGAGCTTCGCCTCAGCTACGCCGACGGCGAGGTGCTGGAGAATACGTGCACTCCGAGGTTGTCGGTGGTGGTCCAGCTGAACGCCAAGCTCGGCGACGGGCTCGCCGAGTGGCAGGTGCCGGCCAAGCTCGAGCTCACGTCCGGCGATGTGACCCTCTCGGCCCTGCTGCCTGCGGGCGCTTCGGTCAGTTCGGTTGACCTCGGGCTCGGCGTCGCGTTCGACACGCAGACCGCGGCAGCCGAGCTCAGTCCCGTCTCGGGCCCCACGGGGACGACCGCGGAGTTCCTCCTGCAGTAGGCACTCACCACACGGCGAGCGGTCTGGCTCGCCGTGCAGAGACGACCGGGGCCGCTCGGACACCTGTCCGCGCTTGCCGAACACCTGTCCGCGGCGCGGGTTCGATCCTGCTCGGTCGGGCAGGGGAGTTTGGGCGAGACAACGATGGCCGGTGATCGGGAAACCGCACGCGAGGCCCAGCTCACGCCAACGCGAGTGCGTCGGCGGGAGTCCGAAGTGGCAGCGCTCTGCGGTTGGCACGAGCGATGCTTGGGAGCGCCCAAGGAGGTTGCACGATGCGCCGGGTTGTCACAATGCTCGCTCCCCTCGTCCTTTCGTTTTCGTCTGTGTCCTGGGCACAACAGCCACCCCCCTCGTCAGAGGCCGTGCCACCCGCTCAGGCGCAGACCAAGGACCAGGTACCGGCTTCGGCTGCGCCCGTTGCCGTGCCTGCGCCGAGTGCAGAGCCGGCGGGCGCGCCAGCGCCACAAGCTGAGCCAGCCCCCCGGGCTCCGAGCGCCTCGCCAAACCCGCAGCCGCCGGTAGCCGCGAGCCCAGCGGCCCCTGAGAGCGAGCCACCGGTCGACTGCACATGCCGCGCGAAGCGCCGCGGGTTCTACCTTCGGTCCGGGGGCGGACCTGCTGTCGTCGCTGTGAAAGGTACGGGCCCGCGAGGGAGAGTCTCGAGCGTGAGTGGGGGCGGAAGCTCAAGCATCGCCATCGGGGGAAGCATTGCGCGTGGCTGGGTTCTGGCAGGCACTATTGGGGGGTCCGCCATCACCAACACCCTCGATGGAGGCCCCTTCGAGGACGCCACCGTCACCGCCGACGGGGAAACGACTTCGGCTTCCGCCAAGGTCGCAGCTACCGTCTCGCACCTGGGCGTGCTCGTGGACTGGTACCCGGATCCCTCGACAGGCTGGCATGTCGGCGCTTCCGCGGGGCTCGGTTCGGTGGCGATCATCAACCAGGCGGACGACAGCACCATGACCGGGCCCAGCGGCGGCGCCAGCGCGTTCGGCGGCTACGACTGGTCGATCGGGCCCGACTGGTCTCTGGGGGTCGCGCTGGTGGCTTCTGGCAACGGTTCCGCCAAGATGCTGGACTCGGACGAGGACGACACCGGCTATCGGCTCAAGTCGTATTCGATCGGCATCACGGGATCGGTCCTGTACTTCTGAGACGGCCAGGGCGGCCCGGACCCAAGCATCCCATCACTCCGTGCTGTTCTCGGGTCGCAGCGAGAGTAGACTGAGCCTCCGTCATGAACGGACCGTTGTATCCCAGCTTGCGTGCCATCGGAGCGTCGGCCGCCGCGGTGGGCCTGACGAGCCTGGCTGCGGCTGCCCACGATCAGCCGGGCGAGACGATCTCCGACGAGCCGGTTGCCTCCCGAGCAGCCGCTGCCCCCCCGCTCAAGGCCCGCACGCTATCGAGTCGTTCGGCGTCGGCTACGGCGAAACCCCGCGCAGTACCGAGGGCCGGCCGCTGAAGACGCTCTTCACCAATCGTGACCCCAGTCCGGCAAGGGTTCACGATGAACGGTTCGAACCCAACGGCCTTTCACGAGATCCTCCGTCGTTTCGACCAGGAAGCCCTCCGTACCGAGGGCATCCTCGATGTGTCGAGCCACCATGACCGGTTTGGTTCCGACGAATTCGTACTGTTGGGTGACGTGGTAGCAGCAACCGCTCTTGGCGAAGGTGGCGATCCGCTTGCGGGCCGGAATGACCTCGAACAGTCCCAGGTTCTCTCGGGTCAGAGCGCTCAGCGGCTCTGAAAGCTCGTATCGTCCCCGGTGCGCTCGGTAGAGTAACACCTCGAAGCTAGGACCTCCGTAGGGGCCGTCTTGCCCCACCTGGACGGCCAAGTCTTGGTGCCCATCGAAGTTGAAGTCGTCCAGCACCAGGCTGCCCTGATACTCGTGGAGCTCCGCGGTATTGACGAGCACTTCGTTGCTCTCCGAGCGGACGATACTGACATTCGGGAATGTGAGCCTCTGGATTTCGGTCGCGCTGCCTTTGCGGAGAACGGACAGGACTGCCGGACCTTCGCAGATGTCCGATCCGGCGAATAGCTTGGTGCATCCGCCATTCATGAGGACGCGAAAGTCGTGCTGTTTCGAGGCACGCGTGATTAGCAGCTCGGTCGGACGCGACGGAGCCGGGTCGACCGGAGCCCTATCCGGCACAGATGCCTGTTCAACGGCGCGGGACTGAGGATGCTCCTCGCGGTCGCGGCTGCTCGGCGCCGTGGGTGACGGGGCAGTGTGCGAACGCTTTGCGTCAACCGACTGAGTCACGACCAGGAGAGCCGAAGAACAGAACAGAAGCGTGAGCGCGAGCATGTTTTTCATGATGGTCCTCGCCTCTTGCTTCCTGCAGAGCCCGTGCCAAGCCCGTGCGTCGCGCGATCGTCGCTCGTCTGGCCCCAGCGCTCGGCCATGATCTACGAAAGACAGATAGTTTCGATGGATAGTAGAGCAACGCGTCGTCGCGCCCGCCTCGCGGGCAGGCGCCCCGGGGATCGGTCGAGCGAGCCGCCCGCTTTGCAGGGGATCCCCCGCCTCGTGCTGCAGTATGAGGTTGTCGGATGAAGCTCTCCCGGTTTGCGGCTCTCGTGGGCCTCTCGCTGTTCGCACCTGGCAGCGTTTGCTGCCAGGCGCGCTCGAACGGATCGCCTGCCGCTCGGTCCAAGGCAACGTCATCGAAGCCCGGCCGCGCCCGCGAGGCGTCCGTGAAGCGCCAGCTCGCCGAACGGACCTGGATCGAACGCGACACCGGAGTCTACTCCGAGCTGGTGCCCCAGGTCCGTATCCAGTCGCCCGCATGGCTGGAGGTCGACGCCGTGGCCATTCGGGTGGCCTCGCAGAATCGCTGCTATCTGTTCGTCGACGGCGTCGCCGTCGCCGTGTGTCCCCCGAGTCGCGTCCCCCTGTTTCGTGTGGACAGGCTCGACGATCCGGACCCCGACCAGGACGGGATCCCGAGTTCGCTCGACATCCTGCTGGGCGCCAAGAAGACGGTGCTGCTCAAGACGCCGTATCGAGAGACGTATCGCAAGCTGGACTACCCGAACGGCGAAATGCCGCGCGACGAGGGCGTGTGCTCGGATGTGGTCGTGCGAGCGCTGCGCAACGCCGGATTCGACCTCCAGTCGTTGATTCAGGCGGACCGCGCGCGCAAACCGCGAGCCTATCCCGGGATCGTCAAGGCGGACCCGAACATCGACCATCGCCGCGTCAGAAACCTGCTCGTGTACTTCACGCGGCACTTCCACGAGCTACCGGTGGATGGCGGCGGCTCGTCCGATGCCTACCTGCCCGGCGATATCCTGCTATTCGACACCATGAACGATCCGCGCCCCGAGCACATCGGGATTGTCTCGGACTCGCTGGGGCCGACCGGTCACCCCTTGATCATCAACAGCTGGACGGACGGCTACGTGACCGCAGAACTGGATCTACTGTCGTTCGTCCCCGTGACGCACCGTTTCCGTGCGCCCACGCGTGTCGTGGCGCCCGAAGAGCACAGAGGCCTCGAAGGGCTCTTTCTGCGCCAAGGGATCACCCTCGGTTCGGAGCATCGACAGCTGGTGCTGGTGCTGGCTCCCACCTGGGGGTCGAGTCACGCGACGCTCCAGGCTTTCGAGCGCGGCGAAGCGGGGCCGTTCCGCCGCGTGGACACGCCGATCCTCGCGCGTCTGGGCTCGGCGGGGTTGGCACGCGGTCGGGGCGTCGGTGGCCTCGCCACGCGAGCATGGTGGGCCCTGCCCAGGAAAACCGAGGGAGACCACCGTTCGCCCGCCGGGCTGTTCTCCTTCGGAACGGCTTTCGGGCGTCTGTCGCCGGCCGCACTCGTGGCGGCGCGCTGGCCCTACCGTCGCACCAACCCGAGCGACTTCTGGGTCGATGACCCCGCTGCGCCCGAGTACAACACCTGGCAGAGCCTGGCGAGCCTCGACGCTCCGCACTCCTGGTCCTCGGCCGAGCGCCTGAGCCTGTACGAGCTCGCCCTGGTCATCCGACACAACGACGCCCCGGTCGTGAAGGGCGCGGGCAGCGCCCATTTCGTCCACGCCTCGGACCTGAGTCGTCCCACGACGGGATGCACGGGCGTCGGGAAGGCCGACCTGTCGCGCCTCATCGTCTGGCTCGATCCCGAGCGACAGCCGTTGCTCCTGCAGACGGCGGGGTACCTGTTCGAGTAGCCGCGCGATCCTCGAAGACACACGCGCGGTCCCGAGTCTGGCTCGCGAAGCCCGTGCGGCCGTTCGTTCGTCGCTTCTTGGGCCTCAGCTCGAGGCCGTCGAACTCTGCGGAAGATCATGGAGAGAGGGCACCTAGCTAGAGCGCCGTCAGCGTGTCGCAGTCCAGAACGCTGCCGATCACGCTGAACTTGCCGCGCAGCGATGTGCCGACCTCCAAGCTTGCCCAGCGGCGCTGGTCGAATCGGCATGAGGCTTTCTCGCCGTCGCCGCGGCGGACGAATTGGACCACGTACTCTTCCGTGCGTGCCCCTTCGCGTTCGCAGCCCACACACTCACCGGGACGTGCCAGCTGCACAGCAGGCCAACGCGGCGCGTCCTTCGCGGAGCTTCCGGTGAGCTTCTCAGTACGCACCGGCGCCCACTTGACGATCGTATACGAGCACTTGTCGTCGTACACGGGCTCCTTCCGGTACCGGGTCGTACATTGCCGCTTTTCGACGTACGTCCCGTCCCCCCGGTCCTGCCGGCGGGTCTTGCAGTCCTGACCATCCGGCACCTCCTTGTGTGAACGCACCTGTCGTGAGCGATGCACGTTCGTGGCGCGCCGCGGCATCGCGTCGCACCAGTCAGAATCCTGCACGGGACCGAACCGCTCGACGGCGACCTCGCGCTTCCAGCCGTGGCCGGCCACCGTGAGCTCGGCGTTCTGTTTCACCAAGAAGACGCCGACGACGAGCGCGAGCACAACGGCTGCTGCGAGTATCCACGGCCACGCCCGCCGCTTCGAAGGAGCCTGCTGCGCCGCCGCCGGCGGATGCCCCCATTCGCGCCGGGCATGCTCCCGAGTCTCGCCGGAGTATTCGCCTTGGGTAAGCTGGTCTTGCCGCATCCGCGCTTGCGTCGCGCCCTCCAGCGGCGCGCCGCAGCTCGCGCAGTGCCTGCAGCGCCGGCCGTTGAACGCCCCGCAATACCGGCACTCGAGGTCCGCGCCGGCGTAGACGTGGTCCTGCACGGCGACTTTCTCGTGATCGGCGGGGAAGTAGCGCCATTGGGCGTCCTGCGGTCCGCCGCAGTTCGGACAGTGGCGATGGGACAGGCCCAGGTTCTTCTTGGTGCCGCAGTGGGGACAGTCCCATAGCATCTCGTACGCCTGTTCGGTGGGCGCCGAGGGTGCGGCCGCTGCGCTTGCGGATTCGGAGAACGCGATCTGGCTCTGCTCGATCTGAACGATTTGCAGGCCGAGCTGAGCCAGTTCGCGATTCGCGTTCTCGTGCGCCGCTCGCGTCACCTCGGCGAGTCGCGCGGGGTCGCCCAGTGGGGCGATCGCGCCGGCGTGCTGCGCGAACGCGCTCGTGTTCGCCTGCAGGGTCCGCAGTAGTGCGGACTGGACGCGTTCACGCAGTTGATGATCCGCGGCCGGGCCAGGGGGTGCGCACAGTACCCAGCGAACGGGGTCGGCAATGTGAAACGAGAGGGCGCCGGACCAGCTCGCGGCCACGACCGCATTCCGAGCCGGCTCCGCGAAATGCCCCAGGGCGCCGCCGACCCGAACACCACCAACCGGGTCTGTCCGAACGAACCAGATGTCCGCGTGGACTTCGCCCGAGGGATCCACGGCATGCCCGAGCCCCGGGATCGCTCCTGGATCGAGCGTGTGCGCGCCGGGGCCGAGTGTGATCAGTGCTTGCCCCTCGAACACCAGCACCGCCGCGTCACCCGCGGTAACGACCAGAGGTTCACCCACGCGGGCGGACGCCTCCGTTCGCTCGGCTATCAGATCTGATTGGCTGCGCGCTACCATGCTTGCTGACTCCGTTCCGCCTCGATGTGAGTGCTCAGCTGGTTGGCTTCGATGTTTCCGCAACAGACGCCTCGCCCGAATCGACGGGCGGGGCTCCTGGGCCAAGGGGTTGGGGTCACGTGCGTTGGCTTCGACGACTGGCGTCGCGGACCGACGGATCAGAACGGAACAAGACCTCCGCCGCGTAAGCTCTTCGGCCTGCGTCCTTGGCCCGGAACCAGGCCCCGCGCCCAGGGTGCGCGGGACCATGACGCGCCGCGCCATGGTGTGCCGAAGCCGCGCAGGACGCTGCGTCACCCGAGCGGACAGTGGCCGTCAGGGCGGCCGCTCTGCTCTGCAGCGCCTGCGGCGGGCTGGCAGCGGCGAGTGGGCCTTGCTCGCGCCGACCATTATCCAATCGCCGCGGCGGCCGTAGTGGGCCCGGCAAAGGACCGTCGACTTGAGAGGAGGGAGTCCCATGCAGCCCGTGCATCAGCCAGCGGCACCGCCGGTGACCGCAGCGCCTCAATGGCCCAAAGCGGCAGCCGCTGCAGCGCCACACCACGAAATCACCCATGGGCCCTCGTTCGCGATGCTCCGCGTCGATCTCGCGCCGGGCCAACACGTGATCGCAGAAGCCGGCGTGATGGTGGCGCGCCATCAGGGCGTCCACATGCAGGCGAAGCTCAACGCATCGACAGGTGCCGGGTTCTTCGCGTTCCTCTGGGCTCTGATCATCGCGCTGATCCGCAGGTTCGTCGGTGGTGAGACGTTCATCGTCAACCTCTTCACCGCGCCGGAGGGCGGCAGCGTGTGGCTCGCCCCGGCCATGGCCGGCCAGATCACGCATCGGAGTCTGAACGGCGAAACGCTGGTGCTTTCCGCGGGCGCCTACCTGGCCCATTGCGGCAACCTCGATATCGGCACTCGCTTCGGCGGCCTTCGTGGCGTTCTTGCCAAGGAGGGGTTGTTCTTCTTGGAGGTGAGTGGCCACGGTGATCTCTGGTTCACCAGCTACGGCGGCATCGAAGCGGTGGACCTCAACGGTCCGTTTACCATCGACAACGGCCACCTCGTGGGCTACGAGGGATCGCTGCGCTTGAGCATACGCAGCGCCGGCGGCGGGCTCTTGGGGTTCATGGCGTCTGGCGAGGGCCTGGTCTGCAACTTCGACGGCCAGGGACGGGTATATGTCCAAAGCCGAAACGTGAGCGCACTGGTGGGCTGGTTGACACCCCTGTTGCCATGATGACCCAGAGGGAAGGGAACAGCCATGCAGTTTGAGATCCTCTATCGACCCGCCCACTCCCTGGCCCGGGTCCAGTTGCAGCCCGGCGAGGCGGTCGTGGCCGAAAGCGGCGCCATGGTGGGTATGAGCACCAACGTGCAGATGCAGACACAAGCCGGCTCCGTGATGTCCGGCCTCAAACGCCTGTTCGGCTCGGAGTCGTTCTTCCGCAACACGTTCAGCGTCCAGCAAGGGGCCGGAGAAGTGCTCCTGGCCCACGCGCTGTGTGGCGACATGGCCGTGCTCGACATGACCCCTCAGGGCTACTACGTGCAGAGCTCTTCGTTCATCGCGTCCTCGGCCAACGTCGAGCTCGACACGCGCCTGGGAGGTTTCAAGACCTTCTTCGCCGGAGAAGGCCTGTTCGTCCTGCACGCGATCTCCCCGGGGCCCGGCCAGCTCTTGGTCGGTGCATTCGGCGGGATCCAGGAGCTCGTCTGCGACGGCAATCTGGTCATCGACACGGGGCACCTGGTCGCCTGGGACACGTCGCTTCAATACTCGGTCGGCAAGAGTGCCAGCGGGTGGGTTGGCTCCTGGCTTTCCGGCGAGGGGCTCGTCTGCCATTTCACGGGGCAAGGCAGGATCTGGATCCAGTCACGCAATCCCGCCGAGTACGGCGGCATCATGGGACGGCTGTTGCCGCCGAGAGAAAGGTAGGCCAAGGATGCAGCACGAGCTTCTGCAGAAGCCCGACTTCGCCATGATTCGCGTCCTGTTCGATCAGCCCGGCGAGCAGCTGTTGGTCGAGTCGGCCGCCATGGTCGCCAAGGACACGGCACTCGAGATGAAGACGCAAATGCGTGGGGGCCTGCTCGCAGCTGCGAAACGCAAGATGCTCGGCGGCGAGAGCCTCTTTCAGAACACGTTCACGGCGACGGCCCCCGGCCAGCGCCTCTACGTTGCGCCGGGCCCCGAGGGCGACATCGAGGTCGTCGCGTGTCAACCTGGCTTCCCCGTGTTCCTGTCCTCCGGAGCGTTCCTCGCCAGCGCCCCCAGCGTGACGCTTGATACCAAGTGGGGAGGCGCCAAGGGTTTCTTCAGCGGCGCCGGCCTCTTTCTTCTGAAAGCCGAAGGGGCCGGGCTGCTGTTCTTCGCAGCCTATGGCGGTATCCATGCGGTGGACGTGGGCCCGATGGGCTACGTCTGCGACACCAGTCATATCGTGGGGTTCACCGCCGGGCTGGACTACCAGGTGACCAAGGTGGGTGGGCTCAAGAGCCTGTTCCTGTCAGGGGAGGGCCTCGTGTGTCGGTTCCAGGGTCAGGGCAGGCTCTGGATTTCCACGCGAAACCCCGGCGCATTGGCGAGCTTCGTTCACCCGTTCCGGCGCGTGAAGTCCAGCGATTGAGGTGTCGGGCGCCCCCGATTCGCCTCACCCGTCGTACGCCGTGTACGTCGCCGACATGCCGTAGGCGCGGCTGTAGAGCGTGATGGCTGTCGCGTCCGCGGTAAACGAGGAGTACGGGATGTCGGGGCTCGAAGCATCCGTGGTGCAGGTCGTCGTGAAGGTGATGGACGTGCCGTCGACCGTGAATACGAACGCCGTGCGCTTCGTCACTCCCTCCTCGATGTCCACGAACAGGCCCCCCGCGCCCGTGATCACGAGCGTCTGTCGCATCACGGGGAGAGCGCCGGACACCGACGACCCGGCGTAAGTGCGGACGTCGGTGAGCACGTAGGTGCCGTAGACGAAGGTGCCGCCGGCACCGGTTGGGATCTCGATCTCGCTGTCCACGGGGGTCACCTCGGTGCCGATGTTCTCGAGGTCCCAGGGCCAGCGATGCCTCTTCGACCGTGTAGCCGAGCATGACGTGCAGCACCAGCACCTCGGCGCGCGCTGGTGGCAGCTCGTCGATGAGCTCGCGCAGTGCTTCGCGTCGTGGGCGAGTCCCGGCCGTCGTCGAGCAGTCGGAGCATCGAGTCAGTAGCGCGGGTCGATGAAACGGACCCCGAGCTCGTGAAGGATTGAGGTCGCCCGCCATCAATCAGCCAACCGACCTTGCGCCGGATTGCGGTTCGGCTAGCATCGGCGATGTGCGTCCGACACCGCTGCTTGCGGCAGGTCTGCTCCTGGCGGCGTGCAGCCCGGCCCGCTCTGCGGCACCGGCCGTCATAGCCGCCGGGCCCGCCGGCTCGGCGACTTCGTCCAGCTGTTCGAGCTGGCCGCTCCAACGCTTCTGCGTGACTGCGCTCCGCGCCGGGCCCGAGATGTTGTGCGCGGTGACCGACGAGCGCGCGTTCTGTTGGGGGCCGGGAGCCGCCGCACGTTCCCCGATGCACGCCATCCTCGAGCTGTCGTCGGCCGAGCTCACCGCGCTCGATGCAGAATCGAACGAGCCCGCAGCCGATTCCCAGGTCGTGTGCGAGCCAGCCCGCCGCAGGGGATCCCTGTTCCAGTGTTCGTTGGCGGGCGGCTTCCGATTCCTGTTGCCCGCGTCGACCGAACTGGGATTGGGGACAGCCCGGGACGTCGACAAGATCGTATGCGGCACCGAGCAGGCCTGCGTGTTGTCTCATGGCCATGTCATCTGCTTCGGTGGTTCTTGGTCGAGCCTGCGCGGGGAACGCGGATTCGAACGCCGATTCGACGATCCCAATCGCGTTGCGATAGATCACGCGAGGGACCTCGTCGCCAAGGGAGCCACGACATGCGCGCTTGCGGCAGGGCAGGTCTACTGTTGGGGTGACGGGCGCTACTTCCCTCCCGGCGTCCTCGTGCCCTTCAAGGCCAGGCTCGTCGATGCGGCTTTCCTGGAGGTGCGCGACTTCGGGTGTTTTCTCGGCGAGGGCGGGCGAGTCTGGTGCGGGAAGAACGGCGACTTCCAGCTCGTTCCATCGCTCGCCGGGGCGAAACAGATCGTCGCGACGCGCAACGACGAGGTCTGCGCGCGCAACGCTGCCGGTGACGTCGCTTGTGTGGATCGCAGCGGGCGCGTGCAGGAGCATCCGTTCCTCGCACCGGCGAAGGAGCTCACGCAAGGACCTCCATGCGCTCTGCTCCAGGACGGAAGATTGCATTGCGAAGCTTGGGCTTCGGAATCGCACCGGTTTGCGCGCACCGAAATCGAAGGGCTCGGTGTCTCACGCGGCATCGCTGCCGTTGACGTCATGGGGCGTCCCGCAGCCTGCGCGATTTCGCAATGGGGCGACCTGGCGTGTTGGGGGATCACCGGGCTCCAGTGGTCCATGCATCCGGCCATGGCGGGCACGCGCGTGTGGGGGCTCGACGACGTTGCGGCGCAGCGGCCGGATCATCTGACAGGGCCGAAGGACGTCGTGGAAATACGCGACAACTGCGTTCGAACGCGAGACGGCGCGGTGTGGCTCGTCGCTCTCGGTACGGTGTCCGACCCCAGGACGCTGAAACTGGTCGCGCGAACCACCGCCGGGGCGGATCACGTCGTCAGGCTCGGCGCCGATTGCGCGGCTCGACGTGGCGACGGAACATGGATCGCTGTCATGCCGGATTGGCCGAATCCCATCGAGCCTGCAGCGATTGGTCCGATCCACATCGAGCCGCTGCCTCCCAATCCGTCTGGCCAGCTGGGCATTGCCACTGCAGCACCTGCGTTTCTCATCGGCAAGAACCTCGGCGCCCGGTGTGCGCTCCGACTCGACTCTGGCGTGGCGTGTCGTGCGCGTGGTACGGACGGCACGCTTCACGGTCCGGTCTTCGATCCGCTCGTACGATCGACGCTACCGCTGCGCGTCATTCCTTTCCGCCCGGTTCGTCGATGACTCGCGCCGCATTCGCATCCCGCCGCCGAAGCTGACGGTCCAGACCTCCCGAGTATCGAATGGATTCCAGAACACTCTCAGAGGCTGTTGGAACGGGTAGTCGTCAACCGGCCTGAACACGGGCTGCTTCTGGTCCAGGTCCTCGGTGACCCACAATCCCTCGCCCTGAGTGGTCATGTACAATCGCTTCGGATCCTTCGGGTCGATGGCACAGGATTCGACTCGGTAGCGCGCACTGATGCGCTGCCAGCTCATCCCTCGATCCCGAGTGCGGTAGAGCCCGCCGAAATCATGAACGCTATCGCTGAAGACACCCACGTACCAGGAGTCTTCGTTGCGTGGGTCGACCACCACGTCTTGGGTCCAGTAATGCATTCGTGGCGACGAGCGGTCCTCCCACTCCGATGAGCCGGGTGGCAGCAGGAACACGCCCGATCGATTGGAGAACACGCGGCTGTCACCGTCCTGGTGACCCGAGTAGGTGGCCAGGATGCTTCCATCGTGCAACACGTACACGTTGAAGGGATGACCTTTGGTTCGCGGCGGCTCCGGCAGGGCGGCGGGTGCCCGACTCGGGTTGGAAAGGTCGAGGCGATAGATGCCGCCCGTCTGACTGCTGACCACGCTGGCGTAGAGATCTGCGGGACGGTTCGGGTCCTGGGCCAGCCAAACCACGGGGCGCTGGAAATCGTGGACCAAGCTCCAGGTTGCGCCTTGGTCCGACGAGACCATGACGGCTCCCCCGCGCGGCTTGTTCTCCGTGGCGTCCAGCCGAGAATCTCTGAGGTACGGGCTCTGATAGATGTCGTGCACGCTGGAGGTCGCCGCATAGAGTCTGCCCGTTCTCTGGTCTACTACGACATGATAGGTGGTGTTGAGCGTGAGTCCATTGTTGGCGTCTCGCGTCCACGAAACGCCACCGTCTCGGCTGAAGGCGCTGCGGATGTCCGTGAGCGACGCAAACAGCGTATTGCGGTCGCTCCAGGTCAGCCACCAACCGGAGGTCTGTTCTACGCCATTGGAGCGATAGAAGTGCGACTTGGGGGTGTCTCGACCGATCGGATTCTGATCGGCCGAATGGACGTACGCCTGGCGCCAATGCGCCCCGCCGTCGCTGCTCACATGCACGAATCCGAGATCGGTGAAGACGACTCGATCGGGATCGTGCGCCGACACGGCGAGCCCCAGCGCATATTCCCCGAAGTGCCAGCCCATGTCACCGTGATCGCCGCTCCACCCTGTGGCGATGTTGGCGTTGTGCTCGCTCAGGAACGTGCTGCGCCAGGTCGTTCCGCCGTCCACCGTCTTCACGATCACCGGAGCCATGCCAGCATCGGGATCCTCGGCGGCCGGGATGCGAGCTCCCCCTGCGGCGTAGGCCACGTCGACGTCGTCCGGGGACATGGCGACCATCGCCAGCTTCTCGTTCGGGGCCAGCCCGGAGCTGGCCGGTATCCAGCCTGACTGACCCAGCGTGAGTCGGTACATGTTGGAAAACAGATCCAGGTCGCCTGCCGTGGTGTCGGCCGTCACCGTGGCGTGGCCGTGGATGTCTCGATTTCTGAAGGTCACGGCCAAGAAACGGACCCTGCCGTTCTGCTCGGCGCTGGCAAACGAGACGATGCTCTCGTCCTCGGGCAGGCCGGCGTCGAGCGACGCGTCCGGCGCGTAGCTGAGCCCGTTGTCGTGCGACGCGAGCACCCCATCATTGGTAGCGACGTAGATGTCTCTACCGCCGAAGTAGGCGCCGCTCACCAACAGTCCACCTTCACGCCGGGTTGCATGGACCTGAGTGAAGCTCTGGCCGCCGTCGGACGAGAAGTACAGGTGCCGATAGTCCGAGCAGAGGAGCCTCGTCGAGCTGCGTGGGTCGACGAACAGATAGTACGGGGAGTCTGCCGCGTAGCGAGACGCGACAGGCGCGTTCCAGGTCAGTCCGCCGTCGCTGCTCTTGACCAGCGCAGGAGGGCCCAGGGGCGGCCACGGCAAGTTGACCGCATAGACGATGCTTGGATCCGCCGTGAACCGAAACTGCGACAGCCTGCCGCCCTCGAGAGTCCGAAATGGCAGCATGCGCCAGCTTAGGGCCGGCGCAACAATAACTTCCAGTAGTTGGGCGTAACTCAGACATTTCCGGCAGTCCGTGTTCGCGCGGCCGAAGAT
>JAFGIS010000586.1 GCA_016929495.1 Polyangiaceae bacterium | reverse complement strand
GCGGAGCTCATGCGAGGCCCAGAAGCCGCCTCGGAGGAGCGGAGCTCATGCGAGGCCCAGAAGCCGCCTCGGAGGAGCGGAGCTCATCCGAGGCCCAGAAGCCGAGTCATCGACAGCTCGTCGGCGGGCGTGAACAGGTACTGGTCGAATTCCGCGCTGCTCGCCCACTGAAACGCGTTGACGTTCTTGCAGGTCGGCTCGCCCCCGAGCAGAGCGCAGTCGTACAGGTAAAGGTCGACGACGTATCGCTCGTAGGGATGACTGACGAAGCTGATGAGCTGACTAGGCTTGACGTCGACTCCCAGCCGGTAGTCGACCTCGCGCCGAAGAGCGTCGCTATCCGATTCGCCGGGTTCGACGCGGCCGCCCGGAAATTCCCACATGAGGGGGAGCACTGCCGAAGGGCGGCGCTGCGTGATCAGGTAGCGACCCTCACGCTCGATAACGGCGGCGACCACTCGAATCGTGGGTCGTTCAGACATACGGGAGCTCCCCTCGGGTCACAACGTCAGTAGTCGACCCGGAACAGCTGCTGGCCCATGAGCAGGATGTCTCCAGGAATCAGTGTCTGTTCAGCCCTCAGACGAACGAACGTCCCGTTCGAGCTGCCAATGTCCATCAGATAGACGCGGCCGTCATCGCCCTTGAAGATCCGGCAGTGTAGGCCCGAGACATAGCCGTCTTCGGAGAAAAGGATGTCGCCGCGCTCGCGTCCGCAGTGGATCCCCTGAGCCGGAACGAGGTACGCGTTGCCCGTGGTGTCACGCCCCACGACCAGAGCGAGCCTGCCGATGTATCCCTTGGCGGGACTGCCGAAGCGCTGAACACCCTCGGCAGAGGGAGGCAGCGCCTTGAGCTCCTCGAAGCGAATGATTTCCTGACCGATGCGGAAGATGTCGCCGAACACGATGGGCCAAGGCGTGTTGGGCTTCAGCTTGACGTATACGCCGTTGAGTGAGTCCTCATCCTTGAGCAGCACTTTGCCGTCGCGCCGCGTGAAGCTCGCGTGGCGAGGTGACAGGTAGCTGTCGCCCGCGAAGATGGATCCAGTGTCCCGGCCGATCGACACGACCTGTGCGTCCGGCAGGCGGAAGGTGCCCGCTTCGCTGCCGTCTGCGCGCAAAGCCGTGAGCGCCAGCGCCATGACGGTGGCCGGAGCAGGAGCGTCGGAGACTGGCGCGGCAGCAGGGCGTGCGCTCTTGAGGGAAGCAAGGTTGTAGCCGCACGACGCGCAGAAGCGATTCGCAGGCGGATTCTGTTGACCGCACTGCGGGCAGTCGAGCGAACCTGCCGCCGCGGGAGCCGCCGAAGGGCGAATGGCCGGCGCTATCGGCGAGGTTTGCGGTGCTGGTGCCGCCGCTGCAACGGGTGGCGGCGTTGCCGGAGGCGCTCCGGCTTGTGGCAAGGCCTGCGCGGCGGACGGAGACAGAACCGCTGTGCCGCCCGGGAGTCCACCTTGCGGCGGAGCATTGCTCGGCGACACGGCCAACGTTCCCCCAGCCAATCCGCCGACGGCAGGCATGCCGTGCGGGGGCGTTTGCGTCGCGAAAGGCCTCGGAACTTGTTCCCGTGGCAGCTCGGCGCCGCAGCCAAGACAGAACTTGTAGTGGTCCTGATTCTCTTTGCCGCATTTCGGACAGGTGATCACGTCGACCTCCTGGAGCGCCGGCAGACGGTTGCCAGGTTCCTAGCGACCGTACATCGTCGCAAGCCCGCGATTATCCACGGCCTCCGGTGGCGGTCAAGAACTGCCGTTATCACGGCATCAAACGCGACAGGGCTTCGCGGATCAGCTCTGTGACAGGCCGGGAGTCGAGATCGGGGGACATCGCCCGAAGCACCCGCTCGGCCTCCGCTGGGCGGTAGCCCATGTTGGTCAGTGCTGTCATGACTCGGCCGAAGTTGTCCGGCTGAGCGGACTTCCTGGCATCGCCCTGTGTCTCGAGCGGGGGCAGTCGACCCCTAAGTTCCAGTGCGAGCCGCTCGGCCGTTTTCTTGCCGATCCCAGGGACGCGGGTCAGCCGTCCGAGGTCGTTGGAGCCGATGGCGCGCGTGAGCTCGGCTGGAGGCAATGCGCTCAGCATGTTGAGCGCCGTCTTCGGTCCAACACCCGGCACCCCAATCACCAACCGGAACAGCTGCCGGTCGCGCTCCGACGCGAAGCCGTACAGCTCGAGCGCATCCTCGCGGACGTGCGTATGAACAGAAAGGACCACCTTCTCGCCGTCTCGTTGCGCGCGCCCCAGCGTGCCGACAGGGACGAGCAGCTCGTAGCCTACCCCATTCACATCGAGCAGTACTGCGCCCTCAGGCTGTTCGTATATCACTCGTCCAGTAAGCAGCCCGATCATAGCAGTGAACGTCCTTCTCAGGTGCCAGGATGCTGCCCCGGCCGCGGTTCGGGTTCGAGTCTATCGGAGGGGATCCTCTTGGTGGAAGGCGTATCGCGTGCTAGCCGCTCGGCATGTCACGAACGAGCTCTGGGTTCGCGCGCAAGGCTCCGCCACGGTTGGCTCTTCTGACCTGGGTCCTGGTCGGATGCGGTGGGTCAGCGAGCGAGACCCCGCCGCCCCTGGAGCCGAGCGCCCCGGAGTGTGTGCTTCACGAGCCACCTTCGGCTCAGGGTCCTTCGGCGGCTCCAGCCGACTCGCCCACAGACCGGCAACCAGGCCGACTCCCGGGGGCCCGCTGACCCTGCGCTCCCGACACCGGGGCCGTGACCTAATACGCCCCGAGCACGACGACTCCCGCGAACCCCGGCGAGACGTGGGGCTCTAGCGCTACGCGACCGCGGACACCGTGCGCACCGATCTGCTTTGGCTCCGGGCCCACGAAGTACCAGACGAGCCCGCCGACCGTGGCTGCGGCACCGGCGAGCGACACGACCGAGCTCACCTGAACGCGGGTGCGCGCCCTGTTGGCCTCGTCGCGGGTTGCGTCGTCTGGACACAGGCGGCTGCCACGTGCGTCGCACTGGTCTGAATAGTCACTCAACGCGTGTCGCGCATCGAGGTAGACCGCGCCGCCGCCAATCAGCGCAATAGCCCCGACTCCGCTCACGAACAGGGGCACGATCGAGCGCCCGGCGCGTGGCTCGGGGGGCGGGGGTGGGGCTGGCTCGGGACGGGCTGGTTCGAGATCAACCTTGGGCTGAGCAGGGATCGGCTCGACCGGAACTGGCTCGCTCGGCTGGGTCTCGGCGATCTTCTCTCGCAGTACCTCAATGCGTCGTTGGATCGAATCGCGCTCCGGGGACTCTGGCATGCGCTCGAGGTACGTCTGGAGCGCGACCACTGCCTGCTGTAGCATGCCGGCCAGCTCGTAGGCGCGGGCGAGATTGAGCAGCAATGCCAGGGCCGTGCAATCACGCCGGAATGCGTCTTCCCAGTACGTGATGGCGCGCGCGTAGTCGCCTTCGTTGAACGAGACCCATCCGGCTTGAAACACGCCCTTGGCGGCGCTCAGATCACTGGAAGACGGGCCGTGATCGCAGGGTGGAAACGCCGGCCCCGCCGAGGTGGCTGCCGGTCCGACCGACGCGGGCGGCTGAGCGGAAGTCGACGGTGCCGACGCGGGCGACAGAGTCGACGTCGAACGTGGCGAAACACCCGCCTCGGCCGGCCCAGGGGACTCCGCCAAGGCGGTGGCAGGAACGAGCATTGCTGACGCGCAGAGCCACGCTCCGAATCGAACTTGGACCAACATCCGATGACCTCGAGTCGAAACGCGCAGCACCGTTCACCTTGGGACAGCTGGGCCTTTCGGGGCGCCGGCGCGGCGTCCGAACACGTCAGCTGTCCGCTCCGAGCGGAGCTTGAACGTCGCGTGCCTCGGTTCGTCCGTCAAGACGTGTGCGAAGCGATGGACGCAACCGGCCACGCTTCTCTGTGCTTAGGCCGATCGGCCGAACCCGGAACGAGGGCTCCGACGCCCAAGGGCGAGACGGGTTGCGAGCTCTTGTGCGCTAACGAGGATCGCGCAACAAGTCCACCTGAGTCAGAGCGGCGTGCTGCTCGGGACGAGCTCGACAACGAGCCTTGCCATACCCGGGGCGCCCCCTTCTGCAGAAGGACTGTCGACGTGATGCTCCCCGAACGCAAGCAGATCCTGGTCGTGGACGACGAGCCGAACCTTCGGCGCGTGCTCGGAGCGCAGCTCATGCGCGACGGATACGATGTCCATACTGCCGAGGACGGCGAGCAGGCGCTGCAGACCCTGCAGGACCACCACATCGACCTCGTGATCACCGATCTCAGAATGCCGAAGGTCGATGGCATGGAGCTGTTGCGCAGGTCTGTGGCCATGGACGCCGATCTGCCTGTGATCATGATCACCGCCCACGCCACGGTCGACAATGCCGTCGAGGCGCTCAAGACCGGGGCGTTCGACTACATCACCAAGCCGTTCGACCAGGCGGAAGTCCGTGTGGTGGTGGGCAAGGCACTGCGAACCCGAGACTTGTCCGCCTACGATGCGCGCCGTTCGCTGGAGGACTCGACGCCTCACGTTCGCTACGGCATCATCGGGTTCAGTTCGGGCATTCGGGAGCTGTACGCGGTGCTCGACCGAGTTGCGGATACGCCGACGAACGTGCTCATCACCGGAGAGAGCGGGACGGGGAAAGAGCTCGTGGCCAGAGCCCTGCACGAGAACTCCTCCCGGGCCGGCAGGCCCTTCATCAAGGTGAACTGCGCGGCGATCCCGCGGGACCTGATGGAGAGCGAGCTGTTCGGGTATGAACGGGGTGCCTTCACCGGTGCCGTCGGATCCAAGCCGGGACGGTTCGAGCTCGCCAGCGGCGGGACGCTCCTTCTGGACGAGATCGGTTCGATACCGGTCGAAATGCAGGTGAAGCTCTTGCGCGCTCTGCAGGAGAGCGAGTTCGAGCGCGTCGGGGGCATCAAGACGATTCGAGTGGACGTGCGACTGATCGCGGCAACCAACAGCGATCTCAAGAAGGACATAGAGACCGGCAGTTTCCGCGAGGACCTCTTCTATAGGCTCAACGTCGTCCCGATCCGTCTGCCGTCGCTCAGGGAGCGCGCGGAAGACATCCCGCCCCTGGCTCGGCATTTCATCGAACGCTCGAACGCGCGGCTGAGCAAACACATCCAGTCGATCGTCCCGGAGGCCGAGCAGCTACTGGTAAAGCACCCATGGCCGGGCAACATCCGAGAGCTCGAGAACGTCATCGAGCGCGCCGTGCTCTTCTGCGACGACGACGTGTTGCGCCCGACGGACCTGCCGCCGGAGCTGCGACCTGGCGAAGGGGCATTCGCGACCGGCGAGGAAGGCGCCACGGCGTCGGGCGGCACTAGTTCGCCCGCAGAGGGACTCAAAGAGCAGGTCAAAGCAGCCATGAGCCGCCTCGAGCGCGACCTCATCATCAAGGCTCTGCGCCAGACACGAGGCAACGTGACCCACGCGGCCAGGCTGCTCAAGATCTCGCGCAAGGGGCTGCAGCTCAAGATGAAGGAGCTCAATCTCAGAGAGCGAGACGAGCGCTTCGACTCATGACGCGCCGATTCGGAGGGGGAGGGTGGGTTTGCGTGCCCCTCGTCGCGTGGGCGCTGGGGGCATGCAAGCCTGGGCAGGAGCGGGACGCTCCGACCGAAGCCGGGCCACCGAAGGCGGATGCGGCGCCGATCGGGCCCCCCCCGAGTGACCCGGCGCCTCGGTCCGGCATGATCTGGATACCGGGAGGCGCGCTGGTCGCCGGCACGACGCCCGACAGTCTGCCCAGGGTGCCCGACGCGGAGATGCCGGGCGAACAGGTGATCCTCAAGGGCTTCTACATCGACGTCTTCGCTTACCCCAACGAAGAGGGCGCCATTCGCCTGACTCAAATCGACCAGGCGCAAGCCGCGGAGCTGTGCCGCGCGCAAGGCAAGCGCCTGTGTTCGGAGCTCGAATGGGAGCGCGCGTGCAAAGGCCCGGACAACTTCGTCTACGAGTACGGCGATCGCTACAACCCCGACCGCTGCGGCACGGGCGGTGATGCACGCAACCTCCCGAACGGGCTCCGAGTAGGCTGCTGCAGCGGGTTCGGCGTTCGTGACATGCACGGTGGCGCCTGGGAGTGGACGAGCAGTCCCTGGGGGCGGGGCGGCGGCCGCGAGCTCGTGAGCGTGCGAGGTGGCAACGGGCAAGATGGCGAGCTCATCGGCCGCTGTGCGAACGCGGTCGCGCAATCCTCGCGAGCCAAGAGCCCATCCATCGCCCTACGTTGCTGTGCCGGACCGCGTAACGAAGCCGAAGTCTCCCTGCACATCGAGCGCGGACCGAAGCTCGAACGCCAGGAGCCGAGCGATGCGGCGATGGCGCGCTTGGTGCTCGACAGTGCTCCCCCGGAGGCCGGCAAGCTGTTCGGCGACCTCGGCACCGTGAAGGTGGAACGGACCTGGCTCTGGCGGCCGATCGGCAACGAGAAGCTGGTTGCCGTCGGTGCTTGCGCGCGGTCCGGCAAGCGGAGCGCATGCGGCGTGCTCGTGGCTCGTCGCACGCTCAACCGCTGTCGGGTCCTGGCATGGGCGTCGAGCGGGCGATGGGTCCCCTCCTTGTACGTCGATCGGGACGCTCGCGACGTCTGGTTGATTGGTGGCGACCTTCGCGGGCGGTTTCGGGTGCTGTTGCGCTACGTGTGGGGACGGCTACACGTGGGCCCGCCGGAGCGGAAGATCTCGCGGATCCGACGACGCCGCGGCCGCAAATGACGCTCCTTCATTGCATCCGACAGGTCCGATCGATCCGGTGACTGAGCCGAGCGTGCTGCTCGGCCTGCTGGCGCAGAACCGCCAGCGGCTGTTCGAGCGGCTTGCCGGTCTTCTGTGCGCTCGCCACGCCCATGGCGTTGCGCGACGCCAGGTCAATGAGCAGGATGTACTCGCTCATCATCGGGACGAGGCGCGGATCTTCGGTCTTGCGGTTCTTCAATTCGGCGGCCAAGGCCCCGTACATTGCGGAGATCTGAGTCCAATCGACCTGCTCTTTCGGAGCAGCGCGATAGACGGCCTCGATGCGATCGAGTTGGGCGTTGACGGTTCTGGCGATTTTCGCGCACTCGCCCGTCCGCGTATCGGACCCACAGCCAATGAGCAGCAGGAGCAGCGCAAGCCACCACGACGGGTGCGGGCCGGTCATCGCGTTCGTCTAGCACGAGGTCCGGTATTCGGCGTGGGTGACTGCCCCCAGGCCTGGTGGCCTGTCTCCAGGACAGGGCAGCGCCTGCCGCCAAACTTGGCCGCCCTGCTCGGAAAATGCGCATGGTCGCGCGGATCGACGATCGACAAGGAGGCCATGCCATTGACTCAGCTGGTGCCGTCGGAGCGAGAGCTCTCCGCCCTGCGCAAATTGGCCGAGGAGCTCGCGCACAGCCGCAAGGAGACGGCGACGAGCGCGCACCTGCTCGCCGCGGTGGCGTCGCGACCCGGCACCGCCAGTGATCTGTTGACGGACCGCCAGCTGACCGTCCAGGGGCTGCTCAGAGCGGCGCGTTCGGCTGCGGAGGACAAGAGCGATCCGATCGCGCGTGCCCTCGATCGAGCGCGGAACGTTGCCGTGCGCATGGGCGCGCAGGAGCCCGCTGCGCTGCATCTGCTTCTGGCTCTGCTGAGTGAGCCGCGCAGCGCGGCCCGCCGCGCGCTCGAACAGCACGGGGTCGACATAGGCCGGCTCCGGACGACTGCGATGAACGTCGGTCTGGGTCTGCTCGCGCAACGCCGGATCAGGGATCCCCATCGCCAGGGGATGCCCGACCAGGCAGCGAGTCCCGCTCGCACCCGCGCCAGGGCAGGCGTCACCCTTCCCCTTTTCCCGCTCGGGCCCGAGACACGAGGGCGCTCCCGCACCGGGGGCGCCGCCGAGCCTCATCCCCCCACGGGTCGTGCTAGGGCCACGCCGGTGGCTACTCGGGTCATGGCGGTGGCTGGACGGGCCACGCCGAGCGGTCCGGCTTCGAGCAAAGACGTCGCGGGCCAGGCGACGAGCGTTCCGGCACACGAGAGCCCTGCCACCCGTCGTGCGCGTCGCGTCGGCCAGGACGCCAAGTTCCATCTCGACCCGCGCGCATTCCCGACGCTCTGCGCCGTAGGCCACAACCTGACCGCTGCGGCAGCGCGAGGCGAGCTCGAGCCGGTCGTGGGTCGCGGGGCGGAGATCGAGCAGGCGCTCGACGTGCTCGCCAAGCGCCAGGGCAACAACCCTTGCCTGGTGGGTGTCCCCGGCGTGGGCAAGACCAGCGTGGTCTACGGCATGGCCCAGCGCATTGCACGGGCCCAGGACGTGATCTCGCTCGACGATCGGGTCATCGTCGAGATCGGCGTTTCCGAGCTGGTCGCCGGCACCGGTGTTCGCGGCGCGCTGGCCCAGAAGATGGCGGGGATCGTCAAGGAACTCGCGGCGGCCAAGGGCCGCGTCGTCGTCTTCTTCGACGACATTCACCAGCTGTTTTCGAGCGATCTGTCCGAGGAGATCTCGAGCGATCTGAAGCTCGCGCTGGCACGCGGCGAATTCCCCTGCATCGGCGCGACCACCCCGGAGCACTACCGTCGTGTGATCGAGTCCGACGCCGCCATCGCCCGACGCTTCACGCCTCTGGAGATCAGCGAGCTCTCTCGCGAGGAGTCCTTCCTGGTCCTCGACGCCGTCTCCAAGAAGCTCGAGGCCCACCACCACGTCAGCTACGACGAAAGCGCGCTGGCCGTGACCGTGGGCTGGACCCTGCGCTACCTGCCGGGCCGCGTCTTGCCCGACAAGGCCATATCCATTGCGGATTTGGCCGGTGCCAGGACACGGCGCAGGGGCGCTCGGGTCGTCGACACGGCGGCCATCGCCGAAGTGGTTGCGGAAGCCGCCGACATTCCGCTCGAGCGCCTGCTCGAAACCGACGGGGCGCGCCTGCTGCGTTTGGAGCAGATCCTCGGCGATCGCGTGGTCGGCCACGAAGAGGCGCTCTGCCGCGTGGCCCGGATCCTGCGCAGAGACGCGGCGGGATTGGGCGCAGCGCGGCCGATCGGGACCTTCCTGTTGCTCGGACCGACCGGGGTCGGCAAGACGGAGACGGCCAAGGCGACGGCCGAGGTACTGTTCCACTCCGAAAGCGCCATGACGCGCATCGATCTTTCGGAATACTCCGAGCCGCACTCGCTCGCGCGCTTGATCGGGGCGCCTCCGGGATACGTGGGTCACGAGGCGGGCGGCGCACTGACCGAGGCCGTGCGTCGGCGGCCCTACCAGGTCATCCTGCTCGACGAAGTCGAGAAGGCTCATCCGGATGTGCTCATGACCTTCCTCGGCGTGTTCGACGAGGGGCGGCTCACCGACGGTCGCGGTCGAGTCGCCGATTTCACGAACACCGTGATCTTCATGACGTCGAACATCGCGAGTGAACAGGCCACGCCCGCGACCCAGCGGCGTGTGGGCTTCGCCGTCGGTGAGGGGCCGAGCCGTTCCCAGGTCGAAGCGCGCGTCACGGCCGCTGCTCGAGCGGCGCTCGCTCCGGAGCTTTACAACCGGATTGACGAGGTCATCGTCTTCTCCCCGCTCGGTCGCGAACAAGTGCGCGAAATCGCGCGTCGCCTGCTCGGACGCGTCGGGGCGACGCTGCAGTCGCGTCACGGCGTGCTGCTCGAAGTCGACGAGCCCGCCATCGACGTGCTGCTCGATGCGGGCGGTTTCGAACCGACGCTCGGCGCGCGGCCGATGCGTCGCGCCATCGGACGTCTGGTGGAAGCGCCGCTGGCCGAACGGATCCTGGGCGGCGCGCTCGGGCGCGGGGAGGTGGCAAGGCTCAGAGGGCGGCGCGGGCAGATCGTCGTGGAGATACATTCGCAGGGCCAGGCGGCGAACCCATGAGTGCCCGAAACGGGACCACGCGGGACCCTCGGAAGCCATGCGTCGCTGGTGCGCTTCAATCAGCGCTGCCCGGTCACGAAACCGCTCCGGAGCTCGAGTAGCAGGAGAGTGGTCCGCCGCGCCCGGGCCACCGGGCCCTTCACGGCGGCTGGCATGGAGACGGCCTGCTCACCGGGTCTCGCGTAGTAGACGGCACCGTCGTCCGTGACGGCACTGACCGCCCCGTCTTGGAAGACCAGCGCCTCGACTTCGGGTACTAGTGGTCCAGACTCGGTACGCAGCTCACGCGCTCTCTGGAAGCTGCCGACGCGCTGCCGCTTCTTGTCGCTGATGTTGCCCCTCTCGTCGACGGAGAGAACAACCTCCCCTCGGCGATCGAGCAAGCATCGGCCCAGCACTCGCGCCACAACGCGATGGCTTCGTTCTACCTCGCCATTGGATACAAGCACCATGCTGTCCGGCGTCTGCTCGTGCTGCCATTCAATGGTGAGGGCTGCGACCGGCAGTGCGGCGGTCGTACCCACACACTGGCTGTGCGCAGCGGCATTGGGGATACCAGCCCGCGGCGCGGATCCTTCGCCGGGCGAAGGATCCGCGCTTCTAGTGTCGGTGCTGTCATGAGCGACTCTCTCGCAGCCGAAGAGGCACGAGGCCGCCAGCAGAAGGGCGACAAGACGCTTCAAGCGATCCATCACCTGCCAAGCCACCGTGCGACACGATCGATTCCGAGAATCGCCTCGAACAGATGGCGTGGCACCTTTCGGATATCGTTCAGTCCACTCGGCCTGTGCAGACCATAGCGCCTCGCCGAAGTCGGTCCGGGGATATTGATGATGCTGTCGTATACTATCCCCGTCTCCACGATTGCTGCAGAGGTTCTGCAGGTACGCAAACTCCGAACGGTTGGCCGATTGTGAGCGAGAGCATGCTCGCGGGCGGTCGCTCTTCGATGTCGTGAACGGAGCTCTTGTGCGCAATGACAATTCCCCTGGCGCCGCACAAACGGATCCAGAGTCCACGCGCCACTATCACTATGCGCACAACTGCGCGCGAGCGTGCCTGTCAGAAGTGCACCCAGAAAGGTACGACAGAAGAAGATGATCCCGTGCGGAACAGAATGTTCCCAGGTGCACGGGGGTGCACGGGCGTGACCGGTTGATCCGCACGGCCGGTGGACTATCCTACTACTCTGGTTCTGTGCGGTGGCCCCGGGGGGCTGCCGCGCGCCAACGCGCACGAGCGCCGGACGCCGAGCAACAGGAGATTTCCATGACCACCCGATCCTCACGGACTACGCGACTCGATCTGCTCGTCGCGGCAGCCATGCTGCTCTTTGCCTGCGGCGAGAGCTCGAGCTCGAGTAGCCAGGAGCAGACTGGCGGCACGACCGGCGCCACTGGGGGATCCACGGCCGCTGCCAGCGGAGGCACCTCGATCGAGACCGGAGGCACGTCCGTCGCCACCGGTGGTGCTAGTGGCGGCTCGGTCAGCACCGGCGGAGCCGCGACCGGTGGGTCGGCCCCGGCTGGCGGCGGCGGTGTGTCAACGGGCGGCGTCGGCGCGGGCGGCACGACGACGACGGGTGGAGGCCCGACGGGCGGGGCGGGCCGAGCCGGCAGCGGGGGTGACTCGACCGGGGGCAGCGGTGGCGACTCGACGGGCGGCAGAGCCGCCGGCGGCAGGAGCGGCAGGGGCGGCAGCGGTGGAGCCGCGACGGGCGGCACGGGACAGGGCGGCAGCGGCGGAGCCGAGACGGGCGGCAGCGGCGGCGTGCCAAACGCAGGCAGCAGCGCGGGCGGTTCCTCCGGGATCGGCGGC
>JAFGIS010000585.1 GCA_016929495.1 Polyangiaceae bacterium | reverse complement strand
GACAGCAAGATCGACTGTGATGACAGCGACTGCGCGTGCCCCGATGCCGGGAAGGAAACGGACTGCAGCAACGGCGAGGACGACGACAACGACGGGAAGGTCGACTGCGAGGACAGTGACTGCAGCTGCCCGACGGAGGACTGCAGCAACGGCAAGGACGACGACAACGACGGGAAGGCCGACTGCGAGGACGACGAGTGTGTCTGCGTTCCGGTGGTGCCCGAGGGCTGGGATGGGCCGGTCGTCATCTGGTACGGCTCTCCAGACCTCAAACCAACGTGCTCCGCGGCGGGCGCCTACCGCGCCGTTGTGCACGATTTGGGTTGCGAGTTGAGCGAGCCTGCTTGGGAATGCCCGGAGTGCCAGTGCGGCGCCCCCCAGGACGCCACCTGTTCGGCGCGCATCACGTACTTCTCCGCCGAGGACTGCTCAGGTAGGTGCTGGCCCCTGGGCAGCAGCGACTGCGGCTACGACGTGGGCTCAGCGTGTGAAGCGATAACACTGAACTACGGAGGCGTGGACGACGCTCGGCCGCTCTCGGCGAGTGTCGAGCTTTCCGCGCCTTCGGGCGGGGGCTGTCTTCCCGAGCCCTCTGTGCCTGTCGAGCCTTCGGGCGTGTCGTGGGACGAAGTGCTGCTTGCCTGCGGCGACGCTCCGGTCGGAGGACTGGGCTGCGATGCCGAACACACGTGTGTGCCGCGACCACCGATGGATCCCTTCGACCGAATCTGCGTCTACGCGGACGGTGGCGAGACCTGCCCCTCGGACTACGAGGCGTCCCGGAAGACTGCCTACGGCGACTACGACGACACTCGTGGCTGCACCGAATGCGGTTGCACCGCCCCGACAGGCATCCAATGCAGCGGTACGGTCACTGACTACAACAGTCGGCAACGATGCGGGGGAGAGGAGACGGATATCGGAGCTGGCGAGTGTCTGCCGATCCCACCGCAGTCGAACGGCAGCGAGGATTTTCGGCACGTGTCGTTCGAGAACAGCACCGCTGGGGGGATGTGTACGGCGACGGGGGGCGAGCGGACTGGCTCGGTCGAACGAAACAAAGAAGTGACCTTCTGTTGCCGCGCCCTGTACTTGTACTAGTGCCGGTCGGCGCAACTCCGGCCAGGAGTTGCGCCGACTGGCCAGAAGACGAAGGGTGCCGCGTGGCAGATTGATGCAAGGCCAGTGGTTGTGCTACGCCGTCACCAACCACTGGCCAGACTACGGCCGAGCGGCACTAGTCCACCCTACGCGTTCGACGCTCGCGCGTGCAGCACATCGTGGAGAGGAATGTTGCTCGCGACGGATGTCGCAGCCACCTCACGACGCACCGGACGTACGCCTTCCAGCCGAACTGACGGACCATGAGTGGCCCGTGGGCCACGATGTGTCTGCCTGTGATGACGCCTTTCACGTGGCGCGCCGTATACAGCTTCGCCAGCGCTTTTCAAGTCCCGATCGACGGGGGCTGGCCACCAGAGCGTCTTCCGACTCAACGGGCCGAGCCGTGAGGGTGGTGAAGGCTTGCCCCAGAAGGGCACGCGCAGTCAGTCCAGTCAGCGGCCCATGTCTCTCCACCACGTGCGTGCTCCTCCATCGGCACACGTCGTGCGGGCAGGGGGCTAGCCACTACAGGATTCGCGTTGGCGTGTGTCCGGCGCGCATCAGCCGCTTCGACGCCACGCTGCACGCGACATGGCTCGTATCGACACCGGCGTAGTTGCGGCCAAGGCGCGCCGCGACGACGAGCGTCGTGCCCGAGCCACACATGGGATCGAGGACACGGTCGCCTGGACGCGATGCAGCGCGCACGATGCGCTCGAGCAGGGATTCGGGTTTCTGCGTGGGATACCCGGTTGTCTCCGGGACGAGCGGCGTGTTCGCCCGCATCGCAGGGCAGTCAGCCCAAACGCTTCCGACACGCCGACCGACGTCGGCGTAGTAGCGGTAGACACGGTCGCCGATGCGGCGTTCACGATAGGGTCGGCCCGACGGGTCGCGGTTGCGGAAATGCATGCGCAGACTCGTTTCTGCGTACGGCTCGCGCAGTGCGAGATCGCCAGCGTTCCAGAGCATCTCGCGACCGCAAGCGTAGATGAGGATCGTCTGGTGCGTGACGCTGGGCCCCTTGCGTTTGCGCGCTCCGTTGCCCGGAACCCAGATGACCTCACCCCGGAAATGCGACGGTCCGAACAAGCGATCGGCCATGACTTTCGCTTCGTGGACGGTGCGGTGATCCAGGTGCAGCCACACGCTCCCGGTTGAACGCATGCTGTCGCGCAGCGCGGCCAGCCGCGGGCCCAGCATCGCCAAGAAAGCATCGATTCCACCCCACACATCGCGATAGGCGGGTGCGCCCCGGGTTCGGGAGCCGCGCCCCTGGCGAGCGCTGCGGAGTCCCCCCGCATTGAAAGGAGGGTCCAGGTACGCCAGGTCGAAGGGCCCGCTGCGTTCCGCGAGCAGAGGCACCAGAGAAAGGCAGTCCCCCTCGAGGAGCACGCCCTGCGCGCGGTTTCGGCTCGCTGCGCTCGCGGATGCTTCCGAACGCGGCGTCATGGGTCGCCGATGAATCGCCGGTCCGGGACCTCGCGCAAGCGCTGCCTTGGACATTCGTGACTAGAGCACCACTCCAATGGGTGGGACGCTCTCCGCCGCGTCCAGACCCCAGGCCAGTGAGGTCTCGCCGTGAAGGAGCCCTTCGTCCAGGTGTGTGCGGCGTTCTCTGTCGTTGTCTGCCCGCGTTTCGTGAACCGGAACGCGCCCGTCGGGCGCCGCGTCAGGGGCGGCGGCCTTCGAGTACAGCGGAAGGCCGGCAAGCTCGAACGGGTCGTCGTGAGCGACCTGCTCGAGCCATGCAGGGAGGAGCGGACCGAGCTCGGGCCAGGGAGCCAACCACTCCCAACGCGGACCGCCCCCGATGCAACCGTGGACTGCGTCTTCGCCCGAGCAGGCGATGCGCAGGTGAACGTGATCATCGTGAGAGGAACTGTCGCCCGGCTGGAGCATCGTCGTTTCGGCTCGCCACAACAGCTCTGCGTCCTCGCCGCGGGAGCCGGCATAGTCCACAATCAGTGCTTCGACGTCACGGGACACGAACAGCCACTGCACGTTGCCCGCGTCGCTGAGGAGCAGGGCCTTGAACAGCGACCACTCGCGCTGCACGTCGAGTCGCACATATTCGTTCGTTCCGGGCACCGGAGCCAGCCCGTCGCTGCCCACATGCACGAAGCCAGGGCTCCTCACCGGAGCGCCGTCTGGTGTCGTGACGAACCAGAGAAGGTCCACGTCGCGTCCGGTGCGATGCGAATGGTGCCGTTCGATCTTGCCGCCCTCGCGTGCCGACAGGTCGCCGACCACCAGGGGCGGACTGGCCGGAGCCTGCTTCGCCAGCGATGCTGCAACGGTCTCAATCATCTGCACGAGACCGGGGTGGCCCCAGTAGAAGCGGCCGCGCGGCCTGAAACGAGCATAGCCCGAGCCCGAGACGGGCAGCTGTACTGCGTTTGTCAGAACGCCGGAGTGGGGGGCGCCGATCGAGCCGGCGAGCTGCGGAGCCAGCGGCGTGGGACAGCCGATGCAGCCGGCCGCTGCCAGTCCGCCACACAGGACGAGCGCCGCATTCGGCCCTGCCGCGCACGCGTCGGCCGCGCAACCCGGATGTCCGTTTGACGCTGCAGAGCTGCTGGCCCTCACGACAAGACCCCTCTTAGGTACAGAGCGATGCCCGCCTCCACGCGTTCGAGCGTTTCGCCGCTGCTTGTCGAATCGGCCAAACTCAGCTTCTCGCCTTGCGCTACGACGAATCCTTGGTCGCTGAACGTGTGGAATGCGTTCTGAAGGATCGTCTTGCTCACCGACTCGCGTTGCTCAATCTCACCCGCATAGAACATCTGGTTTCCGAGCGACAGCGTACGCTTGAGGAGTTCCTTCTCGACGAGCGGCGAACGGGCGAGCAGGGTCAAGCCCCGGGCCGCGACCCGGTAGCCCTCCAGGAAATTGCGCAGCACGGCCGCGTAGAGCCCGAGCCATTTGGTACCACCTTCTCCATCGCGACCGGACCCGGGCTCGAGTGCTCCATCGGTCAGCGACACAGTACGCCCCTGGACCATGCGCTCGACCGTCTGCTCGAAAATCGCCGAGAACGGGGCGTCCGCATGGAACCGGAACTCGAACTTGAACAGGCGCGAAAGCCACTGGACACGCTCTCGCGCCGTCGTGGACGGAAGAGGCGGCCCGGGTGGCGCGAGAAGCGCAAGGGCAACCAGCGCGCGCTCGACGAAGAAGTGAATGATGATGTTCTTGGAGGTGTCGAGCGCGAACCGCTTCTCTGGTGCAATCGTGTAGACCGCGCCTTCGCCGGCTGCGGCCCGACCACGGCGACGTCGTTCCCCGGTACTCTCGCGCTCGCCGGTGAGATGAGCACCTACGAGCTCGGCATCGACGAACATCTGTACTGCCTCGCGCAACGCTTCGGGTCGGAGCGCGCCCGACGGAGTCACTAGGCTGCTCGCCATGCGTGCGCCGATTTCCTGCAGATCGTGGAGGAGCCTACGGCAGCGCGTCACGAGCTCTTCATGGGGTAGGCCGCGGCGCGAGTGGGTGAGCAGCACCAAGGCGGTCAGCGCGCCAGGTGTTACGGCGGTCACGCGATTGATCTCGTCCATGGCGCGATTCGCCAAGCGGGTCACGATGGCCCGGCGTTTCGCGGGTCGCACCGCACCGTCTTCGGGTAGACCGAGCTCACGGCGGATATCGCCGAGCGTGAGGAACTGACCGACCTGGATATTGATGCGCCCGTAGCGATGGCGCAGAAGCCGGGGCGTCCTGAGCAGTCCGGCGGCGTCTTCCTTCGACTTCTCGCCACCGGTCAGTTCCCGCTCGTAGCTGTCCGTCTCGATGATGCGGTCGTAGCCGATGCTGACGGGCACGAAGTAGATCTCACTCTGCGCGAGTCCCAGCGCCGCGTCCACGATCATGTTGAGCAGCCCGAAATGGGGCGGCAGGAGCTTACCCGTGCGGCTGCGGCCGCCTTCGAGAAACAGCTCAATCGGGTGCCCGTCTCGGATCACACGACGCACGTAGGCGTCGACAACCGCACCGTAGAGTCGATCGCCTCCGAAGGAACGCCGGATGAAGAAAGCGCCGCTGCGTCGGAATAGCGGCCCCATGGGGAAGAAGTTGAGATTGTCTCCAGCGGCGATGAGCGGGACCAGGAGGTTCTCCTGGAAGAAGCAGTAGGACAGGATGAGGTAGTCGATGTGGCTCTTGTGGCTCGGCAAGAGAACGAGCGTGCCGTTCTTGCTGGCTTCCCGAATGCGCTCGAAATCCGTCTGGGAGTGCTCGACGCCCGCGTACATCCTGCGGAAGATGCGGTCGACCAGCGAGCCGAAGGTGCGCAGCGCAAACGCGTCCGGCTGAGCCTGAAGCTCGCGGAGCATCGCCAGGGCCGCAGCCGTCAGCGCCTGGCGTTGCTGGGAGTCGTTGTCGGATAGATCGTCGATCAGAGCTTGGAGCCGCGGGCTACGCACGATGTCATAGCGCACGCGCTCGGGATCGCGAGCAGCGGGACCGGTGACGCTGCGGCGTTCGCGTTCCAGGCGCCTCAGCGTCGCGTACGTGAGTCGGCGAACGAGGACGTCCTCGGACAGGGAGCTGTTGTTGTGTAGAAACTCGCGTACATCGATCGGCTCCCCGGCGCGGAGCGAGGAACGCCGGAAGTTGGACAAGAACTGAGCCACGGTTCTTGCCGAGTTCGGCCACTCCGGCGGGCCCAGCAGGAAGTCGATCGGGCGACGGCCCAGGGTATCGGGCTGCTGGGTCCAGACGAAGAACATGGGCATGAGCATGATGGGTCGGGCATGTTCACGCTGGATGGCGAACAGCGCGCGGACGAGTTCGTCGCCTTCTTTGATCCCGCGCCCCCCCCGCGCGCGGGCGCCGACGTCCAGGACGCGTGGTGGGCGCTTCAGGAAGAGGGCTGCGGCGTCGCCGTGACTCAACGCGTCGCGCAGCTCATCGCCGGGGGCGATGTCGCGACGGGGAAACAGCGCGCGAGTCCAGCCCTTGCCCATGGGGTTAATCAGCCACAGTCCCAGGTCGTTCGCGTAGCGAACACGGGGCAGGTGGTGGCGCTTGGTCACGTGGTCGAGCGCCAGGAAGTCGACGAAACTCAGGTTTCGCAGCACGTAGACCAAGGTGTTCGTCTCGGCGAGTTCGCGCGCTCTTTGCACCCAGGTCTTGTCGATACGAATGTGATCGAAGAACCGGGCGTACAGGGCGCGAAGCGCCGGGTTGGGTTCATAGGGCTGCGTGAGCTCGGTCATGAGTCTGGCTTCCGGGTCGGAAGAGGGCGATGGCGTCCGTTGCTGAGCGAATGCTGGCCAGGCCCATGCACTCGCTACCACAAACTGGCCAAGCGCTGCTGGTGGCGTCGCCACGAGCCCAATGAAGGTACGCCGGTCACTGGGCCGGCAATCCGGGGTGCTAGAGAGCTTCGTCCTGGCTCCCTCGTCGAGGGCGACCCACTGCTTCCCACCCGGTTGGCGCTGCCATGCACCGTCTCGTTTGTTCCGTGCCGCTTGCGACCATCACCGCTCGGAGGATGCCGGCCTCTGTCGCGCGGTGGCTGGTGCGTATCCGTCAGCAAGGCGTATCGGGTGCACTCGTCGTGGCTACTTGCCTGGTGAGCGCCTGCAGAGCATCGAAGCCGCACGAGGGTTCATCACCGTCGGCTGTTCGCGGACCCAAGGCCAAGGAGCAGGGCCGCTGCGTGGTCAGCCATCCATCGGCCGTCTTCACGCTTGGCGACGTGGGCAGCCCGTCATCGGTTTCGGTGGGAGAGGAAGATGGCTCGGGTCCCGACGACGACCAGCCGAAGGACGTTCCCTTCTCGGTCGAAGTAGGCGAAGCGCTGGCGTACCCGTCCGGGTTCGCCGTCGCCGCGTTGAAGTCATCGACACGTTCGACGCATGCCATTGTTGCACTGGTCGACGAGCAGGCCGCCAGCGGGCGCAGCATCGACCTCGGCGCGGTGCATGGCGCGGCGCCTCCTCCGCAACTCGCCGTCGGTCCGCGGCGAGTTGTCGTGGCTGTCGCAGATAGCGACGCCTCCGGCGGCACGGTCCGCCTGGCCGCGATCGAAGACCCCGCCCGGGCGGCCAAGGTCTCTTGGGGCAGAGAGCCCGAGGAGGGCTGGGACACCTCGGGCACGTTCGACGTGGGCTTGAACGATGCCCATGGCCTGCTCGCGTGGGAAGAGGCGACAGGGGGCAGCGCGTGTAGCCGAATCAAGACTGTTCGGTTTGGCGCGGACACTCTGAACCCATCCAAGTCGGATGTAGTGTCGACACGTGGGATGTCTTCCGAGTCTCCGCGCATGGTGTCGCGACCGGGCGGGTTCTGGCTGGCGTGGATATCGCGTCGCGGATGCGCCGAAGGTAGAACGAGGAGAAGCGGGGGCGGTCGGGGCAGCGACGATGAGCACGGGCCCGTGCTCGACCTGGGAGCCGGCGTGCTCGAGGTGCTTCGACTGAACTCGAAGGGCGAGCGAAGCGGCGAGCCCGTGCGCGTAACGCGTTCCCTGGCCCACGTGATCGCGTACGACATCGTCGCGCTGCCAGACGGGGGGGCGCTGCTGGTGTTTCGCGATGATACGGCGTCTCCGGGCGCCGAACGGCAGGTCGTGAGACTGGCGCGTGTCGGAGCTGACGGCACGGTGGAGCGCAATGAGCTAGACGACGAGGGTATCGGGGCGGGCGTTCCGTCGCTGCTGGTGGACACGCAGTCGGTCGGCGGCCCCTCGGTGTGGCTGGCACTCGAAGGGGCGTCCGAAAGCACGCGGCTTGCTCGGTTGAGCCCGTCAGGCGCGCTGCTGGGAGGGCTCGACCCGGAACCAGCCGTCGGCGTGGGTGACGTGCTGTCCGCGCGACGCGGCAGACTGCTGGTCGGGAGTCCTCGGGGTCGTGCTGTGGAGCTTTCCGTCGTAACATGTCGTGGCGACGAGCCACGGTCGGCATCACGTTGAGACACTCACGGCAGCGAGCGATACAGGTGCACCAGAACGCTCCTGCCTCCTGCAAGAAAGGACGCGGCAATGGCCAATGCAGTAGTGCTACTTGCGGAAGGGTTCGAAGAGATTGAGGCGATCACGATTGTTGATGTGCTGCGTCGCGCCAGGATCGACGTCACGACGGTTTCTCTCGGCGGGCAAACGGTGCGCGGTTCCCACCAAATCAGCGTGCTGGCCGACGCGACACTGGACGCCGTTGGCGAACGAACGGCCGATGCAATCGTGCTGCCTGGCGGAATGCCCGGCTCCGCGAACCTGCGGGATGATCCGCGGGTGATGGAGCTCGTCCGCAAGTACTCGGCCCAGCACAAGCTGGTCTGCGCCATCTGCGCCGCGCCCATTGCCCTCGAAGCTGCCGGCGTGCTGGAAGGTAGACGAGCGACCTGCTACCCAGGATACGACTTGCCGAGCGCCGTCTTCGAAGAAGAGCGTGTTGTCGAGGATTCGAACGTGATTACCAGCCGCGGGCCGGGAACAGCCATGGAATTCGCGATCCGCCTCGTAGATCACCTGGCGGGTCGAGATGTCTCGGCCGGTCTGCGTCGCGGGATGCTGGTTCGCTGACTCTTCGCGGTCCGGCGCGCCGGGGCTCTCGACTCACGACCCTCGGCTGTCGACGCAGGGCCCCGATACATCGAGCAGCACAGCCTATCAGGTCTTGCCGTGCCTGGCCGGGCTGGGGCGGAGCCCCGCTAGGTTCTACGGTATCAACAGACAGGAGCCGGTCGTCGTTCGGGACTCCATTGCGCGGTGAGCCTCGGCGGCGGCCTCGAGCGGCCAAGTCTGCGAGGCCGCAATCCGGACGGCTCCGCATTGGATGACGTCGAAGAGAGCGGCGGCACTGGACAGCAGCTCCTCACGTGTCGCCGTGTAGTGTGCGAGAGTGGGCCGCGTCACGAACAGGGAGCCTTTGGCCGTCAGCAGACCCAGATCCAACGGGTCCGGCTTGCCCGACGCGTTGCCAAAGCTGACGAACAACCCTCTGGGCGCGAGACAATCCAGTGAACCGGCGAGCGTCGTACGACCTACGGAATCGAATACCACCGGAACGCCGCGACCGTCCGTGAGCTCTCGCACGCGAGCAGCGAAGTCCTCACGCGTGTAGACGATCGTGTGGCTGCAGCCGTGCTCTCGGGCAAGCGCCGCTTTCTCTTCCGAGCCTACCGTCCCTATCGTACGTACGCCCAAGTGCGCCAGCCATTGGCATGCGATGAGTCCTACGCCTCCAGCTGCGGCATGCCACAGGACGGTCTCGCCCCGCTCGACTCGGTAGAGCTTGCGGACCAGGTACTCTACGGTCAAGCCCTTGAGCATCGCGGCGGCCGCGACATCGGGCTTGATCCCCGCCGGGAGCTTGACCACCCGGGCAGCGGGCATGAGGCGCGCCTCGGCATACGCACCCAACGGGGCCGATGCGTAGACGACCGAATCACCGACCGCAACCTCAGCGACTCCCGGCCCGACCTCTTCGACGACGCCCGCGCCCTCCATGCCGAGCCCGCTCGGCAGCTCGGGCAGGGGATAGAGCCCGCTTCGGTAGTAGGTATCGACGTAGTTGAGTCCAATCGCCTGATGTCGGATGCGGACTTCGCCGGCGCGGGGCGCGGCAAGCTCGAGCTGTTCGGGCCTGAGTACGTCAGGGTCTCCGGTCTGGCGAACAAGGATCGCACGCACCATGGTGGGCATCGTACCCGGCGTTGCAGGGCGCCGCCAGTGAACCTGCGTGCCCTGGCGAGCTTGGCGTGGTGACGTTCGGGTCAGTCCATGGGGTAGAAGCACGCGACCTGGTGCTCGCCGCCCGGGGGCCCATCGGAGAGCTCCGGGACCTCTCGGCCGCAGCGGTCCAACACGGCGCGTGGGCAGCGAGGATGGAACGAACAACCACTGGGCGGATCGACGGGGTTCGGTACGTCGCCCCGGAGCACGATACGGGCGCGCCGCCTGTTCGGATCGAGCGGCGGGATCGCACTGAGAAGCGCATGCGTGTACGGGTGACGTGGCCGGCGGCATAGCTCCGCGGAGGGTCCCATTTCGACGATGCGCCCGAGGTACATCACGGCAATACGATCGCTCACGTACTCGACCACCCTGAGGTCATGGGAGATGAACAGGTAGCTCAGCGAAAGCTGCCCCTGAAGGTCGAGCAACAGATTGACGATCTGTGCCTGTATCGAGACGTCCAGGGCGCTGAGCGGTTCATCGCAGACGATGAAGCTGGGATCGAGCGCCAGTGCGCGGGCGATCCCGATGCGCTGCCGCTGGCCGCCGCTGAACTCGTGGGGATACAGATCCAAAGCGTCGCCGCGCAGCCCGACCTTTCGCAAGAGCGTCTCCAGACGCTCCGTTTCCTGCGCGCGGGATTCGACCAGCCTGTGAATGCGCAGCGGCTCGCTGAGGGCGGAACGGATCGTCATTCTCGGATTGAACGAGGAGTGGGGATCCTGGAAGATGATTTGCATTCTTCGCCTGAGCGGGCGCAGCTCCGAACGCCGCATTCTTGTGATATCGCGGCCTTCGAACGAAACGCGCCCAGCGCTGGGCTCAATCAGCCGCAGCAACGTCCTACCGAGCGTCGACTTGCCGCAGCCACTTTCGCCGACCAGACCGAGTGTTTCTGCGCGACCAATCTCGAAGGTAACGCCGTCGACCGCTCGGACCCATCGGGCAGCGTCGGACCAATCGTGCCCGAGCGGGAAGTACTTCTTGAGGGCGTCGACCGCCACGAGCGAAATCGAAGCCGAGCGCGCTTCAGGCTCGGCAGGAGGCCGCCGTGGCGGGGGTGCCCCTGGAACCGGAGGGAAGCAGCCTGGCGGGACGTCGCCGAACTCGTTCGGAGCGTCGGTCATGTCGTGGCGTAGTAGCAGCGACTGCGGCGTGGGGCTGTCACGGGAAGGAGGTCAGGCTCGCTAGCGCCGCAGCTTTTGCGGCCGGGTGGCCGTTTTTAGGCCGGTGATTGGCGAAGCAACACCCGGTTGTTCGAGCTCTCCAGCTCTCCGACTCGTCGGAGCACCGTCGCCGTCTCCGGGACCACGGACGCCCTCGTCTGAGATTCGCGACTCAGGGGCTCGCGGCGTCGTCGAGGCAAGCCCCAGCGCCGCTGTCGAACAGCGTGCAGTAGCCCGAGGCGCAATCGTCGTCAGTGGCGCACGAAAGGTGGCAGTTGAAATCCGGATCGGAGCCGGCACAGGTCAGTCCGGAGCAGCAGGGCAACGTCGAGCCACAGCTTGCCCCGAGCGCGCTGCAAGTCTCGTCGCAGATCTTCGCGCTGTCGTCGGCGAGCGGCCTGCAGGCGGCGGGCGCGCAGTCGCTGTCGTCGTCACAGAGCGTCCGACAGGTCAGCGTGTCGGCGCTCTGCCCGGCGCAGATCGTGCCCTCGCAGCAGGTCGGCAGGTCGGGTCCGCAGGGCTGCGCGGCCGGAGTACACGAGCAGTACAGAGCGTCGGCACAGAAGCCGGTCGTGCTGTTGGAAAACGGCACGCAGCAGCCGGTTTCTGGGCAGTCTTCGTCAGTTGTGCAGGTCGGCCGGCAGCCCGCGAAATCGGGATTGTCCGACTCCACGCAGGCGCCGCGGCAGCAGTCGTTGGGCGTCGTGCTGCTGCCTGGCGTACAGGCCTCACCCCGCTTCTTGCAGGGGTTCGTGCAGTCTTCGAGGTCGGAGCAAATCGGCACGCCGATGTCGAAGCGATCCGTGCAGCAGCCCGTGCTGCACTCCGAGTCGTCGGTGCACTCGTGCACGCAGCCCTTGCTGCTACCCACATCGATGCACGATAGCCCGTCGCAGCAGGCCTTCGTCGCGCAGCTACTGCCTTCACCTACGCAGAGCCCGGCCAGAGCGCTGGGGCTTGAACAGCTCGGCGTAGCGGTGCCGGCCTCGCCGGTGCAGAAGCAAGATGCCTGCTCGAACGTCATGCAGGTGTAGGCGGCACAGTAGGGCGTTTCCGGGG
>JAFGIS010000584.1 GCA_016929495.1 Polyangiaceae bacterium | reverse complement strand
GTTCGGTGACCCGCTGTCGGTGACCGTCGGCCATCCGGACCACTCCGAGGACGAGGAGCGCTACGTGCTGATCGGCACGACTTTCCGCGGTCAGCTGGTGGTGGTGGTCCACACCGATCGGGAAGGTGCTACGCGCTTGATAAGTGCTAGAATTGCTGAACCCCGCGAGCGGAGAAGCTATGAGCAAGGCTGAACAACGAGACGGAGAGATGCGAGCCGAATACGACTTCTCCGGGGGCGTCCGCGGCAAGTACGCCGAGCGGTATGCACAGGGGACCAACGTCGTCGTTCTCGACTCCGACGTGGCCGCTGCGTTCCCGACACGCAAAGCGGTGAACGATGCTCTCAGGGAACAACTGCGCCAACGAGAGCCGACGTCCAGCCGCGAGCGCTAGCTCGCCGCGCCAAATGGCGCAATCGGTGGAGACTACCGCAGCCGCCCGGTGGCGTCGATGGGCGCTGGGCGTGTTGACGCGGCCGCGTTGCGGCCGCGCGCCTGGATGCTGAGCTCCCGCCGGGTCGGCGGGCGCACCAGTCCCCGGTGCCGCAGGATGCCGACACTTGGGCAAGCGGCGCTGCGGCGTTTTCAGGCGGTCTTAGGGGCAGCCAGCGCGTGGCGCGCGATGGTCAGCAGGTTGCAGGCCAGGACTGAGGCCTGCACGTACGCCTTGAATGACTCGAAGCCACGCCAGGCGCAGCGGTCGAGACCGAAGCTCCGCTTGAGAAAGGAGATGACTCCTTCGACGCCGGCGCGGAAGGCGCGCAACATGCGATAGACGGCGGGGGACTTGGCCATGTCCTCGATCTCGAGCCGGCAACGCTTGTGGAAGGCGACGTCTTCGACGCCCAGGGTCTTGATCTCGGCCAGGTTGGCGCGAGACGCGAATCCGCCATCGAAGCACGCCTGGCGCGGGGCCTTGCCGTACAGCTCCTTCTGTCGCTGCATCATCTTCACCGCCAGCGTCGAATCGGCCGGGTTGCCCTCCTCGACCACTGCGTCCGTAACCAGTCCGGAGGCGCCGCTGGTCAGGCAGAGCTTGTGGCCGTACAAGGTGTCCCGGTTGTCCTTGATGATGATGTCGGTGTGCGTCTCGAAAATGGATACAAGCTTCTCGCTGGCCGGGACCTGCTCACCGTCCAGGACGCGTCGCTCGGTCTGGTAGATGACCCGCTGAGCCAAGTCGATGTAGTGGCCGAGTTCGGTGGACAGCGCCGTGAGTTGAGCCATCTGCACTGGGCCGCCTGACACCACCTCGGCCAGTTGCTCGATGGTCGACTCGGCCTGGCTCACGGTCTTCTTCGTGACCTTGAGCAGGTCGCGGTAGAGCGGCTTGCGCTCCTTCATGCTCTTGGCGTTGCTGATATTCAGGGCCCGTCGCTTGGCACGCCGCCGGTGGTCGTGAAACCCGATGCCAAACTCCTCCCGAGCGCACTCCATCAGCCGGGCCAGCACGCGGACCGAGTCCCAAAGCAGTGACGAGTCGTTGGGATGGTGGATGTTCGACTCGACCACCGTGCAGTCGGCGCGGACCTTCTTGCCATTCTCGACGCCCAACTCTTCGGCCTTGAGCGTCAGCATGTCGTTGATCGCCTTCAAGGTCTCCGGCTTCAAGCGCTTCACGTTCTTCTGCAGGGTGGCCTTCTTGGGCGGGCTGCGGTCGAAGCCGAGGCGGCAAAACGTACGATAGGTGGCCGAATCGGCCACCTGGAAGGCCAGCCACTGGTAGCTGCAATCCGTCAGGTGCTTGAGCACGACCACGCGCAGCACCTGCTCGGCGGCTATCCCGTGCCGGCCCTTGGTCGGGTCCACCCGCTTCTTCCCGCGCCAGGAGAGGTCCTCGTGAATCAGCTGCACGGCTTCCGGCAATTGGTCCAGCACGCTGCTCACCACACCGAGCGCTCGGGCGATGTCGTGGTCGATGGCGACTGGCGTGAGGGGCAGCTGATCGAGTAGGCTCTTGCGCATCGGGGTGTTCTCCTCGTTGGTGGGTTAGAGCTCCAATGAGACGGATGCCTCGATGCATTTATCTCCATTATCTGCTCACCGAATGAGTTTCGTGAGCATGGCGCACAACTCGTTGCCCAGCGCGACCACGCGGGGCACCACCTCGCAGCGAGCTTCCCCGCTCAGCGCCGCAATCTCGATGGCCGCTACCGCCTCCACCATCTCCCCGCGCGCCACGGTGTAGGCGCGCGCCTTGTCGGCGCGTGTAACGCGACCCGCGCCCTCGGCGCAGTTGAGGCAGGCCGACTTCGCAGCACGCAGCGCCTGATCGCGCAGTACGCGATCTCGAATACCTGCCTCGCGGACGGCGAGCAGCAGTTTCACGGCCACACCGTAGGCACGTAGCCGATGATACGGAGAGGGCGTGCGCTGCACGGAGGCATGGTGCCGGTCGCGGACCGCGACCGGCGTGTTGCGCCGCCCGCCTTCTGCAGTGGCGGGCCCTGGGTGGGGGCCCGCCACCCAGGCGGGCGATGCCCGGTCAAGTAGCAGCACCGGTGGCCACCGCTGGCGTGGGATCCTTGCCCTTGTCCTCGCCCCACCCATCCCCCCGAACCGCGCCCCTGCCCGTTCCCTTCACCCTTCTTCGGCGTGTCGCCACGACTTCCTGCGGAATTCTGTGCCGCACCCCTCGAACAACAGACCCCTACCGTCTCCCGTTTCCCCTTTGTCTCCGCATGCTTGCGCGTTTTGATCCGGGAACTAGCCGAAGCTGCGTGCAGGTCACTGCGAGTGCTTCGGTGTGAGCAGAAACTCCGGACCAGAGAGGGGCGAAGTCGTGGAACTGCCTCTGGTTGGCGGGGGCTGGACCACCTGTGCACGCGGCGCGTCCGCCTGAACCGTCCTGCCGGCGGCGCGACTGGGGGCCAGGACCGGGGCCCAGGTGGGCCCGCTCAGCCCGAGCGGTGTTTCCGAGCGGCCGTTGTGGTCGATGGGGTCCGCACCTCGCGGTGCCCACGGATCCCTCCGGCCGCAAGTCGCGGCACCGCCTCGAGAGGAACGACGTTCTTGGGAACCACAGCCGGCAGGCAGCGGACCAGTCTCCATCAGATTGACTGAGACCTTCCTCCATTCTGAATCGACTGGCCAGTCGTTGGGCTGCCAGCCGGGATCGAAACGCCGACTTTCGCATCGTCGGCGGCCCGTGGCTCGATTGATGCACCGTGTTCGCTGGCTGCTACGGCTGCCCCGGTCGCTCCGATCATCAGTCAGTGGGCCCGGCGGTATCGATAGCGGCAACGCAACACCAAGACCCCGACCGGAAGGCAAGTGCGAACGATGAAAGCAACAGGACCCAGTCCAGACCCGTATACGCTGGTCGTTGGCATCGACTTCTCCGAACTGAGCGACCTCGCCCTCGAGCGTGGCTGTGACCTGGCCGCTGCCCGCCGCCCCTCACACCTCCATGTCGTCTACGTCGAAACGGCGTGGAACTCGCGCTCGCAGGACGCGACGAGCACAGTTGAGACTGAGGGAGGAAGCGAAGCCGTGGATCTCACTCAGGTATCGGCGCGCTTGCATGAGCACGTCGAGCAACGCATCGAGCTGTGGCACGAGGCACACTCCCGCGAACTGCCGTTCGAACGATTGACGACGCACGTCCGATTCGACCCCGCGGCCCAGGCGATAGCGCAGCTCGCGGTCGATGTCGACGCGAAGCTGGTCATCGTCGGCACCCATGGCCGGCAGGGAGCTCGGCGTTTCCTGCTCGGGTCGGTGGCCGAGAACACCGTGCGGCTGGCGCCCTGCGACGTGCTCGTCGTGCGGCCGCCTGATGAGACCGTCCCGCAAATCGAGGCGCCGTGCGTGCGCTGCGTGGAGACAAGGCGGGCCACGAACGGCAACGAACTGTGGTGCGAGGAGCACCGGGGGAATCGCCAGCGCCAGTACACCAAGCACTACACCTCCCGGAGGGGGGCCCACCAGTCGGGCCTCTTGATCCACACCGCGTAGACGGCATTCCGAGCGGTTGGCCTGGCTGTGTGTCGATCCGCGACGTCTTGCCACTCAAGTCCGCAAAAGATTCGATGGGAGCGGGCGCGGTTTTCTCCCGTCACGTGCGAGCCCAGCGGGTGGGCCGATGGGGGACGATTCCGTAGCTGCCCGGGTTGTGGTGGCGCCCAGGCCGAGGCCGCCGAAGACGAGCCGATGCTGGTCGGACAGCGAGTGGACGGGCCAGCATGTCGAGACCGTCGCGTAGCCAGCGCAGCGGGTCCTGGCGCAGCTGTTGGACCACCCGAGCATCGGAGCACGGCTGGCTACTCCACCGCGATTTGCATGAGCTCGGTACCGGCGGCGTAGGCGTAGCTCACGTACGAGTCGAACCCGTCGACCAGGACGCCGAGGGGCGAGCTCGACTCGATCCGGTGCACGCCGTCGTTCTGGGTGCCCGGATCGAGCTCCGAGTCGCCACTATCGTTCAGCCGAATCCGGGGGAAGCTCAGCTGACAGGTGTGGACGACGAAGGGGGGATCGGGCGTGCCGCGCGCGCGTGCGTCGAGACCGTCAGCCGGGGCGGCCGTGCAACCGGGGATATCCTCCAGGGCCTGATTGTCGAAGACGACGATCGCCCCGGGGGGAGCGATGATGCGCACGAAGTCGAACCCGTACTTGTCCGGGGTCAGGAAGACGTAGTTGCTGCGGAACTGCTCGACCGGAGGGACGAGCAGGAAGCTCGGATCGCCGCCGGGCATTCCGCGGGGCACCCCGGCGGCGTCCTGGCTCGGGGAGACGCTGCCGAGCATGATCGAATGATCGCTCTCGAGCATGAAGTGCCGCGTGCTCTCGATGTCGGCGTACGCTCCCCGCCCGGACAGGTGGATGATCGGCTGGTCCTCGAGGGTGGTCGTCACCACGGCGCCGCCTTCGGTGCTGGCAATCACGCGGAAGTACTCGGGCTGGGTGACGGGGCCCACATCCCCGCCCGCGGCGCTGACCGCCTGGGTACGGTTCGGGGACACGGTCGCCACGAAGCGCTTGCCGGCCGTTCGCACCGGGTCGAGCTGCTCCTCGAGATGGTCGGCGCAGCAGCGTCGTTGCGACAGCGTCTGGAAGAATGGCGCATCACTGGCCTCGGAGCCGCTGAACACCACGATGGGCTGATCGGCCTCGACGAGCGATCCGGTGAAGTCGGCATTGAAGCCATCGGTCTCGAGGTTGAGCACGTCGAACGGGCCGAGCTCGACGTCGAGCTGTCCACCTGCCAAAACCTCGGGGAGCCCGCGCTGACCGACCAGAGCCTGACTCGCACCGCGCGCGCTGGTCCCCAGGATGCGGGTTGCGGTGCGCAGCCGGACGTGGGTGTTCGGACGGGTGCCGACGATGGTCAGGAAGGCACGCAGAT